>NZ_JAUTAG010000001.1:3333664-3636724 GCF_030818255.1 Microbacterium sp. SORGH_AS_0969
AGGACGACCGCCTCGTCGCCCCCGACCACCGCGCTCATGCCCGTCTCGGTGACGGCGGCGGCTTCGGCCATGGCACGTCCGCGCAGACCGACGAGGCGGAGCGCATCGTCCTCGGTCAGGACTCCGGATGCCGCCAGCGCGGCGATCTCGCCGACCGAATGCCCCGCGACCCCGGCGACGGCGCTTCCGGAGCGCTGCGTCAAGGCGGACCACGACAGCAGGCTCGCCGCCACGATCAGCGGCTGGGCGACGCTCGTGTCGCGGATGCGGTCGGCATCCCACTCGGTGCCGGCGGCGATGAGGTCGACACCCGCCTGCTCGGAGTACGCGGCGAGACGCTCGCGTGCCCCGTCGAGTTCGAGCCACGGTGTGAGGAACCCAGGGGTCTGCGACCCCTGCCCGGGGAAGACGGCGATGATCACGGTCCCATCCTGCCAAGGATCGAGCGCCGTCTTATGGAGGTATCGACACAGATATGCGGCGTGTCTTTGTGCGAGCCGTGCATCAGCGCGACAGGGGAGGGCGCCGACCGGCGGCTCCGCGCCGTCGCGTGGCATCCGTTCCGATCGACCCGAGAATCAAGGCCGTCTGCAGGATGAGCGCCTCGCGAGGGCCGGTGGCATCCCATCCGATCACCTCGGAGACGCGCTTGAGGCGGTACCGGACCGTGTTCGGGTGCACGTACAGCTCGCGAGCGGTCGCTTCGAGGGAGCGGCCGTTGTCGAGGTAGCTCCAGAGCGTCGCGACGAGATCGGTGCTGTGCGCTTGGAGGGGCCGGTAGACGCGGTCCACCAGCGTCTGCTTCGCCACCGCGTCTCCGGCGAGAGCGCGCTCGGGCAGCAGGTCGTCGGCCTCCACCGGGCGCGGCGCGTTGCGCCACGCGCGCGCGACGGCGAAGCCAGCCAGCGCCGCTCGGGCGCTCTGACCGGCGTCGACGAGAGCCGCGACCGGGGGGCCGAGCACCAGGTGGCCCGACCCGAACCCGGGTTCGAGCCGCTTGGCGATCTCGGCGAACGGGAGCTCGGTCGTGTCGTCGCCACCCCGCGCGGGCAGTTCGGCTCGGCCGAGCACGAGGACGAGACGAGACCCCTGGACGCCGATGAGCACGTCGACTCCGAGCTTGCGCGCCGTGCGGCGCACCTGATCGACGTCGAACTGCGGGGGAGTCGTCCCGACGAGGACGGCGACCTCTCCGTGCCCGTGCCATCCGAGGGCGGCGATGCGGCTGGGCAGTTCTTCGTCGGCCTCGCCCGTGAGGATCGAGTCGACCACGAGCGCCTCGAGACGCGCGTCCCAGAGGCCGCGTGCCTCCGCGGCACGCGCATAGACGTCGGCGGCGGCGAACGCGACCTCGCGCGAGTACAGGAGCATCGCCTCGCGCACACTCTTGCTCCGCCCGGCGACGCGCTCCTCCATCACCTCGACGGTGACGCGGACGAGTTGCAGCGTCTGCGTCAGGCTCACGCTGCGCAAGAGCTCGCGCGGAGCCGCCGCGAAGATGTCCGACGCGATCGCCGGGGTCTGCGCGGGATCCTCGACCCACTGCGTGAACGACGTGATGCCCGCCTGGGCCACGAGGCCGACGGCCGAGCGCCGGGCCGGCGGCATCCCGGCGTACCAGGGGAGGGTCTCTTCGAGGCGCTGGATCGTGGCCGTCGCGAGGTCGCCGGAGATCCGGCGCAACCACACGAGGGTCTCTTCCTTGTCGCGCGCGACGCGATCGAGGCCGTCGCGCGAAATGCGGTCGGGACCGGTCCCGCCCGAGAGGGGGGAGCCGGTCCCGACCGTGGGTTCACTCACGTGATCAGGCCTCGCCGCCCGCGTTGCCGCTGGTGCCGGCGTTGACGTCGTGCAGGCGGTACTTCTCGATCGCCTGTCCGACGACGGCGCGATCGACCTTGCCCTCCTCCGCCAGCGCCTGCAGGGCGCGCACGGCGAGCGAGGGGCCGTCGATCTTGAAGAATCGACGGGCCGCCGCGCGGGTGTCGGAGAAGCCGAAGCCATCGGCACCGAGCGTCCAGTAGTTCTGCGGGACCCACTGGCGGATCTGGTCCTGGACGGCGTGCATCCAGTCGCTGACCGCGACGACGGGACCTTCGGCTTCCTTGAGCTTGTCCGTCAGGTACGCCACGCGCGGCTCCGCCTCCGGGTGCAGGAAGTTGTGCTCGTCGGCGGCGAGGCCATCGCGGCGCAGCTCGGTCCACGAGGTGACCGACCACACATCGGCCACGACGCCCCAGTCGTCCTTGAGCAGGCGCTGAGCCTCGAACGCCCACGGCACGCCCACGCCCGAGGCGAGAAGCTGCGTGCGGGGCCCGTCGCCCTCGCCGGTCGAGATGCGGTGCATACCGCGGACGATGCCGTCGACATCCACGTTCTCGGGCTCGGCGGGCTGCACGTAGGGCTCGTTGTACACGGTGATGTAGTACATGACGTTCGGGTCCGGGTGCTCGCCGCCGTACATGCGCTCGATACCGGAGCGGACGATGTGCGAGATCTCGTACCCATAGGCCGGGTCGTACGACACGGTGGCGGGGTTGGTGGACGCCAGGAGCTGCGAGTGCCCGTCGGCGTGCTGCAGACCCTCACCGGTCAGCGTCGTGCGACCGGCGGTCGCGCCGATGATGAAGCCGCGCGCCATCTGGTCGCCCGCCGCCCACTGGGCGTCGCCCGTCCGCTGGAACCCGAACATCGAATAGAAGACGTAGACCGGGATCAGCGGTTCGCCGTGCGTCGCGTACGACGTGCCGGCCGCGGTGAACGCCGCGAGGGCGCCCGCCTCGTTGATGCCGACGTGAATGATCTGACCCTGCGGGCTCTCCTTGTACGCGAGCAGCAGCTCGCGGTCCACGGAGGTGTAGTGCTGGCCCTTGGGGTTGTAGATCTTCGCCGTGGGGAAATACGCGTCCATACCGAACGTGCGCGCCTCGTCGGGGATGATCGGGACGATGCGGTGACCGAAGTCCTTGACCCGCAGCAGATCCTTGAGCAGGCGGACGAACGCCATGGTCGTGGCGATCTCCTGCGTGCCCGACCCCTTCTTGGGCAGCGCGTACGCCGCGTCGCCGGGGAGCTCGAGACCCACGTGCGTCGAGCGACGCTCGGGGAGGAAACCGCCGAGCGCGCGGCGACGCTCGAGCATGTATTTGATGGTCTCGTCGTTCTCGCCGGGGTTGTAGTACGGCGGCTGGTACGGGTTCTCGTCGAGCTGCGCGTCGGTGACGGGGATGTCCATCGCGTCGCGGAAGGCCTTGAGGTCGTCCAGCGTCAGCTTCTTCATCTGGTGGGTCGCGTTGCGGCCCTCGAAGTGCGGGCCGAGACCGTAGCCCTTGATCGTCTTCGCGAGGATGACGGTCGGCTGGCCCTTGTGCTCCTTGGCCGCCTTGAACGCCGCGAACACCTTGCGGTAGTCGTGGCCACCGCGCTTCAGGCCCCAGATCTGCTCGTCGGTGTAGTCCTTGACGAGCTCCAGGGCCCGCGGGTCGCGACCGAAGAAGTTCTCGCGGACGTACGCGCCGTTCTCGGCCTTGTAGGTCTGGTAGTCGCCGTCGGGCGTCGTGTTCATCAGGTTGAGCAGCGCACCCTCGGTGTCGCGGGCGAGCAGGTCGTCCCACTCACGGCCCCAGACGACCTTGATGACGTTCCAGCCGGCACCGCGGAAGAAGCTCTCGAGCTCCTGGATGATCTTGCCGTTACCGCGGACGGGGCCGTCGAGACGCTGCAGGTTGCAGTTGACGATGAATGTGAGGTTGTCGAGACCCTCGTTCGCCGCGACCTGCAGCTGTCCGCGGCTCTCGACCTCGTCCATCTCGCCGTCGCCCAGGTAGGCCCAGACGTGCGAGTCCGAGACATCCTTGATGCCGCGGTTCGAGAGGTACTTGTTCGACATCGCCTGGTAGATGGCGTTGATCGGACCGAGACCCATCGACACGGTCGGGAACTGCCAGAACTCCGGCATGAGACGCGGGTGCGGATACGACGGGATGCCGTTCGGTGCCTGCGACTTCTCCTGGCGGAAGCCGTCGAGCTGCGCCTCGGTGAGACGACCCTCGAGGTAGGCGCGGGCGTAGGCGCCGGGCGAGGCGTGGCCCTGGATGAAGATCTGGTCGCCGCCCGACGGGTCGTCGAGCCCGCGGAAGAAGTGGTTGAAGCCGACCTCGTAAAGAGCCGCCGACGACGCGTAGGTCGAGATGTGACCGCCGACGCCGATACCGGGACGCTGCGCACGGTGCACGGTGACGGCGGCGTTCCAGCGGATCCACTTGCGGTAGCGGCGCTCGAGCTCCTCGTCGCCGGGGAACTCCGGCTCGTTCTGCTGCGAGATGGTGTTGATGTAGTCGGTGGTGGGAACCATCGGCACGTTGAGGTGCAGTTCCTTGGAGCCCTTCAACAGGCTCAGCATGATCTCGCGAGCGCGAGCCGGTCCCTTCGCCTGAACGAGCTGTCGCAGGGATTCCTGCCACTCCCCGGTCTCTTCGGGGTCGCTGTCCTGCGGCCCTTGCGAATACGGATCCTGGTCGTGAACAGTCACGGAAGACCTTTCGTCGTCTGGCAGGTCATGCCAGAGAATCGCCATACAAGTGCGGCAACCCTTGTTCGCTCCGCACAATCAACCAGCGTCCAGCCTAGCGAGTGATGACGCGAACGGATGCGCACCGGTCCCCGTCTCTTCCGACTCGATCGAGGGAATCCTCGGTGACGGAACACTGTGGGATGCCACAGGGGTGAGGACGCGGGGGAATCGGAGGGCGCCATTCCCGGCGCACCATCGTGTGATTGCGCATCTATACATGCCAGAGAAACGGCATCCGTCCCCTCCCCTCACCCTCCGGGACGAATGAATCCGGGCCGCTGCCGCGCCGGGCTGCTTCGTATGGTGACGGCCATGACCAGCTCGCCCTTCACTCTCGACCGCCGACACTTCCTGCTCACTGCAGGGACCGGCGCGGCCGTCGGTACGGCAGGAACCGCGCTCAACGCACCCGCACCGGCGGCGGCCGCGACCTCGGCGGACAGCGCGGGCGTCGTCACGGTCACCGACGCCATCGCCGGCATCCCCTTCCGCACCGGAACCTCCGAGCTCGACACCGCCGAGTACGCGCGCCGCGCCGCAGCCAACTCCGCGGCCTTCAACGACGCGTGGAAACGCGCTCTGCAGCTGCTGCGCGTCGTTCCCACCCCGACCGCCTCGCCCGCCTCCGGGCGGAGCGTCAACTGGCTGCCGAACGCCGGCGTGACCCTCAAGGTCCCGCCGGGCTTCTACGCGATCGATCAGTGGAACCTCGCCGTCACCCCGGCCGATCTGCGTCTGCCCGGCACGGAACGGGCGTCCGGCCAGCAGTACGGCGAGTGGTCCGTCCGAATCACGATCGAAGCCGAGGGCGTCGTGCTCGTCGCCCGCGACCACGCGGGATCCACCGCCGGCAGCCCTGTCGTGTACCTGGGGAGCCCCGAATCCAGCGGGGGGAGCCAAGACCTCCTGAAGCGCGTCGTGCTGCGAGGGCTCACCGTGCAGAGCGACGGACACTCTCTCCAGGCGAACTACGTGGCCGACCGCGTCGGCATCCTCGTGCGCCAGAGTCAAGAGATCCGCCTCGAGCGCGTCTCGGTCTTCGGCTTCGCGCGCGAAGGCATCCGATTCGAGGGCGTCATGGATTCGACGATCGACGCCGCGGTCATCGGCTGGTGCGGTCGCGGCTCGCGGCTGAGCGCGCCGCCGACTCCCTCACCCTTCGGCCTTGCGTTCCTCAGCACGCGCAACGGCTCAGGCGCGATCGTCGAGAACTGCAACGCCCTTCGTGTGATCGACACGCACCTGGAGTTCTGCGACCACGAGCTCTTCATCGATCGCGGGACACGCCACGTGGACTTTCTCGGGTGCAAGTTCGAGCACGGCTGGGGGACGACGTCTGCACAGTCCCCGGTGTCGATCGGTTATCCACCGAACAGGGAATCCTCTCGAGACCGCGTTCTCGAGATCGGGTTCACTTCGTGCATGTTCGTTCAGAACACCTATGCCGACCCCGGGCGACACCCGAGCCACATCGTCGTCGGCGAGCTGGCATACGGCGGCGGCGAGGCGTTCGCCGCCAAGACGGCCGTCACCTTCACGGGATGCCATTTCTCGGTGCCGGACGGCGTCGGCGAGCGCTGGTTCACCGGGGGCGACACCACCTTCACCGCGTGCGACTTCGCCGGGTGCGGGAACGCGGAGGGAGACCCCGCCTGCTTCGATCTCGGCAACGACGTCACGTTCGACGGGTGTCGCTTCTCCGCGGTCGCCGAGGTGCACGACGGATTGACCGAGACGCAACGCAACGGTCCCATCGGGGCGGTCGTGCCCGGCTCCCGCGCCGATCTTTTCCGTTTTCGCGGCGGCGCGTCCCGCGTCCTCGATCCCGTGATCTACTTCCCGCCCCCGAATCAGGGCGTTCGCACCTCTCCCGGGTCCGTGGCCACGCTGGCGCAGAACGTCGGCGATGCGAATCGCGTAGCCGGGTGGCATCCCGCCTTATACGGACTGCCACCCGGGAACGGTGGTCGGCCCGGTCCCATCGCCGCCGTCCGATACGAAGACTCTCGTCGTACGCAGCTCGGCACTTCCCTCACGTGGACGCCCCTCACGGGGACGTCGACCCCGGTCCTTGAGCCCGACGATCAGGGGCGGGTCTCCGTGTGTGGAGCGGAGCAGGTTCGCGTGCGAGGCGGGCGGACCTACTCCGGTTTCACCGATGCGTACTCCGGGCAGATCATCCGTGTCCTCGCCGACGGCGAGCCGATCACCTTCTCGGGAGGTCAGCTCGTCCTCCGCGGAACACAGACCCTTCGCGCCGGAACGTCGGACATGACCTGCTTCGTCTATTACACCTACGGTTCAGGCGCGGCATGGTTCCAGATCTGAGGGTGCGGCGGCGCTCGACGCTCGGGGCACGGTTCGACCCACGCGCGAACAGTCTGAACGCGATCCGGCTCGGGCTCGCACTGCTGGTCCTGGTGGCACACGCCTGGGAGTTGGGCGGCTATGGGCTCGAAACGCAGTTCCTGGGGCCGTTGGCCGTCGCGGGTTTCTTCGCGATCTCAGGCTTCCTCATCACAATGAGCCGTTCACGGACGACGAAGCTGTCCGACTTCCTGCGTCGACGGATCGCTCGAATCTTCCCGGCATTTCTCGTCGTTCTCGTCGTGACGGCCTTCCTCTTCGCTCCGTTCGCAAGTCTCCTTCTCGGAGGGGGAACGTGGACTCCCGGAGCGGCTCTGGGCTACGTCATGCGCAACGCCGCGCTGTGGCCCGTGCAACCGACCATTCCGGGAATGCTCGAGACGCTGCCGTTCCCCGGGGTGTGGAACGGTTCGCTCTGGACGCTGTCCTATGAGTTCGGCTGCTACATCGTCACAGGGGTCGTCGGATGCCTCGTGACTCGTCGGAGCACGCGAGCCACCGCTGCGCTCTGGGTGGTGAGCGCCACCATCTCGCTCACGACATCGGCGGATCTCCTGTCGCTCCCGCACGTCGTGGTGACGCTCTGTACTCTCCTGTGCGCCTACATGTCGGGGGCGCTGCTCTTCCTCTGGCGCGACCGGATCCCCCACGCTCCCTGGCTCATCGCACTCGCCTTCGCCACGATCGTCATCGGTGTCGCCCTACGCATCGCACCCGGCATCCTCGGACCGGCAATCGCGTACGTACTCATCGCACTGGGTGCGGCGCTTCCCCTGCGCATCGGATCGCGCAACGACATCTCCTACGGCGTCTACATCTACGCGTTCCCCGTTCAGCAGATGCTCGCGCTCCTGCTCTCGGGTACGGGGACTCCGGTCGCGGGGTATCTCGCCCTCAGCATCATCTTCACCCTGCCCCTTGCGTGGGCGAGCTGGCTCGCGGTCGAACGGCCGGCGATGCGACTCGGAACGGGACCTCGCCGACGTTCGCGTCGTGAGCGGTTGACGGTCTGACGTCCTCGATCCCCGCGCTCACCCCGATGTGGTGAAGTGGGGGAGGAATTCGCCTCCCGCGCGGTCAGAGCACGTCCGCGTACGCCGAACAGACACGAATGCGGCTGCCGCACGGTGTGCGAATGTCGGGATCATGCACCCGATGAATGACGAGCTCCCCCGACGAGGGTTTCTTCTGGCAGCGACCGCGACCGCCGGGCTCGCCACTTTCTCGTCAGCACCCACCGCCGCCAGCGCAGCCGACGAGAACGTCCCCAACACCGTCGTCACTGTCCTCGGCGCGATGAGGGGAGTGCCCTACGCACTTGCGACGAGTGCACTGGACGAGATCGAGTTCGCGCGCAGGGCCCGGATCAATACAGTGGCATTTCGCAAGGCATGGAAGGAAGCGCTTGCCACAGTGCGATTCGTTTCCCCGCCGGAAGTCTCAGAAGCGTCGAATTATGAGACAGTCTCGCAACCATTGAGTGGCGCGACGATACGAGTTCCGCCGGGGTTCTATCCCATCGATACCTGGGATATGTCCGTCACCCCCGCTGACCTCAATCTCCCGGGCTCGGAGGCCCATGGGCCTCAGTATGGCGAGTGGTCGATCAGGGTAACCGTCGAGGCCGATGGTGCCGTACTGGTGACGAAGGACTATCCAGGATCACCGAGCCCAACGACTCCTGTCATCTATCTCGGCAGCCCCGATTCTCCGGGGCGCAGCCTCGATCTGCTGAAAAGGGTGACGATCCGGGGCCTCAGCATTCAGAGCGATACGAACCCCATTCAGTCGTTCACCGCAACGGACAGGGTCGGGATGATCGTCCATCAGGCCCAGGAGGTGTGCCTAGAAAAGGTATCCATCTTTGGGTTTCGAAGAGAAGGTCTGCGTCTCGAGGGCGTTATGGACTCTACATTCACGTCGGTGAACATCGGCTGGTGCGGGCGCTCTGACGCAGCGGAGGGTGGCGCGTTCGCGCTCGCAGTGATGACGACGACTGACGCGGCTGGTGTCCCCGTCGAGAATTGCAATGCTCTCCGATTCATCGGCTGCCACATTGAGTTCTGCGACCTTGAACTCCTGATCGACCGGGGCTCACGACATGTCGACTTCTGGGGATCGAAGTTCGAACATGGCTGGGCGACAACTTCCACCCGCTCACCCATCCAAATCGGCGCTATGCCTGGCTCCTCATCGCCGACGACGTACGTTCGTGAAATCAGCTTCGTCTCCTGCATGTTCGTGCAGAACACGTATGCCTTCGAAGGGAGTCACCCAAGTCACATTTCCGTGGAAGAGGTGGGCTATGTCGGTAGCCAGTCTGAAAAGGCCAAGACCGCGATCTCCTTCGTCGCCTGTCACTTCACGGTTCCGGACGGTGGCGGTGAGCGATGGTTCCTTGGAGCCGACACGACATTCTCCGCGTGCGACTTCCATGGATGCGGAAACGCTGCGGGTGAGCTGGCGTGCTTCGACCTGGGAAATGACGTGGTGTTCTCGGCATCCCGGTTCTCCGTGGTTCGCTTCATCCATGACGGACTCACCGGTGACGCGGGCGCGGGCGGGCCTGGCGCCCCACTGAACCACTCGCGTGCCGACCTCTTTCGCTTTCATGGGGGCGCCTCGCGCGTGCTTCAGCCTGTCATCTACTTTCCTGCCCGTGCGGAGGGAGTGGATGCCGCGCCAGGGTCCCTTGTAACTATCGCCTCCGGTGCGGGGAACGGGAATCTCATCGCAGGGTGGCAGACGCACTGGTACGGGTTGCCGACCCATCCCGACGGATCGCCGGGACACATCGACCCCGTCCTTTACGAGCAGCGGTCGCAGCGTCATCTCCTTTCACGCCTCACCGTTGACCCGTGGTCGCGGGAGGTGACGGGCGTGCTCCCGCCCGACAGGGAAGGGTTCATTTCGGTGATGGGGAGAGAGACGCTCAAGCTGCAGGGGGGCGCATCGTACAACGACTTCCGTGACGGATACTCGGGGCAGGTCGTGAGAGTGGTCAGCGATGGTGGAACGGCTGTTCTGAAACCAGGATCATTCGTCTTCCGCACTCCAGGTTCGAATTCCATCGGCCCCGGAACACTGCGAACGTTCGTGTTGTACAGCGATGGAGGAGGAGCGGCGTGGTTCGAGGTGTGAGCTCGACCGCGGGACTCGTCCCCCGATCTCTGCAAAGGGTGAGCGACGGGGCCAATCTCGAGGAGCGGCGCCTCTCCCTCGATCGTGCCGTGCGCCGGATGCTCGGCGCGGTAACCGTCCGTCACCCTGTCGCCGCCGTGCCCTCCGTGACAGATCGGCTCGGCCTTCCGTGGCACGTTCCAATGGTGTCAACTCCCATCAGGCCACGAGCCGAGCGTGCCTCGGTCGATGCAACCGGCTTTCTTCCGCACATCCAGGGGCTGAGGGCGATCGCCGTTCTGGGGGTCGTGGTTTTCCATCTGTGGCCGAGGATGCTGCCGGGAGGGTTCGCCGGCGTCGACGTCTTCTTCGTCATCTCCGGCTTCCTGATCACCGGACACCTTGCTCGCGAACTGAGCCGAACCGGCACGGTCCGACTGGCGGCGTTCTGGGCCCGGCGTGCTCGACGACTCCTGCCCGCGGCGCTGATCGTTCTGTGCTTCTGCGCGATCGTCGTCTCGACACCCACCCTCGCTCCGCTCTCGGCGCTACCCCTGAGAGTGAAGGAGATCGTCGCCTCTACCTTCTATGTCACCAACTGGCACCTCGTCACCACGTCCGCGAACTACTTCGGCGACTCGAACAGTCCGACCTTCGCACGGCACTACTGGTCGCTTTCTGTCGAGGAGCAGTTCTACCTCGTGTGGCCACTGGCAATCCTGCTCGGCGCTGCGATCGGCCGGCGTCTCACCGGTCGGACAAGAGCGGGCGTCGTGGGCGCGGTCGTGCTCATGACGTGCGTGAGCCTCATGGCCAGCGTGTGGTTCACCGCGTTCAGCCCGGCGGCGGCGTATTTCGCCACCTTCACCCGTGTGTGGGAGTTCGGCGCGGGTGCGCTGCTCGCCCTGCTCCCCACACTCCATCCGAAACCGGTGTGGTGCCGCGTCCTGCTGGGATGGCTCGGACTCGCCGGTCTGGCAGCATGCTTCGCGCTCCTGAGCGACGCCGTCCACTTCCCCGGTTCCGCGGCCCTGCTTCCGGTGCTCTCGACCGTCGCGGTCATCGCTGCGGGCGCGGACGGCCCGTGGTGGTTCCCCGCCAGACTCATCTCCCTGCCGCCGTTCGCGTTCGTCGGGAAGATCTCGTACAGCCTCTACCTCTGGCATTGGCCGCTGATCCTGATCGCACCGGCTCTCGCGTGGTGGTCGGGAACCGGCGCACAGATGCTCTGCCTGCTCGTCGTCACCATCGTCTTTGCGTGGCTGACGCAGCGTTTCATCGAGGACCCCGTTCGTTCTTGGCATCCCTTACGCGACGCGAGACCACGACGGACATTTCTCGTCGCGGCCGGCGCCATGTTGCTCGTCTCTCTCCTGAGCGTCGGCCTCGCAGCAGCGAACTTTCCTCGGTATCTCGCGGGCGAGGCGACGATCACGCAGTTGCAGTCGGAGCCCGGCCCGTGCGTCGGCGCACATCAGGTCCTCGACGCGGGCTGCGCGGAGACCGTGCACGAGGGGTATGCACCCGAAGCGGCGATTGCCGGGATGGATCTCCCTCCCGCCTCGCAGTGTCTTGCCCAATTCGGAGATGACCGGGTGGCGCCCTGTTCATTCGGTGCTTCCGATCCCGCTGCGCCTGAGGTGCTTCTCATCGGAGACAGTCATGCGTTCCAGTACATCGACGTTCTCGCGAAGAGCGCGGTCGAGAAGGGGTGGCGTCTGACGACGGTACTGAAAGGCGGCTGTCCGTGGAACACGACAGCGCTGAGCGAGGAAGTGCCGTTCGCGCGCGTGTGCGCGACCTGGCAGGAGAATGTCTCGGCCTGGCTCCGTGACCAGAAGCCGGATGTCGTCGTGACGTCAGCGTTCGCAAGAACCCACTTCTCCGCCGAGGGGCACGCGACCGCGACGGACGCTGCCGCCGATGGTTTCCGTCTCGCGTGGGAGAGCATGTCGAATCGGGGCACTCCGATCGTCGCAATCCGCGACAATCCGACTTTCGCGACCAACCCCAACATCTGCCTGCTGAACCGCGAGCCGGTTGACTGCCGTGCACCACGGAGCGAGGCGCTACCCGCACTCGACCCCATGCTGCTCGCGGCTGAGAGTGTCGACGGCATTCTCGTCATCGACAACACCGAGGTGTTCTGCGACCAAGATCGCTGTTCACCGGTTATCGGCGGCCGTAACGCGTATCGCGATTCTGACCACCTCACGGCGAGCTTCGCCGCCACCTTGGGAGACAGAGTCGTCGCCGGTATCAGTCGGGCGCTCGAGGCCGACACACCGCGTGGTCCATGACGATGGGAAGCGGCGAGACAATGAGTCGCGGAGCAGGCTCTTCGTCGCCTCGCCTCCGCATCACCGAACCCGCGGGGGTTAGCCTGACCCCGTGAGCACCCCCGATATCGACGGCTTCCGCACCCGCCCCGAGCATCGGTGGCCGGTGCTCATCGCTCTCGCCGTCGGAACCGGCCTGTACGCGGTCCTCCCGAGCGATGCCTCGGGCGCGCTGCGCTATGTCGTCGTGATCGCCGGCGTGCTCTGCGCGATCCCAATGATCGTGACCAATCCAGCACGCCTGACCCGCGAGACCCGCGTCGGGCGCGGCTTCGCCCTAGGCTTCACCGTGGTGCTGCTGGGCGCCAATCAGGTCGCCTTCTTCCTTCTCGTTCGCCAGTTGCTGCTGGGCGAGGGGAGCGGCGCGACCACCCTGCTCGGCGCCGCACAGGTCTGGGCGATCAACGTGATCGGTTATGCCGTCGTCTACTGGGAGATGGACCGAGGCGGTCCGATCGCCCGCCGCCGCGACGCGCGCGACGACCTTCCTCCCGCCGACTTCCAGTTCCCTCAGGACTCCGACCGTGACGCCGTCCGCGAGGTGGCGCGGCGCTCCTCCGACGTCGAGGACTGGGCGCCGGGGTACGTCGACTACCTCTACTTCTCGGCATCCAACGCGATGGCGTTCAGCCCGACCGATGTCATGCCGCTGAGTGCGCGCGCCAAGATGTTCATGATGGTGCAGGCGATCTCGGGATTCGCGCTTCTCGCGCTCGTGATCGCACGGAGCGTGAACATCCTGAGTTGACGGCGGAGTGGGCCCTGCCGGGATCGAACCGACGACATCCACGGTGTAAACGTGGCGCTCTACCAGCTGAGCTAAAGGCCCGGGATGCCTCGAGTCTAGCGGGCGGGCGAGACCGGACCCTCCTCGAGCGAACGCGCGCAGAGATCGACGAGGAACATGTACACGGCGCGGCTCGGATCGGCGAGCAGGTCATGCGCGCCGTCGGCCGGTGGGATCACGCGCTTCCATCCGCGACCCGGGACGATCGCGTCGTAGCGTTCCCGCCGCGCTCCCTGAAGAAGCACGTCAGTCCATCCGCCGGTCCCCGGACCCACCGCCTGTTCGAGTTCCGCCGTCGCCACCGACATCGGCTCGGCGTCGTCGATCGGCCAGAACGGCTCGAGCCCGATCCACGCGGCGACGAACGCGGGCACGTGCTCGGGAACGACCAAAGCGATGTGGCGACGTTCCGGATCGGCGATCGCGGCACCCGCGTTCAGCTCGCCGATCGAGGGGTCGTGCGCGATCACGACGCCGCGAGGACCGGCGAACGCCACGAGGACGGCGGCTTGCCCTCCGCGCCGGACCCGGGCGACGAGCAGCGGGGTGCGCGAACCAAGAGCCGAGGCGACAGCCGTGCCCGTCGGAGTGAGCGCGGCCCCCTCGTCGATGAAGCCCGCCGCGAGCAGTTCGGCCGCGGCATCCGTCCCTCTCACCCGACGGGGGAGGGTCCCGGATCCGGGGCCCCGGCGCGTGCGCGACGCACCCGCCCGCAGCTCGGTGAGAGCCGCGGTCGAGACGACGGGAGCGGTCGTGGCGAAAGCCGGGGGAGCGAACGGGGCGAGAGCCTCGAGCGGGAAGCCGACACGCGTCGAGGCGTCGGCGTCGGCGGGAGCGGCACCCACCGATCGCGCCGCCGCCTCGACCTCGCCGGCATCGGCGGTGAGACGCAGCTGCGCGGCGATCCACGAGAAGACCGGGCCCACTGCTCCGAGCTGAGCGGGGGTGGCGCTGGCGGACAGGTGCACGTGGTGCGTCCCCGTCGCCCACACCGTCTTCGTCACGACGACGTCGGTCGCGCCCGCCGGGTAGACGAAGGTGATGCATCGCGCGCGGGCGAGGGTGGCATCCGGATTCTCGTCCCACAGGTCGACGCCCACCACCCGGGCTCCGGGATGCTGCTGGCTCGAGGCGAGGATCGCGGCCGCGGACGCGTCGGTGAGCGGCGCGGTGCTGTCCACCAGCGTCAGGACGAGGTTGGGCTGGAAGACGTCCTGCCGCTCGCGGAGGGTGAGCACGAGTTCGGCGCCCTGGTACTCCGAAGCGACGAAGCTGTCGGGATAGGTAACGATCGCGTGCGGGGTCCGTACCTCAAGGACGTCGGGAACGCGTCGGTCGGCGGTCGAGAACTTCACGCGCGGCCGCCTTTCGTCGTCGGGTCGCCGCGCAGGGTGAGGTACCACGCGGGGAGAAGGAAGCGGGGGAGCCAGAACGCCCCGACGATCGCCACGACGAGCAGGATCGCCGCGACCGCGAGCAGGACGAAGAACACCTCTCGCGAGTACGACTCCACGAGCAGGGCCACGGATGCCACGGCGAACGCCGCACCCAACCACAGCCAGGCGAATCCGATCGTGCTGCCGAATCCGCGGCGCGCGCGGATCCACCCCTTCCATCGACCGGTGTAGGCGACGACGCCGAGAACGAGGAACACGACCCCGAGGAGAAGCCCGACGGTCACAGGACGTTCCCCGGCTGCGCCCCGATCGGCCCCGGCGCCATGATCTCGACGTTCTCTTGACGGACGTCGTCCACCACGTCCTGCGCGACCGCTTGACCGCCCATGCCACCCAGGACGCCGCCGATCACACCGCCGATGATCCCGCCGATGATGGTTCCCGGGCCGGGGAAGATCGATCCGATGCTCGCACCGAGGAGAGCGCCGCCCCAGCCGCCACCGGCTCCACCCGCGACGGACGCGCTGCCGATCACGACGGTGTCGACGACGGCCTCTTCCTGCCGCTGATCCTCCGACCAGTCCGGGTGCCGCGTGAGGGTGTCGTTGTAGCTCTCGCCGTATACACCCCAGTACGTGAGTCCGGCGCCGAGCAGCCCCAGCGCCTTACCGGCGCGGCCGGCCCACTCCGGTGGCGTGCCCACTTTGTCGGGAGCGAACTGCGGCTGGCCCTGCCAGCCCGGCAGACCCGAGACGCGGGGAGGGGTGTCGGGCAGCAGATTGCTCTCGAGCATCAGGATGCCGGAGGGGCTGCGCACCCACACCTGTCCATCGATCATGGTGCGCGGCCACGTCGGGTTGATCTGGCCCGCGGTGAGCGTGATCTCGTCGGGCAGGAGGGCTCCGGGACCCGGGACCATGAGCGTGCCGCGGTACCGCTGCAGGAGCTCGGCGGCGAGACCCTGCGTGCCCGAGCCGATGTTGCCGTTGACGATCTCGAGGCCGTCGTTCATCGACCACGAGGCTGACGTCCGAAGCGCGCGCAGCGCTCGCGCGCACTCCTGGTCGGCCGCGACCACATCGCCCTCGAACACCGATCGCCTCTGCGCGACGTCCCACACCGTGGGGGCGCTCGGGTCACGGTCGTCCATCGGCAGGTCGAGCTGCTCGTCGACGGTGGCGAGGTCGGCCACCAGGGCGGCGCGCCGCGCCTCGAGCGACGTCAGGGTGTCGGCGTAGGTCCGCAGGGCCGAGACGGCAGCCGTGAGAGCGGTCTCGAGGTCGTCGACGGTCGTCGGCACAGGCGCCATCGCGCCGTACGCCGTCTGCGCTTCGGGAGCGTGATAGACCGCGCTCAGACCACCCCAGGTGGTCGTGATGTCGGTCGAGGCGTCGTCGAGTCCGTCCAATGCCGCGGCGAGGGTGTCGGCGGCCGCCGATACCGCTGCCGAGCTGGGCACCGTGACGAGCGGCCCGGTTCCGGTGAACGGCGTGCTCACGGCTGAACGCCGCTCATCGTCGACTGCGTCTGCGCCGCCATGTCGTCGTCGGCCTGCTCGTAGAACGAGATCACGCTCTCGGTCGTCTCGGTGACCGTGCTGACGTGCCGTCGGAGAGCGGCGAGGCGGATCAGGAACGGGTCGGCGGCAACCTCGCTGAGCGCGGTCGAGGTCTCACCGTCGCCGACAGCCGTCTGGACTGCGTCGAAGGCGTTCGCGGTCGCGGTCACGACATCGTCGATGGCCTGGGCGTGTTCGTCGGTTGCACGGCAGACGGCGCGCGCCTGTACGGGATCGATGCTCCATGTCACGGTGATGGCATCCCTTCATCCGGGGGGTCCGTACGTTCCAGGCTACCCAGGGCGCTCGCGTGTCCGACCCTCGCGGTAGCGTGGACATCGTGAACGCCGACCCCGCCGACCAGCGCAAACTGCTCGATCTCGCCGACCTCGATGCCCGGATCCGGCACGATGAGCGTGTCGCGGGCAACCCGCCGCAAGCGGCGGAGGTGCGCGACCTGCTCGCCCAGCGCGCCACGCTGACCCAGGAACTGTCGAGTCGAGCCAACGCCCGCGACGACCTGACGGCTGAGATCGCGCGCCTCGAGTCCGACGTCAAGGTCGTCGACGCACGCATCGCGCGCGACACCGAGCGGCTCGCCGCCTCGTCGAACCCGAAGCAGGCGCAGGGCTTCGAGAGCGAGCTCGCCGCTCTCGCGCGTCGCAAGAGCGATCTCGAAGACCTCGAGATCGAACTCATGGAGCGGCTCGAGAGCGCGGATGCCGCTGTCGCCGAGCAAGAGGCTCTGATCACCGAGACCAACGCCCGCGGTGCGGAGCTGAGCGCCGAAGCCAAGCGGGTCGTGGCCGAGGCCACCGAGCGGCTCGAGGGAGCCCGCCGTGACCGCGAGGCCGTGGCCGGCTCCGTGCCGGCGGATCTGGTCGCGCTCTACGAGCGCCTGGCCGCGCGCGGAAACGGTGCCGGTCTCCTCCGGGCCGGTGCGTGCGAAGCGTGTCGCATGGTTCTGCCCCCGAGCGATCTGGCGGCCGTCCGCCGCGCGCAGACCGACGAGGTCGTCTTCTGCCCCGAGTGCGGGGCGATCCTCGTGCGCACCGAAGAATCGCGGTGAAGCGCCCTGGCGTCCGCGGCCTCTGACGCGGTCGTCGTCGGACGGACGGCATCCGGTGATGTCGCCCTGATCGATCTGGATGCCACGGGCACCGTGACCTCCACCGTCGCCGTCCGGGCGTCCGACGTCACCCGTGCGATCCACGACCGCGAGACGACCGGGCCGGTCCGCTGGATCTGGAGCGACACGCGGACCTGGTACCCCGGTCTGCTCACCGCGGGCGTTCGCGTGGGGCGAGCCTGGGACCTCCGCCTCGTGCACGCGCTCCTCCGCGATGCCGCAGCCGTCACCGACGACCACGGTCTGCGTGCCGCTCGCGCCTGGGACGCGGTCGCAGCCGACACCGTCGCGGCCGACACGCTGTTCGACCTCGCCGACACGGCATCCGGCCTTCCCGACACCGCAGACGCGGCGCTCGAGGAGTATCGCCGTCAGCGCGCCGCCATCGACGGCGCCTCCACGCCGGCTGCGCTGCGCCTCCTGTGCGCGGCCGAGTCGGCGGGCGCACTTCTCGCGGTCGAGCTGCATGAGACCGGCTTGCCATGGAGCGTCGAGGCGCACGGCATCCTACTGGCGCGGGAGCTGGGGGAGCGGCGCGGCCAGGCTCTCCCCACCCGCATCGAGGAGTCCGCGGCACGCGTGCGCGCGGCTCTCGGCGACCCGTCGGCGTCGCTCGACTCGCAGCCACGTCTGCTGCGGTCGCTCCATCGCGCCGGTCTCTTCGTCGAATCGACGAGCAAGTGGGAGCTGTCCGAGCACGACCATCCGGTGGTGGAACCCCTCCTGGCGTACAAGAAGCTGATGCGCCTGTACACCGCGAACGGGTGGGCGTGGATGTCGGAGTGGGTTAACGACGGCCGGTTCCGGCCCGTGTACGTGCCGGCGGGCGTCGTCACCGGCCGCTGGGCGTCATCCGGCGGGGGAGCGCTGCAGATTCCCCGGGCGCTCCGTGTCGCGGTTCGCGCCGACCCGGGGTGGACGCTCGTCACGGCCGACGTGGCGCAGCTGGAACCCCGCGTCCTGGCGGCGATGGCGCGCGACACCGCTCTCGCCGACGCCGCGCGCGGCCGCGACCTGTACGCGGGTGTCGTCGAGGCCGGCGCGGTGGCCACGCGCGCCGAGGCGAAGATCGCGATGCTCGGGGCGATGTACGGCGCGACGACCGGGGAGAGCGGCCGTCTCCTTCCCCGTCTGCGGCGCACCTTCCCCCGGGCCATGGCGCTCGTCGACCATGCGGCGCGCGTCGGCGAAGAGGGCGGTGTCGTGTCGACGTGGCTCGGCCGCACCTCGCCCGGACCGGGCGAGGCGTGGCGTGCGGTGCAGTCGCGGGCCGGCGACGCCGAGGCATCCGGGATCGACGAGACCCGCGCCCGCCGCTCCGCGCGCGACCGGGGGCGCTTCACGCGCAACTTCGTGGTGCAGGGAACGGCCGCCGAATGGGCTCTCGCCTGGCTCGCCGATCTGCGCGGGCGCCTCGCGGCTTTCGAACCCATGGATGCCGCGGACGCCGCGCCCCGCTCCGGCCCGGTGTTCGAGCGCCGCCCGCACCTGGCGTTCTACCTGCACGACGAGATCATCGTGCACACGCCGGTCGTTCACGCCGAGGCCGTCGCCGCGGCCGTCCGCGAGTCGGCGGCGACCGCTCAACGCCTTCTCTTCGGCTCGTTCCCCCTGGACTTCCCGCTCGACCTCCGAATCGGCGAGACGGCGGAGAAGGCGTGATCGGCCCGCGTAGACTCGAGGGTGCGAATGGGTCGGCTGGACGGTCGCGTCACGGGTTCGCCCGTGCCGAGGAACGTCCGGGCTCCACAGGGCAGGACGGTGGGTAACGCCCACCCGGAGCAATCCGCGAGACAGTGCCACAGAGAGCAGACCGCCCCACCGGTCCCTGAGCTTGTCGAAGGGCCGCGGGGTAAGGGTGAAAGGGTGGTGTAAGAGACCACCGGGGTCGTGGTGACACGACCCGCACGGTAAACCTCGTCCGGAGCAAGGCCAGACAGGGGATGTTGACGCGGCTCGCCGAGTCCCCGGGTAGGCCGCTTGAGCGGCACGGCAACGTGTCGCCGAGAGAGATGACCGTCCACGGGGCTCACGCCCCCGGACAGAACCCGGCGTACAGGCCGGCCCATTCGCTTCACGTCACTCGACCAGGCGAGTTCGCGCCGCAGGGGACGGGCCTGTACGCCGATCCGGCGAATGCGCCGGTCAGTCGCAGAGCGTCGCCTGTGCAGCCTGGGCGACGATGACGCCGTCGCCCGGCTGAGCGGAGAGGCCCGCGGGAACGACGAGGATGACCTGGTCCGCGGGCGTTCCGGCCTCGAGCTGCTCGCACGTGCTCTCACCGAGCGAGACCAACTGATCGTCCGTCGCCGAAGCGAGGTCGCCGAGCTTGCCGCGCACCTCGGTGAGGTAGGCGGCATCCTCCGACGAGGCCGGAGTCGCGGTGTCTTCCGGCTCGACGACGACGGTCGTGTCGCCCGATGAGAAGGTCCCGGTCTGTCCGGGCGTGACGGTGATGTTCTCCTCGGTCGTTTCGCTGGTGCATCCGGCGAGGAGCACAGCGGCGGTGGCGAGGACGAGGACAGCGGGGAGACGTTTCATGGCTCCACCATAGGAAAGCCGAAACGCGTCCGTCAGAAAGACGGCCTCACTTGACAGCGGGCAGCGCCTCAGGCACAGGGACGGCCAGCGAGGCTGCGCCGATGATCCCCGCGTTGTTGCGATGCTTCGCGGGAACGATGGGTGCGCGCAGCTTCAGCAGGGGCAGGAACTGCTCGGAGTGCTTCGAGACCCCGCCGCCCACGACGATCAGGTCGGGGCTGAACAGGAACTCGACGTAGTCGTAGTACCACTGCAGACGCTTGGCCCACTTCTCCCACGAGAGTTCTTCGCGCTCCATTGCAGAGTAGGCGGCGTACCCCTCGGCATCCCGCTTGTGACCGCTGCGCTGCAGATGGCCGAGCTCGCTGTTGGGGACGAGGACGCCGTCGTAGATCAGCGCCGAACCGATGCCGGTGCCGAGCGTCGTCAGGATGACGAGACCGTCGATGCCCTTCGCGGCGCCGTATCGCACCTCCGCGACACCCGCGACATCGGCGTCATTCGCGAAATGGATGTCGCGCGAGAGCCCGTGCTCGAAGAACTTCTCCGCCTCGAAGCCGATCCACGACTTCGACACGTTGGCTGCCGAGAGCGTTCGTCCGCCCTTCACGATGGCCGGGAAGGCCACGCCGAGCGGCAGGTCTGCCGGCGCTTCGAGGGTCTCGAGCACCTCCTTGACGGCGGCGAGCACATCGGCGGGCTCCGCGCCGGCGGGGGTCGCGACCTTGATGCGATCGCTGACCAACTCCCCGGCATCCAGATCGACGATCCCCGCTTTGATGCCGGTTCCGCCGATGTCCACTCCGACCGCGCGCGACGCATTCGTTGCCATGCCCTCCAGCCTATCCAGCCGAGGGGCCTTGATCAGTAGGATCGACAGAGGCACGGCGGACATCCGCCGCGAGCCCGTGACCCACGCGAGGAGCGATCGTGAGCGACGAGAACACGAAGTACTGGTACAACCTGGAGACCCACGAGGTGGAGCAGGGATACGCCTCGCCGGCGATCGACCGTGCCGGGCCCTTCGACACCGCCGAAGAGGCGGCTCGCGCGCCCGAGATCCTGCGCGAGCGGTCGCGGCAGTGGGCCGAAGACGACGCCCGCGACGACCGCTGACCCGTCGACGGCGTCAACCGCTGACCGCACCGTACTGAGAACGAGGGATGACGACGATGGACAAGCAGCGCGATTTCGTTCTGCGCACGATCGAAGAACGCGGCGTGAAGTTCGTGCGCCTGTGGTTCACGGATGTCGTGGGCACACTGAAGTCGGTGGCGATCGCGCCGGCCGAGGTCGAGGGGGCCTTCACCGAGGGCCTCGGATTCGACGGCTCGGCCATCGAGGGTCTCACGCGTTCGTACGAGTCGGACCTGCTCGCCCACCCCGACCCGACGACCTTCCAGATCCTGCCGTGGCGCGGCGAGATCGACCCCACGGCGCGCATGTTCTGCGACATCACGACGCCCGACGGCCAGCCCGCCGTGGCCGACCCGCGCCACGTGCTCAAGCGCACGCTCGCCAAGGCCGCCGACGCCGGGTTCACGTTCTACACGCACCCCGAGATCGAGTTCTACCTCCTCAAGTCGTCCCAGCTGGGCGCGGACGGACGCCCCGAGCCCGTCGACTCGGCCGGCTACTTCGACAACGTCCCCGGCGGCACGGCTCACGACTTCCGCCGTCGCTCGGTGCGCATGCTCGAAGACCTCGGCATCTCCGTCGAGTTCAGCCACCACGAGGGCGGCCCCGGCCAGAACGAGATCGACCTGCGCTACGCAGACGCGCTCACGACCGCCGACAACATCATGACCTTCCGCACGGTCGTGAAGGAGGTCGCGATCGAGCAGGGCGTCTACGCCACGTTCATGCCGAAGCCGATCAGCGGCCAGCCCGGCAGCGGCATGCACACGCACCTGTCGCTCTTCGAGGGCGACATGAACGCGTTCTACGAAGAGGGCGCGCAGTACCAGCTGTCGAAGGTCGGCCGTCACTTCATCGCGGGCCTGCTGCGCCACGCGAACGAGATCTCGGCCGTCACCAACCAGTTCGTCAACTCGTACAAGCGCCTGTGGGGCGGCGACGAGGCTCCCAGCTTCATCTGCTGGGGCCACAACAACCGGTCGGCGCTCGTGCGCGTGCCGCTGTACAAGCCGAACAAGGGTCAGTCGACGCGGGTGGAGTACCGCGCGCTCGACTCCGCCGCGAACCCGTACCTGTCGTACGCGCTCATGCTCGCGGCCGGGCTCAAGGGCATCGAAGAGGAGTACGAGCTCCCCGCCGAGGCCGAAGACAACGTGTGGTCGCTCAGCGACGCCGAGCGCCGTGCGCTCGGATACGCGCCGCTCCCCGCGAGCCTCGACCACGCCCTCGAGTACCTCGAGGAGTCCGAGCTCGTCGCTGAGACACTGGGGGAGACGGTCTTCAAGTACGTGCTGCTCAACAAGCGTCGCGAATGGCAGCAGTACCGCGCCCAGGTGACGCCGTTCGAGCTCGCGAGCAACCTCGAGGCACTCTGACACCGCCCGACAGGACACCGATGATGTCGGGCGATCGATCGACGGCGCTCACGGCCCTGGCGCGCATCGGCTTCTCGCGACTCGCCGAGGCCGATGCGCTCCTCGGCGAGCTCGACGAGCTGGTCGGCGTCGAGCGGACGGATGCCACGGCCCTGGCGCAGCGCGTCGCGGACCCCGATCGCGCCCTGTCGGCGATCGTGCAGATCGCTCGACGGAACACGGATGCCGTGCGCGCCTGCGCCGCAGACGCCGGAGCGTGGCGCGCGCTCTGGGACATCGTGGGCGCCTCGGACGGGTTCGCGGAGTTCTACCTCCGTCATCCGGAGGAGCTCGCGCACCTCGCCGGCGCCGGTCTGACCATCCCCGACGAGCAGGAGATGCGTGCCGACCTCCTGGCATCCGTCGGCGACGACAACGGCTTCGCGGCGGATTCCTCGGATGCCGCGTGGGTGGCGTTGCGAGTGCGCTATCGGCGCATCCTGGCCCGGATCGCCGCGTACGACCTGGGGCAGGACGACCCGGCCGCCGCGATCGACATGGTCTCGGCATCCCTCGCCGACCTGGCCGGAGCGGCGCTCGAGGCCTCGCTGAGCGTCGCTCGCGCGCGTACGGCAGGGACGGGGCCGGCGGCGTTTCCGCGCGCGCAGGTCGAGGCGACGCAGTTCGCGATCATCGCGATGGGCAAGACCGGTGCCCGCGAGTTGAACTATGTCAGCGACGTCGACGTGATCTTCGTCGGCGGGTCGGCTGACGAAGAGGTCGTGTCCGAGGCGCGCGCGATCGACATCGGGACGCGCCTGGCCGTGCAGACGATGCGCGGCATCTCGGGCCCCGAGATCGAGCCGCCTCTGTGGGAGGTCGACCCGAACCTCCGCCCCGAAGGGAAGCAGGGAGCGCTCGTACGCAGCCTCGGCTCGCACCGGCAGTACTACGACCGGTGGGCGAAGAGCTGGGAGTTCCAGGCGCTCTTGAAGGCGCGCGCGATTGCGGGCGACGCGCAGCTCGGCGCCGACTACGTCTCGGCGATGCAGCCGCTCGTGTGGCACAGCGCCGCGCGCGAGAACTTCGTCGAGGGCGTGCAGCGCATGCGCGAGCGCGTGACCGACCACATACCGGCGAGCGAGATCAACCGTCAGCTGAAGCTCGGTCCCGGCGGCATCCGCGATGTCGAGTTCACGGTGCAGCTGCTTCAGCTCGTGCACGGGCTCACCGACGAGCGGATCCGCCAGCGCGGCACGCTCGAAGCGTTGGACGCGCTCGTCGCCGAGGGCTACATCGGGCGTTCCGAGGCCGAGGCGTTCGCGCGCGACTACCGCCTGCTGCGTCTGCTCGAGCATCGCCTGCAGTTGCGGGGTCTGCGCAGGACGGCGCTCCTCCCCGAGAAGCCCGACGATCTTCGCGTCCTCGCGCGGGCGACGCGACTGGCGGATTCCGCCGAGGGCGTTCAGGCCGCGTGGGAGGCCATCAAACGCGAGGTGCGCGACATCCACGTGCGCCTCTTCTACCGTCCGCTGCTCTCCGCCGTGGCGGCCCTGCCCGAGGGGGAGCGCACCCTCTCGACCGAGCAGGCGCGCGACCGCCTCGCCGCGATCGGCTTCCGCGATCCTGCCGGTGCCCTGAGGCACATCGCCGCGCTGACCACCGGGTTGAGCCGCAAGGCCACCATTCAGCGGCACCTCATGCCGGTGATGATCCGCTGGTTCGCCGATGGCGTCGACCCCGACTACGGGCTCCTGGTTTTCCGGCGCATCAGCGAGCGGCTGGGGAACACACCCTGGTTCCTCCGTGTGCTCCGAGACTCCGCCGGTGCGGCCGAGAGCCTGACGCGTGTGCTGTCGGGATCGCGCTACATCGGCGAGCTGATGGAGTGGATCCCCGAAGCGGTGGCATGGCTCGACGACGATGCCCTGCTCCGCCCACGCTCGGGCAAGGCGCTCGAAGATGAGGCGCGAGCCATCCAGACGCGATGGCAGAACATCGACGACGCCATGCGGTCGGTACGCGCGCTCCGTCGTCGCGAGATGCTCCGTGTCGCGATGGCGGCTGTGCTCGAGGTGGTGTCGCTGGAGGAGCTCTCCGACGCTCTGACCACCATCACCGAGACGACGATCCAGGCGACGCTCCGCGCCGTCCGCCGCGCCGTCGTCCCGCCGGAGGACGATGACCTCGACTTCTCGGTCATCGCGATGGGACGCTTCGGCGGTCGAGAGCTCGGTTTCGGGTCGGATGCCGACGTGATGTACGTCTATCGCGCGAACGGCCTCGATCCTCAGCGCGCGAACAACCTGGCGCTGAAGATCGTCGCCGGCCTGCGCGAGCATTCCGAGGACCACCGCCTCCCGCTCGATCTCGACGCCGAGTTGCGCCCCGAGGGTCGCAGCGGCCCTCTGGCCCGCTCCCTCGACGCGTACGCCGAGTACTACCGCCGCTGGTCGTTGTCGTGGGAGGCGCAGGCCCTCCTGCGCGCCCGCGGCGTCGCCGGCAGCGTCAAGCTCATCAACGACTTCATGGCTCTCGCCGACGAGGTGCGCTACCCCGAGAAGGCCGACCCGAACGGTTTGCGCGAGATCCGTCGCATCAAAGCACGCGTCGAGAACGAGCGGCTTCCGCAGGGTGCCGACCCCGCACGTCACCTCAAGCTCGGTCCGGGGTCGCTCAGCGACGTCGAGTGGCTCGTCCAGATCCTCCAGCTGCAGCACGCCCGCGCCGTGCCGGGTCTTCGGACGACGTCCACCCTCGGCGCGCTCCGCGCGGCCGTCGATGCCGGCCTCCTCCCGGCCGACGCGGCCGAGAAGCTCGCGGCATCCTGGCACCTGGCGAGCCGCCTCCGTTCGGCCAACACCCTGCTCTCGGGCCAGACGAGCGACGTGCTCCCCGCCGACCGCGCCCGTCTCGACGGCATCGGACGCATCCTCGAGTATCCGCCGCGCTCAGCGACCCGTGTCGAGGAGGACTACCTCGCCGCGACCCGCCGTGCCCGACGCGTCTTCGAGAAGCTCTTCTACGGATGATCCACTCCGGGTGATGATCGCCGAGAGGCATCGATCACGACATCAGGCGCTCGCGCACCTCTCGACGCAGGACCTTGCCCACGAGCGAGCGCGGGAGGTCGTCGACGATGATCACGCGCCGCGGGACCTTGTAGGCAGCCAGGCGGGTCTTGCAGAAGTCGCGCACCGCGTCCGGCTCGAGGTCGACCCCGTCGCGGACGACGATCGCGGCAGCGACGTCTTCGCCGCCTCGCGGCTTGGGTAGCGCGACGACGGCGGCAGCCTCGATATCGGGATGAGCGACGAGCGCATCCTCGACCTCGCTGGGCGAGACGTTGAACCCGCCCGTGATGATGATCTCTTTCAACCGATCGACGATCGTGACGAAACCGTCGGGAGAGACGGAGGCGATGTCGCCCGTGCGCAACCACCCTCCGTCGAGCAGCGTCTCGGCAGTGTCGGTCGGGCGGTTCCAGTAGCCCTGGAACACCTGCGGACCGCGCAGGAGCAGTTCGCCCGTCTCGCCGAGCGGTACATCGCTCTCGGGGTCGGCGGGATCGACCACGCGGATCTCGGTGCTGGGGAACGGCACGCCGACCGTGCCCGGCCTGCGAGACGGACCGATCGGGTTGCCGAGCGCGACGGGCGAGGACTCGGTCATGCCGTACCCCTCGACGAGCAGACCGCCGGTGGCGGCCTCCCAGCGATCCACGGTCGCGACGGGCAGGCTCATCGCCCCCGAGATCGCGAAACGCACGGTCGACAGATCGATCGTGCCGCGAGCGGCAGCGCGGGCGAGCTGGTCGTAGATGGGCGGAACCGCGGGCAGGAAGGTCGGTGGGCTCTTCCGGATCGCGGATGCCACGAGCTCGAGATCGTACTTCGGGAACAGCACGAGCTTCGCGCCGATGCTCATCGCGAACGTCAGGCACAGAGTGAGCCCGTACGCGTGGAACAGAGGAAGGACGCCGTAGAACGTCTCTTCCCCGTCATGCAGACCCGGCACCCAGGCGCGGCCCTGCATCGCGTTGGCGCGCAGGTTCGCGTGCGTCAGCACTGCCCCCTTGGGACTGCCTGTCGTGCCGCTCGTGTACTGGAGGAGCGCGATGTCGTCGAGTCGAGGTCCGGCCTGCTTTCGCGACAGCGTGCCGTGGCCGAGCAGCGTCTCCCACCGGCGGACCCGCTTCGACGTAGGGGCGGCGGTGAGCTGCGCGCGGGCCTCCCGGGCTTTGCGTACGGGCAGGCGCAGCGCGAGGCGCTGGGAGCGCGGCATGGCGGATGTGATGTCGACGCTGACGACGTGCTCGAGCGCCAGGTCGGAGGGGAACTCGGCAACGGTGTCGGCGACCTTGTCCCACACGATCGCGAACCGCGCGCCGTGATCCTCGAACTGGTGTCGCAGCTCGCGAGGGGTGTAAATCGGGTTGTGCTCGATGACGATCGCACCGAGCCGGAGGGCCGCGTAGAACGCGACCACGTGCTGCGGACAGTTGGGAAGCACGAGGGCGACCCGATCACCGGCGCGCACACCGAGCCGACGAAGACCCTCGGCGGCCCGGTCGACGAGCTTTCCCAGCTCGCGGTAGGTCGTCGTCGCGCCGAAGAACTCGAGCGCGGGGCTCTTGCCGTACCGCGACACGCTCGCGGCCATCATCTCGGGCAGAGTCTGCGTCGGCTCGTCGATCTCGTGCGGGACTCCTTCTGCGTAGGAGCTCAGCCAGGGACGCGAAGCGTAGGGGAGGGGCATGGCATCCATCCTTCCGTCCCCCTCCGACATCCCGGCGGCACGGCACCTGTGGGGATGCCGGGAGCCTTCGCGCCGTCCGCATCTTTCGCGGGAGGTATCGACGGCCTACCCTGGCGCCATGTGCCGCAACATCGTCCCCCTCCACAACTTCACCCCGCCCGCGACGGATGCCGAGTGCCACGACGCCGCGCTGCAGTTCGTCCGCAAGATCGTCGGGACGACCAAACCCTCGCGGGCCAATCAGGAGGTGTTCGATCGCGCGGTGGCCGAGATCGCGGCATCCGTTCGTCATCTTCTCGACGACCTGGTGACGAACGCCCCTCCAAAGGTCCGCGAGGAGGAAGCAGCGAAACGACAGGCGCGCTCCGCCGAACGGTACGAGGCGATCCGCGTGTTCCAGGAGCAGAAGCGGGCGGCGCGGGCGGCGTGCTGACCGGTCTCAGCCTTCGGTGAACCGCTCGAACAGGGGAGTGGCATCCGGTCTTTCGAGGTCCGGGATGCCATCGTCCTCCGGGACCGCGGTGAGCGGTCCACGCAACTGGTCAAGGAGCGCCGCGGGATCGCCGGGCTCGCAGGTGGAGGTCGCGCGAACCTCGAGCACATCGACCACGCCGCCCGATGCACCGGCCGGAATCATGTCGACGTCCAACCGAGACACCTTTGCCTCCGGCTTGCCTGCCACGATCACGGTGTTCTCGATGCCCTCGCCGTAGGTGGGCGACGGAGCGACCTGCCAGCCGTTGTCTGTCATCCACGCTCGGAGATCGGCCATGCGCTGCAGCCCCTGTCCGTCGAAGGAGAAACCCTCCGGCAGGTTCCGGCGCAGGATGAACTCGTATCCGTCTTCGCATCGTGCAGGAATGTCGCCATACTCTCCGACGCGCCACTCTCCGGCGTAGATCTGCTCCTGCACCTCGGCGACGGCGGCCTTGAAGTTGAGGTTCACCGCCTGCGCCCGGGTGAAGCTCTCTTCGCCGGCCGCTGAGCGCGATGGTGCGGCGCCAGAGCCGTCGCACCCGGACAGCAGAATCACGACGGTGATCGCACCGATAGCCAGCGCGAACGGTCTTCCTCGTTCGATCATCGACCCCATCCTGCCAAAACCGCGGGCCGCCGTGGGGCCCGCCAGACGCACGAAGACGCCCGCCCCCACGAAACGGCGGGGACGGGCGTCTTTCAGCGATCAGGCGATCAGACCCCGAAGTACAGTTCGTACTCGAACGGGTGCGGACGCTGAGCGATCGGCTGGATCTCGTTCTCGATCTTGTACTCGATCCAGGTCTCGATGAGCTCCTCGGTGAAGACGCCACCGGCGAGCAGGAACTCGTGGTCGGCGCGGAGGGCCTCGAGGGAGTCGAGCAAAGAGTTCGGAACCTGCGGGATGTTCTTCGCCTCTTCGGCCGGGAGCTCGTAGAGGTCCTTGTCGACGGGCTCGTGCGGCTCGATGCGGTTCTTGATGCCGTCGATGCCGGCCATCAGCTGAGCGGCGAACGCGAGGTACGGGTTACCCGAGGCGTCGGGGGCGCGGAACTCGATGCGCTTGGCCTTCGGGTTCGTGCCCGTGATCGGGATACGGATGGCCGCCGAGCGGTTACCGGCCGAGTACACCAGGTTGACCGGCGCCTCGAAGCCCTTCACCAGACGGTGGTAGCTGTTGAGGGTCGGGTTGGTGAAGGCGAGCACGGCGGGGGCGTGAGCCAGGATGCCGCCGATGTACCAGCGGGCGATGTCGGAGAGGCCGCCGTAGCCGGTCTCGTCGTAGAACAGCGGCTTGCCGTCGTTCCACAGCGACTGGTGGGTGTGCATGCCCGAACCGTTGTCGCCGAAGAGCGGCTTCGGCATGAAGGTGGCGACCTTGCCCCACTCTTCAGCGGTGTTCTTGACGATGTACTTGAACTTCAGGATGTCGTCGGCCGCGTGCACCATGGTGTCGAAGCGGTAGTTGATCTCGGCCTGGCCGCCGGTGCCGACCTCGTGGTGGGCGCGCTCGAGGATGAGGCCCGCGTCGATCAGCTTGAGGCTGATGTCGTCGCGAAGGTCGGCCTGCTTGTCGACGGGCGAGACCGGGAAGTAGCCGCCCTTGTAGGGCGTCTTGTTGGCGAGGTTTCCGCCCTCTTCGACGCGACCCGTGTTCCAGGCGCCCTCCTCGGAGTCGACCGAGTAGAAGCTCGCGTTCTGCTTCACTTCGTAACGGACGTCGTCGAAAATGTAGAACTCGGCCTCGGGAGCGAAGTACGCGGTGTCGGCGATGCCGGTGGAGGCGAGGTACTTCTCAGCCTTCTTGGCGACCTGACGCGGGTCCTTCGAGTAGATCTCGCCGTTGCGCGGGTTGTAGATGTCGAAGACCATGACGAGCGTCTTCGCCTCGCGGAACGGGTCGAGGTACGCCGTCGTCACGTCGGGGATGAGCTGCATGTCCGACTCGTGGATGTTCGCGAACCCGCGGATCGACGAGCCATCGAACAGCTGTCCGACGGTGAAGAACTCCTCGTCGACGGTCGAGGCGGGGATGTTGAAGTGCTGCTGCACACCAGGAAGGTCCGTGAAACGGATGTCGAGGAACTTGACGTCCTCGTCCTGGATGAACTTCAGCACCTCGGACGAATCTTTGAACATGAAGACTCCAGAGGTAGAACATTCGGGATGGGCGGGCCGCGGCTCGCCTCCTCGACCATACCCAGAACCGGTGTCTCGGTCATATCTCGCATGTTTCAGGGATGTTACGCGGACACGATTACGCTGGGGTCGTGACCGCTGCGACCGACAACGAGTATCCGGGCCAGCGGCTCGGCCTTCCCCGCGAGGGACGCGGCTCCATCGCCCGACCCGGCCGGCGCATCGCCGCGCTCCTGATCGACGTCGCGAGCGCGGGACTGATCGGCTTCGCCTTCTTCTCGAGCCCCGATCCGGTGACCGGCGTGCCATTCGCGAACCCCATCGCGACGAACCTCATCTTCTTCGCCGTGCAGATTCTGTTCATCCCGCTGATCGGCGGAAGCCCGGGGCACCGACTCATGGGGATGCGTCTCGAATTGGCATCCGGGGGATGGGTGGGCGTGTGGCGCCCGATCGTCCGCACGATCCTTCTGGCGCTCGTGATCCCCGCGGTGGTGTGGGACTCCGACCAGAGAGGTCTGCACGACAAGGCCGTCGGAACGATTCTTGTCCGCAGCTGACAGCAGAAAGGCCCCGCCTCGGCGGGGCCTTTCTCGTGGGTCAACGCGGGCGCGGTGCCCGCATCTTGTTCGGGTCGACGCCCTTCGGGATCGGCAGCGAGGCCAGGCCCTGCGAGACGGAGGAAACGCGCTTGATGACGGCGGCCATCGTGGCGCGGTCGACCTTCTTCGGCAGCGCCTTGATCCTCGAGGCGAGGTCTTTGATGGCGACCTCGTCCTCGCCGTGGCCGACGTAGAAGACCGTGATGGGAACGCCGGTGGCCACGCGCTGCACGCGGGCTCGCTCTTCACCCATGAGCCGGGAAAGTCGCGTGCGCGATCCCTCGCCGATGAGGACGACACCGCCGCGGCCGATTGCACGGTAGACCGCTTCCTGCGTGCGGGGGTTCACGCCGATGGGCGTTTCCGACGCCTGCCAGTTGCGGCCGAGCGACGACGACAGGACGTGGCCGGTGGCCCCCGGCATCCCGTCGATCTTCTTGTACATCGCGTGGGTCGACAGGCGCGTCATCGTGATCATGCCGCCCAGGATGCCGGCCAGCAGACCCGTGAAGCCCCACAGGATCACGCTCCAGACGGCGACCGGCGGGATGAGGAACCCGATCAGCACGCCGAGCGCGGCGCCCACCAGCACGATGCCGGCCAGCGCGAACGGGAGCCAGCGGTACTCCTTCTGCGTGAAGGTGTAGAGCGTGCGAAGCTGCGAGAAGAATCCCGGACGCTTCTCGGGGGTGGTGGTACGAGCGGCCATAGGAACGATTCTATCTTCGCGCGTGACGCCGCCTCTCCTCCCCAACCGGTCAACGCTCCGCTCTGTCCACGATCGCCCTCGTGAGCGCCGCGCGCGGTCGCGGAAACGCGCACGATCGACGGATGACCGCGTCTGCCGCCCCGCCCGTCGTCGAACGCCTCGACGACTACCTCCACCGCCGCTCACGGAGCGGCCTTCCACTGTCGCCCGGCGAGGTCGTGACCCTCGCGGTGGGTGTTCTGCGCGGATGCCATCGCGCGGAAGACCGCTCCCATCGAGGTTTCTGGGCGCTGACGGCCCGGGGCTGTCCGACACTGCTGGATGAGGGAGAGGGCGAGGGCGACGACGTCCTGGCCGAGACGGCTCGCGTTCTCGCGCGCCTTGCGGACATGACCGATCGCGACGGACGGCCCCTCGTCGAGCGTGCACGGGACACCGTGTTGACCGACCCTCCCCGCGCCTGGGGGGAGGCGGAACGACGACTCTTCGCGTGGGCCGATCCTGTTCCCCTGGTCCTCGGCCCCCTCGCGCCGATCGTCGCGGCCGACACCGGACCCGTTAGGGCTCCCGCGCCCTCGGCATCCGGCTTCCTCACAACCGTCGATGCGGACGTGGCGACCATGGTCGCCGAAGCCGTGCGCGACGTGCGTGAGAAGCTGCGCCGTGTCCGCCACCTCCGCTGGATCACGTTCGGCGCCGTGGCGGTCGCCACCGCGCTCGTGCTCGGATTTCTCCTTCCGTCCTCCGCACCTGCGTCGATTCCCGCCGGCGATCCCGGCCCGTCCGCCACCACGTGGGCGGACGAAGAGATTCCGGATGCCACGCCTCCGGCGACGCCGACTCCGTCCGGTCATCCGACGGTTCTCGATCTCGGCGGTACGACCCACCTCCTCGACGTACAGACGAGCACACCGGCGCCGTCGGAGACCTCGGCGGACGGGGAGATCGTCGCCTCCGCGCGCGCACTGCTCGAATCGTATGCGGCATGCGCCGGAGAGCCGGGATGCGAGCAGCGGCTCAGAGAGGGTCGAGCAGCCGGCGACGACGAGATACCGATGAACCCGGCCGTCGCGGACATCACCCTGGTCGATGACTTCGGGGGACTCGCTGTCTTCCGTCTGGACGCTGGCGATCGACGACAATACGTGACGCTCGTGCGCGACAAAGACCGATGGCTGGTCCGCGCCGTCAGATCGGGCACGGACCAGCCATCATGAGCCGGTTGCAGCGGGGATCAGATCCCGAGGTCCCCCTCGAACTGAGCCGCCTCGAGGCGTGCCTTCACCGCGCCGAGGAAGCGAGCGGCGTCCGCACCGTCGATGATGCGGTGATCGTAGGAGAGCGCCAGGTACACGTACGAGCGCACGGCGATCGCATCCTTGCCGTCGACCGAAACGACACCCGGCTTCTTCACCACGGCACCGAGGCCGAGGATCGCCGACTGCGGCAGGAAGACGATGGGCGTGTCGAACAGCGCGCCGCGCGAACCGGTGTTGGTCAGCGTGAACGTGCCGCCGGCGAGCTCGTCGGGCTTCAGCTTGTTGTCACGGGTGCGAGCCGCCAGGTCGGCGATCTCGCGCGCGAGCTGAGCGATGTTCTTCTCACCCGCGTCCTTGACGACCGGCGTCAGCAGACCACGCTCGGTGTCGACGGCGATCGCGACGTTCTCCTGGGCGGGGTAGACGATCTCGTCGCCCTCGACCGTCGAGTTGATGATCGGGAAGGCCTTGAGGGCCTCGATCGCCGCGATGGCGAAGAACGGCAGGAACGAGAGCTTGTCGCCCGTCTTCTGCTGGAACTCGCCCTTCACGCGGTCACGGAGCGCCGCGGACCTTCGTCACGTCGACCTCCACGACGGTCGTGAGCTGCGCGGTGGCCTGCATCGATGCGACGGCGCGTTCGGCGATGACCTTGCGCAGACGCGACATCTTCTGCGTCGTGCCGCGAAGCGGCGACACCTCGACAGGCGCAGGAGCAGACGGAGCAGCAGCCGCGGGAGCCGCCGCCGGAGCCGACTTCGCGGCCTCGGCCGCCTTCAGGACGTCTTCCTTGCGGATGCGTCCACCGACTCCGCTCCCCTTGACCGTGGTCAAGTCGACGCCCTGCTGCTGGGCGAGACGCCGGACGAGCGGGGTGACGTAGGTGACGTCATCGTTGGACGAGACTGCGGGCGCCTGCTCGGCGGGCTTCTCCGCGGCCGGAGCCGGGGCCTCGGCGGGCTTCTCGGCGGCGGGCTGCGGAGCGGGCTTCTCTTCCACGGCGGGAGCGGGCTGCTCGGCCGGCTTCTCCTCGGCGGCCGGGGCGGACGCGGGAGCCTCGGCAGGAGCGGGAGCACCGCTGCCGATGCGCGCGAGCGTGGCGCCAACGGCAACCGTCTCGTCTTCCTGGACGACGATCTCCTGGAGGGTTCCGGCGACCGGCGAGGGGATCTCGGTGTCGACTTTGTCGGTCGAGATCTCGAGCAGCGGCTCGTCCACGGCGACATCGTCGCCGACGGCCTTCAGCCAACGCGTGACGGTGCCCTCGGTGACGCTCTCACCGAGCTCGGGGAGCTTGACGTCCGTCGCGTCACCGGACGACGCCGGGGCGGGCTGTGCGGCTGCCGGCGCCTCGGCGGGGGCAGCCTCCTCGGCGGGGGCAGCCTCCTGCGCGGGAGCCTCCTCCTGAGCGGCGGGCGCGGCCTCGGGCGCGGCGTCCGACGAACCGGCGCCGGACCCGTCGCCGATCTTCGCCAGCACGGCGCCGACCTCGACGGTCTCGTCTTCTTGCACGAGGATCTCTTCGATCACGCCCGAAACGGGCGAGGGGATCTCGGTGTCGACCTTGTCGGTCGAGATCTCCAGCAGACCCTCGTCCTCCTGGACGGTGTCACCGACCTGCTTCAGCCAGCGGGTGACCGTTCCCTCGGTCACGCTCTCGCCGAGAGCGGGGAGGACGACGGAAGTGCTCATGGATATGTCTCCTTCGTACCGGATGCGGTATCTAGCTTAGTGACCGGTTCGTGGTCAAAGTGCGTGCAGGGGCTTTCCGGCGAGAGCCAAGAAGGCTTCGCCGAGCGCCTCGCTCTGGGTGGGGTGCGCGTGGACGAACGGCGCGATGTCTTCCGGGTGGGCCTCCCAGCCCACCGCGAGCTGGGCCTCGGTGATAAGTTCGCCCACGCGGTCGCCCACGAGATGCGCACCGACGACCGGCCCGTCGACCCGCCGGACGATCTTGACGATCCCCGACGTTCCGATGATCTCACTCCGGCCGTTTCCGGCGAGGTTGTACTCGTAGGCGCGGACGGCCTCGGATCCGTAACGATCCTGCGCCTGGGCCTCGGTGAGACCGACGGACGCGACCTCCGGGTGCGAGTAGGCGACGCGAGGGACGTCGGAGTCGGAGACGAGCACGGGGGACAGGCCCGCGATCTCCTCCGCGACGAAGACGCCCTGCTGGAAGCCCCGGTGCGCCAGTTGCAGTCCGGGCACGATGTCGCCCACCGCCCAGACGTGGGCGGCCGCGGTGCGCAGACGTTCGTCGGTCTGCACAAAACCGCGGTCGAGGACGACACCGGCCTCCTCGTAGCCGAGGCCGGCGGTGGCCGGACCCCGGCCGACCGCCACCAGGACGTAGTCCGCCGACAGCTCGGCCCCGTCATCGAGGACCACGGTGATGCCGTGCTCGTCCTGTCGCGCCGAGTCGAATCGCCGACCGAGCCGGAACTCGATGCCTCGCTTGCGGAATGCGCGCTCGAGGGCCTTGCTCGACGCGACATCCTCCGCGGGCAGAAGGTGGGGGAGTGCCTCCACGATCGTGACGTCGACGCCGAAAGAGCGCCAGACGCTCGCGAACTCGACGCCGATGACGCCGCCGCCCAGAACGATGACGCGCTGCGGGACCACGTCGAGATCGAGAGCCTGCTCGCTGGTGAGAACGCGACCCCCGATCTCGAGACCGGGAAGGCTGCGGCTGTACGACCCCGTCGCCAGAATCACGTCGGCGCCCTGGTAGAGGTCCGCGCCGACGCGCACCGCGGGTCCGGCCTCGAGGGATCCCTCACCGCGGACCGCGCGGATGCCGCGCGCCGAGATCAGCCCCTCGAGCCCTTTGAACTTCTTGGCCACGATGCCCTCGCGGTAAGCGCGCACCCCGGCAGGGTCGATGCCGGTGAGGCTCGCGTTCACACCGATGCTCGCCGCATTGCGTGCCGCATCCGCGACCTCGGCCGCGTGCAGGAGGGCCTTGGTCGGGATGCAGCCCCGGTGCAGGCACGTGCCCCCGAGCTTGTCCTTCTCGACGAGGACCACGTCCTTGCCCAGCTCGGCGAGACGAAGGGCAGCGGCGTACCCGCCGCTCCCACCCCCGAGGACGACGACGTCGGCGGAGTACTCGGTCATCGCGAGCTCGCCAGCAGCTCGACCAGCGAACGAACCGTCGCCGCCGTGACTCCCTTGTCGGTGTACCCGAACGGAGCACCCTTGTTCATGCCCACGCCCGCGATGTCGAGGTGCACCCACGGGATGCGGGGGGCGTCGGCCTCGTCCGAGACCCGGCCGACGAAGTGGCGGAGGAAGAGCCCCGCGAAGAGCGAGCCTCCCGCCGGGTCGCCGATCTTGGCGTTCTGCAGGTCCGCGATGGGCGAGTCGAGGTCGTCGACCATGTGCGCCGGGAGCGGCAGCTGCCAGGCGAGCTCCGAGGCGCGCGACGCGGCGGACAGGTACTCGGCGACAGCGTCGTCTTCGCCCATCACACCGGTGTGCCGGTTTCCGAGGGCGATCGTGATCGCGCCGGTGAGAGTGGCGACGTCGACGAGCAGATCAGGCCGCTCACGGCTCGCGGCGGCGAGGCCGTCGGCGAGCACGAGACGGCCTTCGGCATCCGTGTTCAGCACCTCGACAGTGGTCCCGTCGAGCGTGCGGAGCACGTCACCGGGACGCGTGGCCCGACCTGACGGCATGTTGTCGGCGATGCACAGCCACGCGCTCACCCGAACGGGCAGCGCCATCTCGGCGGCGGCCTTCAGCACCGCGAGGACCGTCGCCGCACCGCACATGTCGTACTTCATGCCGACCATCGAGGCGGCGGGCTTCAGCGACAGGCCGCCGGTGTCGAACGTGATGCCCTTGCCGACGAGGGCGACGTGACGCTGCGCCCCGGCGGGGGAGTAGTCGAGGCGGACGAGGCGGGGCGGGCGGTCCGACCCCTGACCGACACCCAGGATGCCGCCGTACCCGCCGTCGCGGAGCGCTTCCTCGTCGAGCACCTCGACGTCGACGGGCAGACCGGCGACCGCCTCGACCGCCGCGTCGGCGAAATCGGCGGGACCGAGCCACTCGGCGGGCGTGGTGACCAGATCCTTCACGAGAGCGACCGCGCCCGAGATGGCTGCCACGGCGACGACGTCCTCGTCGGCTGGGGCGTCGGACGAGAACACCGTGACGCGCTGCGCGCGGGTCTTCGGCGACTCCTTCTTGTATCCCGCGAACCGGTAGCCACCGAGGGCCGCCCCCTCGGCCAGCGGCCGCCATGCGGAAGGCACCAGCGCCTGCACCGCGACGTGCTCGAAGCCCGTGAGCTGGCGCAGCCCTGCACCCGCCGCGTCGCGGAGGGCGGCGGCATCCGGATCGCTCCCCGCACCCACGACAGCGAGCGGAGTGGTGACCCCGGGCACGTGCACCCGCTGGAACGAGCCGGGAGCTCCGGTGAATCCGACGGCCGTCAGAGCGGCACCGAGTCCGTTCCACTCCGCGGGGTCTGCACCTTCGCCCACAGGCTTGGCGACCACCAGAAGAATCGCATCGGCATCGGACTCGCGCAGGGGGGCGCTTGTGTGCGCCACGGAAGGAAAGGGCATGTCGTCCATCCTAGGTTCGCGTGTGTTCGCTAGCAGCGGGACGCTCCGGACCCCGACGTCCGACCCGGCTCGTAAGCTGGGGGGCATGCCGTATTCCGCACCGCTGTACGATCGCGCACCCTCCGCGCCGCCGGTGCCCTCGGGGCTTCCCCTGGTGATCGCGCTTACGGGGTTCACCGACGCCGGCGGGGCCGTCACCCGGCTCGTCGAGTACTTCCGCAACGACCTGGAGCCCCACGCCGTCGTCGCGTTCGACAACGACACGCTGCTCGACTACCGCGCTCGGCGCCCCTTGATCACATTCGTCGAAGACCACCTCAGCGACTACCGGCCGCCGCGGCTCGAGCTGTCGCTCGCCCACGACTCCCTGGGAAGCCCCTTCCTCCTCTTGGCGGGATACGAACCGGACTTCCTCTGGGAAGCCTTCGCCGAGAGCGTCCTCGAGCTCAGCGCCGGACTCCAGGTGTCGTCCGTGACGTGGGTGCACGCCATCCCGCTCCCCGTTCCGCACACGCGGCCGATCGGCACCACGGTCAGCGGCACGCGCTCCGATCTCGCCGAAGCGCACTCCGTCTGGCGCCCTCACACGCAGGTGCCCTCGACAGTCGGCCACCTGCTCGAGTACCGCTTCGCGGAGGCCGGCGCCAAGGTCGCCGGGTTCGCGCTACTGGTTCCGCACTATCTCGCCGACACCGAGTACCCCGCTGCCACCCTCGCCGCCCTCGACAGCCTCACGGTGGCCACCGGACTCGTCTTCTCCGGAGAAGTGCTGCGCGAAGAGAATCGCGACTTCCTCACGAAGGTGACCGAGCAGGTCACCGCGAGCGACGAGCTCACGCGCATGCTGCAGGGCCTCGAGGAACGCTACGACTCCTACATGGCCGGTTCCACCCAGGCGACGCCGATCATCCACACGGGCGATCTCCCCAGCGCCGACGAGCTGGCGGCCGAACTCGAGCGCTTCCTGGCGTCCGGCCCGAGCGACGACGACCGGCGCGGGCCCCTCGGCTGATCCCGCCCCACGCAGTCAGCACATCTGACAGCGGTTCTCGCGGAATGCGGGGACGCGCCTCCGCGTTACTACGCATAGATCCCCGGTGCGCGTCAAGTCCCGCGTCGAGGATGTGAGACAATGAAGAACCTGACCCGTTGTCAACCGGTCCAGGAGCCCCGCTCCTCGGCTCCGGACTTGACAAGGGTCTTACTAGTGTCCGAGAACGACCGGCGGCCGTGCAACGTACGTTCCCGGTGAAAGGCGAAACGTGGCAGGCACGAACACCAAGACCCGCTCCCGGAGTGCGAAGGACACCGACCTCGACACTTCCGAGGAGGCCGTGACGACGTCGACGAAGACGCCGGCGAAGAAGGCCCCCGCCAAGGCCAAGGCCACACCGGCGAAGGCCAAGACGAAGGCGAAGAAGGACGACGACCTCGAAGACGAAGAAGAGGTCGACGAAGAGGTCGATGTCGAACTCGACACCGACGACGACACTGACGACGACGAGGCGAAGCCCGCGGCGAAGAAGTCCGACGACGACAGCGACGACGACGACGAGACCCCGGCGGCGCCCGCCGAGGCCCTGCCGACCGGCGCGATCGTCATCTCGTCGAGCGACGAGGACGACGTTCCCGTCTACTCTGCGCAGATCACCGGCGCCACGGCCGACCCGGTCAAGGACTACCTGAAGCAGATCGGCAAGGTCCCGCTCCTGAACGCGGCCGAAGAGGTCGAGCTCGCGATGCGTATCGAGGCCGGCCTGTTCGCCGAAGAGAAGCTGTCGAACATGTCGGCGGCCGAGAAGACGAGCCAGCTGGGCCTCGACCTGCAGTGGGTCGCCCGCGACGGTCAGCGCGCGAAGAGCCACCTCCTCGGCGCCAACCTCCGTCTGGTCGTCTCGCTCGCCAAGCGCTACACCGGTCGCGGCATGCAGTTCCTCGACCTCATCCAGGAGGGCAACCTGGGCCTCATCCGTGCCGTCGAGAAGTTCGACTACACCAAGGGCTTCAAGTTCTCGACGTACGCGACCTGGTGGATCCGCCAGGCGATCACGCGCGCCATGGCCGACCAGGCCCGCACCATCCGCATCCCGGTGCACATGGTCGAGGTCATCAACAAGCTCGCTCGCGTGCAGCGCCAGATGCTGCAGGACCTCGGTCGCGAACCCACGCCCGAAGAGCTCAGCCGCGAACTCGACATGACCCCCGAGAAGGTCATCGAGGTGCAGAAGTACGGCCGCGAGCCCATCTCACTGCACACGCCCCTCGGTGAAGACGGTGACAGCGAGTTCGGTGACCTCATCGAGGACACCGAGGCGGTCGTCCCCGCCGACGCGGTGGGCTTCACGATGCTGCAGCGTCAGCTCGAATCCCTCCTCGACTCGCTCAGCGAGCGTGAGGCGGGCGTGATCCGCATGCGCTTCGGCCTCGGCGACGGACAGCCCAAGACCCTCGACCAGATCGGCGACACGTTCGGCGTGACGCGCGAGCGGATCCGCCAGATCGAGTCGAAGACGATGGCGAAGCTGCGTCACCCGTCGCGCTCGCAGTCGCTCCGGGACTACCTCGAATGAGCGGCGAGGCCAACGCCGGCAAGGCGCTCACCCGTACCGTCGAGGGCACCTCGTACGCGCGCATCCCGATCCGCACGCGGGTCGTCATGCCGGGCGACGATCTCGACGCCTTCATCCTCGAGTACGCGAAGGATGCCGTGCAGCCGGGCGACCTGCTGTTCGTCACCGAGAAGATCGTCGCGATCACGCAGGGCCGCTCGTTCAAGCTCGACTCGATCAAGCCCCGCAAGCTCGCTCTCTTCCTCTCGAAGTACGTCACGCGCACGCCTTACGGCATCGGTCTCGGCATGCCCGAGACGATGGAGATGGCGCTGCGCGAGTGCGGCACGCCCCGCATCCTGTTCGCTGCGGCCGTCTCGGCCGTGACCAAGGCGTTCGGACGAAAGGGCGACTTCTACCGCATTGCGGGTGACAAGGCTCGAGCGATCGACGGCCCCACGAAGGGCACGATCCCGCCCTACAACCAGGCCGTGGTCCTCGGACCCGAGCGTCCCCGCGAGGTCGCCGCGCGTCTGAAGTCGCTGCTCGGCATCGACCTCGACGTCGCCGTCGTCGACATCAACGACCTCGGGGGGAACATCCTCGGGTCGACGCTCGACAAGGCCGGCGAGAAGCGTCTCGTCGCGATCCTGAAGGACAACCCGCTCGGCCAGGGACACGAGTCCACGCCGCTCGGCATCGTCCGCCCCAGCTGACACAGTTCGTCGAAGGCCCGCCCCGTTCCCGGGGCGGGCCTTTCGCGTTCCCGGATGCCAACTCCCACCGCCCGACGTCCGGCACCAGGGTCTATCAGGGTAATGACTTGCCGCAAATGGTCGGTGACGGCCCCTCCGCGCGTACATCTGCGGCAAGTCAACGGCTCCGCCGGGCGAGCGCAACGGTACCCCCAAGCCCCCGGACGTCACCCGAGCCGGACCCCGGCGCAGCCCGCCGCACCGCGGCCAGAACCCGCCCGCCCCCGATACGGGAGCGGGCCCCGCGGCATCCGGTGTCAGAAACCGATCGCGGCGCGGTAGCGCGGCTTGTGACCGGTGCGGATACCGGTGACGCTCGGCTTGTTCTCGTACACGCCCGCGCCCCAGTTGCCCTCGACGAGCACGGGACCTTCGGGGCCGACGACGATGTCCCACCCGACGTACTGCACCTGCGGCACGACGCGGGCGACCTGGTCGACGAACGCTTTGACCTCGTCGATCATCGGCAGCTGGAAGTCGGCGATGCGCACGCCCGAGTCGGGGTGCAGCTCGTGGACGTGCCCGTGGGAGTCGTAGCCGGCCCCGAGGGCGTGGCCGTTCTCGTCGAGCATCGTGTAGAAGCCACCGAAGGTCATCTGGTCGCTGACCGCGCCACGGCCGAACTTCTGCGCCATCGCGAGGATGTGCGTGGTCGAGCCGTCGAAGAACGCCGTGACGCGCGTGGTGTTGACGGTGCCGGGGCAGACGGCCGCGAGGTCGTCGTGCTGGCGGATGACCTCTTCGACGAGGATCTCCCCGCGCTCCAGCAGACCACGGTGGAACGCGTCCCAGTCCTCGACCTCGGCCGCGTGGTACCGGTGCACGCCGGTGCCGGCCTGACCGACCGGCTCCTTCGTCACGATGGTGCCCAGGCGCTCGGTGAAGGCGCGCAGGTCGTCGGCGTTGTCGGCATCCACGACCATCCACTCACGGCGCAGGAAATCGCTGAACCGGCGGTCGAACTCCACCTTGTCCTGGAAGATCCCGCGGTAGTCCGGGTGGTCGTACTTCTGCGAGATCTGATTCGACACCGGGTGCGTCATGTACGTCGCGCGTTCCGCGGGGGTGAGGATCGCGAAGTCGTAGTCGATGTAGTCCTGGAACCCGACGTTCTTCACGCCCGCCTGGTAGAGCATGTCGGCGACCACCAGCGGCAGGGACTTGCCGTGCTGCTCGGACGCTTCCTTCGCTCGCTCGACCACCGACCCGACGTCGATACGGCGGGCGCGTCCGGCGAGGTAGCGCAGACGGGTGACGGGGGAGAAGCCCTGCTTAGGCATGCACGCTCCGGGGTCGGGGATCACGGACCCCGTTAGTCTAGATGTGTGACCTCCACGCTCCCTGCTCGCGCGTCCGCCGCCGGGGGAGTCGCTCCGATCGCGTGGGTCTCCGAGGCTGCGCTGCGCCACAACGCACCCCTGGCCGTGGGTGGCGACGACGACGTTCTCGCCGCCGACGCGTGGGGTCACGGTGCCGAGTGGGTGGCATCCGTTCTCGCCGGACAAGGGATGGATGCCACGGCCCTCGACGCCCCGACCCTGTTCGGCCTGCCCGGAACGCACGCGCGGCCCGTGATGTCGCTCCGCGGCCGGGCGCTGGGCACGAAGCCCCTCCTCCGCGGCGAGGGCGTGTCGTACGGGTATACGCACCGCGCCCCGCGAGACACGACGGTCGCGTTGGTCACCGGGGGATACGCGCAGGGAGTCGTTCGCTCTCTCGGCAACGCCGTGACCGTGTCGATCGACGGACGGCGGCACCGCATCGTCGGTCGCGTGGCCATGGACGTCTCGGTCGTCGACATCGGCGAGACGACGATCGCTCGCGGAGCGGAGGTCGTGTTCTTCGGCGACCCCGCGATCGGCCAGCCTTCCCTCGAGGAATGGACGGATGCCACGGGCTGGACCGCGGCCGAGATCGTCGCCGCCGTGGGTGTCCGCGCCGAACGGCGAGTCGCCGCGTGAGCGCCGAGTACCGCGTCGACCTCGACGCCTTCACCCGAAACCTGCGTCGCGTGCGCGAGGCGGTGGCCCCGGCGCAGCACATGTTCGTCGTGAAGGACGACGCGTACGCGCACGGGCTCGACGTGCTCGTCCGTCGCGCCTGGAACGAGGGCGTGCGCTGGTTCGGAGCCTTCGACGTCATCACCGGCGCGGCGGTCCGGGCGGCGACGGGACCGGATGCGCGCATCTTCGTGTGGCTCATCGGCGGGGCCGATGACCTGGCCGCGGGGATCGAGGCCGACCTCGACCTGGGTATCGGAGACCAGGCGCTCCTCGACGACCTGGCCGCTCTCGACACCCGAGGCGTCGCCCGCGTGCACCTCAAGATCGACACGGGGCTCCACCGCAACGGCATCCGTCCGGAGGCGTGGGGCGCGGCTCTCGTCCAGACGTCCGCCCTCGTGGCCGCGGAGCGAGCCCGGTTCGAGGGCATCTGGTCGCATATCTCCGAAGCCTCGGATGCCGATGACGACGATGCCCGCGCGCTGTTCCTCTCCGCGCGGGAGGCGGCCCGCACCGCCGGCTTGGAGCCTCACTTCTCGCACCTGGCCGCCAGTGCGGCGGGCTTCGCCCGTGGCGAGTTCCGCGAAGACCTGGTGCGCGTCGGCGCGTTCTCGTACGGCATCCGACCGGCGGGCGGGCCGGGGGAGACCGAGCTCGGGATCGAGCCGATCTCCACGCTCGTCGCGACCGTCACCGCGGTGGATCCGGAGCACGTGCGCCTCGATGTCGGGAGCCTGCACGGTCTGCCGAGCGCCCTGTCGGGCCGCTTCGACGTCGCGACGACCGCCGGTCCTCGCCGGGTCGAGGCGATCGGTCTCACCTCCCTCACCGTCGCCCCGTGGGACGCGGCGGTCGGCGAGACGGTCCCCGTCTTCGGCCGCGGCGCACTGGCGAGTGCAACCGACCTCGCGGAGCTGATCGACACGATCGGCGAGGAGATCGCTCTTCGCGTTTCGCCCGTCGTTCCTCGCACATACGCGGGGCAGTTGGGCTGACGACACAGAAAAGGCCCCGTCCGCTCCTGTCGGAGCGACACCGGGGCCCGTTCTGAGGGAGTCTCAGTCGGCAGCGTGGAGACGCGCGGTCTCGTCGTGCCACGAGGTGGCGACGCTGCGCAGCTTCTCTTCGTACTTGCGGCCGTGGTGCGCGCAGAACAGCAGCTCGCTGCCGTTGACCTCGGCGGCGATGTACGCCTGCGCGCCGCAGGAGTCACAGCGATCCGCCGCCGTCAGGCGGTGGTCGAGAACGGACGCTTCGGGTGCGGTCGTGGTGGTCATCTCGGGTGCCCTCCTCAAGTGGTCGTTGGGCGAGTCTCCATATACAACCACGCGGATGTTTCCCCTATGCCGCGGCTTGATCACATTTCGCTGTGCGCGTACGGTGACCCGACCGTGCTGTGTGTCTGGCAGGGGATGTCGGTGGCCCCGATTACGCTGGGAAATCGTGACGTCCGAGTACTCCGCCCATCATCTCCAGGTCCTCGAGGGCCTCGAAGCCGTCCGCAAGCGCCCGGGCATGTACATCGGCTCCACCGATTCGCGCGGTCTGATGCACTGCCTGTGGGAGATCATCGACAACTCGGTCGATGAAGCGCTCGCCGGTCACGGCAGCCGCATCGACATCGTCCTCCACGCCGACGGCAGCGTCGAGGTGCGCGACCGTGCCCGCGGCATCCCGGTCGACGTCGAGCCCCGGACGGGGCTCACCGGCGTCGAGGTCGTCTTCACCAAGCTCCACGCCGGTGGCAAGTTCGGCGGCGGTTCGTACGCGGCATCCGGTGGTCTGCACGGTGTCGGCGCCTCGGTCGTGAACGCACTGTCGGAGCGTCTCGACGTCGAGGTCGATCGTGCGGGCAAGACGTACGCCATGTCCTTCCACCGCGGCGAACCGGGCCTGTTCGCGGGCGACACGCCCGACTCGGCCTTCACGCCCTTCGAGCGCAGCAGTGAGCTGCGCGTCGTCGGCAAAGCCCCCCGCGGTGTCACCGGTACGCGCATCCGTTACTGGGCCGACCGACAGATCTTCACCAAGGACGCGACGTTCGGCCTCGACGAACTCGTCCAGCGCGTGCGCCAGACGGCGTTCCTCGTGCCGGGACTCGAGATCGTCGTGCTCGACGAACGCGGTGACGAGAAGGTCGAGACGAGCTACCGCTTCGACGGCGGGATCTCGGAGTTCGCGGACTTCCTCGCCCCCGACGCGGCCGTGACCGACACCTGGCGCCTCACGGGCACCGGCACGTTCACCGAGACGGTTCCCGTACTCCAGCCCGGCGGGTCGATGATCCCGACCGAGGTGCAGCGCGAGTGCGAGGTCGACATCGCGGTTCGGTGGGGCACCGGCTACGACACGACGACCCGCTCGTTCGTCAACATCATCGCCACGCCCAAGGGCGGGACGCACCAGCAGGGTTTCGAGCAGGGCCTCATGAAGGTGTTGCGCGCGCAGGTCGAGCAGAACGCGCGCAAGCTCAAGGTCGGCAACGACAAGATCGAGAAGGACGACCTTCTCGCCGGTCTCACGGCGGTGCTGACCGTCCGCCTCCCTGAGCCGCAGTTCGAGGGCCAGACCAAAGAGGTGCTGGGCACTCCCGCGGTGCGGCAGATCGTGGCATCCGTGGTCCAGAAAGAGCTCGCGGCTCGCTTCGCGTCGCCCAAGCGCGACGACAAGGCGCAGACGGCGCAGTTGCTCGAGAAGATCGTTTCCGAGATGAAGGCGCGCATCTCCGCGCGCACCCACAAAGAGACCCAGCGGCGCAAGAACGCCCTCGAGTCGTCGTCGCTGCCGGCGAAGCTCGTCGATTGCCGATCGAACGACGTCAACGACTCGGAGCTGTTCATCGTCGAGGGCGACTCCGCGCTCGGCACGGCGAAGCTCGCGCGCAACAGCGAGTACCAGGCTCTGCTGCCCATCCGCGGAAAGATCCTCAACACACAGAAGGCGTCGATCAGCGACATGCTGTCGAATGCCGAGTGCGCGTCGATCATCCAGGTCATCGGGGCCGGGTCAGGTCGCTCGTTCGATCTCAGCGCGGCCCGCTACGGCAAGATCATCCTGATGAGCGACGCCGACGTCGACGGCGCGCACATCCGCACGCTGCTGCTGACGCTGTTCTTCCGCTACATGCGCCCGCTCGTCGAAGAGGGGCGCGTGTATGCCGCCGTGCCGCCCCTGCATCGCGTCGTGGTGATGAACCCCGGCACCAAGCCCAACGAGACGATCTACACGTACAGCGAGCAGGAGCTTCACGGCCTCCTCACGAAGCTTCGGCGCAGCAACAAGCGGTGGCAGGAGCCGGTCCAGCGTTACAAGGGCCTCGGAGAAATGGATGCCGACCAGCTCGCGACCACCACGATGGACCGCGCGGGTCGCATGCTGCGCCGTGTCCAGGTCGAGCACATCGAGCAGGCCGCCGAGGTGTTCGACCTGCTCATGGGCAGCGACGTCGCTCCGCGCCGGGAGTTCATCATCGACTCGAGCGACCGGCTGGCACGCGAGCGCATCGACGTCTGATACCGAGACGCGCTGCCGGGTGTCGTCGGCCGGATGCGCACGACCGATCGGACCGCTTTCACGGCCCGCACCGGCGTGAGCAGCGAGACGTCAGCGGACCGACGTCCCGATCGCGCCGATGACCGCGTCGAGCGGCTGTCCCGAGGCGTCGCGCTTCGCGCCGCTCTCGGGCAGCGTGCGCACAGAGCCGTCGGTGCCGACCGCGCGCGGGTCGGTTCCTACCCAGGCGAGCACGAGGGCGTCCTCCCCACGCAGAAGCCGCTGCGCACGCACGCCACCGGTCGCGCGCCCCTTGGCGGGGTACTCGGTGAACGCCGAGACCTTCGCGCTGCCCGCGTCGGTTCCGGGAAGCGCGGCACTGGAGCCCGCGACGGTGACGACCACGGCGTCGAAAGCCGCGGCTCCGACGACCGAGAACGCGATGACGCGAGCGCCGTCGGAGAGGCGGATCCCCGCCATGCCACTCGCGGAGCGACCCTGCGGACGCACCGAGGATGCGTCGAAGCGCAAGAGCTGCGCGTCGCTGGCGACGAAGACGAGCTCGGCGTTGTCGCCCGCCGGAGCGGCGCCCACGACGCGGTCTCCGTCACGGAGAGCGATGATCTCGATCTCGGGTTTCGTGCCGAGCTCGCTGGCCGCGACACGCTTGACCACGCCCTGCGCGGTTCCCAGCGCGATGGTCGGCCCGTCGGTGAGGGGCACGAGCGCGACGACGCTCTCGCCCTTCGCCAGCGTGAGGTACTGCTCGACCTTGGTGCCGGCCGCCAGCTGCACCGAGTTGGCGGGCACGGAGGGGAGGTCGACGGGGGAGAAGCGCACGAGGCGGCCGGTGGAGGTCACGGCGCCGATGTCGCCCCGAGTCGTCGTGTCGACAGCGGAGCGGATGGCGTCGTGCTTCGAACGGCGGGCGGGGGGGACCACGCCCCCCGCGGGAGCGTCGGCGATGAGTTCGGCGCGGACCATCCGGCCGGTGGCCGACAGGAAGACCCGGCACGGCGCGTCGGCGATCTGCAGATCGGCGGCGGCCGCGGCTTTCGCCGATCGCGGCTGCACCGGTCCGCCGTTCAGGAGCAGCGTGCGACGCGGGGTTCCGTACGCCTCGGCGGCCGCGTCGAGCTCTCTCGCAACCTGCTGGCGGAGCAACGTCTCGCTGCCGAGCAGCTCGACCAACTGGGCGATCTCGGCGTTCAACTGATCGCGCTCGGCCTCCAGTTCGATCCGCGAGAACTTCGTGAGACGGCGCAGGCGCAGCTCGAGGATGTACTCGGCCTGCGGGTGAGAGAGGTCGAAGACCTCTTGCAGCTTGGTTCGGGCCTGCTCGCCGTCGTCGGAGGAACGGATGACCTGGATGACCTCGTCGATGTCGAGGATCGCGATGAGCAGGCCCTCGACGAGGTGGAGACGCTCACGCTTACGGGCGAGCCGGTACTCGCTGCGGCGCGTGACGACGCGGATGCGGTGGTCGATGTAGACCCGCAGCATCTCGCGCAGGCCGAGGGTCTGCGGCTGCCCGTCGACGAGGGCGACGTTGTTGATGCCGAACGAGTCCTCGAGGGGCGTGAGGCGGTAGAGCTGCTCGAGGACGGCCTTGGGGTCGAAGCCCGTCTTGATGCCGATGACCAGGCGAAGACCGTTGTTGCGGTCCGTGAGGTCGGTGACGTCGGCGATGCCCGTGAGCTTCTTGGCCTGGACGGCGTCCTTGATCTTCTCGATGACCCGCTCGGGGCCGACGAGGTAGGGGAGCTCGGTGATGACGATGCCGGTCCGGCGGGGACCGAGCGACTCGATGGACGCCTTAGCGCGGGTGCGGAACGTGCCGCGTCCGTTCGTGTACGCGTCCTTGATGCCGTCGAGACCGACGATGATGCCGCCCGAGGGGAGGTCGGGGCCCGGGACGAACTCCATGAGCTCCTCGACCGTGGCATCCGGGTTCTGCAGCAGGTGCGTCGCCGCGCCCACCACCTCGATGAGGTTGTGCGGCGCCATGTTCGTGGCCATGCCGACCGCGATGCCGGTCGCCCCGTTGACGAGGAGGTTCGGGAAAGCGGCCGGGAGCACCTCGGGCTGCTGGAACTGTCCGTCGTAGTTCGGGATGAAGTCCACGACGTCTTCGTCGAGATTCTCAGTGAGGGCCAGAGCCGGTGCGGCCAGTCGCGCCTCCGTGTACCGCGGCGCGGCAGGACCGTCGTCGAGCGAGCCGAAGTTGCCGTGGCCGTCGACGAGCGGCACCCGGAGCGAGAAGTGCTGCGCGAGACGCACGAGCGCGTCGTAGATGGGGGCGTCGCCGTGCGGGTGAAGCTTTCCCATCACCTCGCCGACGACACGGGCGCTCTTGACGTGCCCCCGGTCGGGCCGCAGGCCCATCTCGGCCATCTGGTAGAGGATGCGACGCTGCACCGGCTTCAGACCGTCGCGGGCATCGGGAAGAGCGCGCGAGTAGATCACCGAGTAGGCGTACTCGAGGAACGACCCCTGCATCTCGGCGGAGACATCGACATTCTCGATGCGCTCGGACACGGGGGAGGAAGAACGGGAATCGGGCATGGATGCGGCCTCGGGTCGGGCGGGCGTCACGTCAGGACGGGGATCGGGAGCCGTGTGGAAGACTTGCTCCGATGACTCTCAGCCTACCGGCGGACCCGCCGCGTTCCCGGAGCCTCACCGGTGTGGTGGAGCAGTCGATCGCCGCCCTCGAGGGACGCTCGGACTGGTTCGCCCCCGCGCACAGCGCGGTCGTCTTCGTCGTCGACGGTCTCGGCGCCCACAACCTCGCCGCCCGGCGAGGGCACGCGCGGTTCCTCGGTTCGACGGGGGGTCGCCGCGACGTCGCGCGCACCGTCTTCCCCTCCACGACCGCGGCGGCGTTGACGAGCCTGCTCACCGGCACGGACCCGGGCACGCACGGCATCGTCGGATATCGCGTCCGCATTCCCGGCACCGACGTGGCACCGAACCAACTGCACGGCTGGGAGACCGACGGTCTCGACCCGAGAGCCTGGCAGCGCAGCGAACCGCTCATCGAGCGCGAGGTCGGGGGAGGGAGGCCGTGCTTCGTCGTCTCCCGCCCCGAGTACACCGGGACAGGATTCACCGCGGCCACCCTTCGCGGAGCCGAGTTCGTCGCGTCGAACGATCTCGCCGAGCGTGCCGCGACGGCGGCGGATCTGGCGGCGCGCCACCCCGGTGCGCTGGTCTACCTCTATGCGCCGGAGCTCGACACCGCCGGACACCGCGACGGTACCGAGTCCGATCGCTGGATCACCGCGCTCGAGCGCGTCGACGCCGCGGCGCAGCTGCTCGCTTCCTCCGCCGACCCGAACACCGGCATCCTGATCACCGCCGATCACGGAATGGTCGACGTCCCCGCCCGCCGACACGTCCTTCTCGGCGACGGCGATGCGCTGGTCGACGGGGTCACCCTCATCGGCGGCGAGCCGCGCATGTTGCACCTCTACGCGGAGCCCGGGCGAGAGAATGCCGTGGCCGCGGCGTGGCGAGAGCGCGAGCACGCGCGGGCCTGGGTGCTGACCCGTGCCGAGGCGATCGCGGCAGGGCTATTCGGAACCGTGGCGGATGAGGTCCGCGAGCGGATCGGCGACGTCGTCGTCGCCGCGCGAGGGCGCTACGCCTACTACGACGACCGCGAGAACGACAAACGCCCGCAGAGCATGGTCGGACAGCACGGATCTCTCACCGACGAGGAGCGGACGGTTCCCCTCCTGCGCCTCGGCGCGTTCGCCTGAGCCCGCTCAGCTCTCGTCCGAGCGCGCCCCGAACACGATCTCGTCCCACGAGGGCATCGACGGGCGGCCCTTGGCTCGGCGACCCGCATCGTTGCCCGATGCCGCGGGGCCGGACGAGGAGGCGTTCTCGGGCTCGGGCGCCGACTCGACGGCCGGGTCGCTGTAGCCCGGTTCGACGGCGTCGAAGAGCGCGACCGGTGCCCCCACCGGACGCGTGGCCGGCGCCTCGGGCGCGGTGGTTCCGGGCAGCGGCTCCCGCTGGCCGCGCCGACGGCGAAGGGCCTCGAGAAGGTCGGCGGTCTCCGACGAGGTGACGGGCACGTCGGGTGCCCGCTTGATCGCGGCTGCCTGCACGGCTGCCGCCACGGGTCCGGTGGCCTCGACGCCCGGCTCGTCCTCGATGTCGATCTTCCGCGGGCCGAACGAACCGCTGTCGAAACGCGACTCGTCCTTTGGGAGAGGGCTGTCCAGGGCGCGCAGCCGCGGGATGAGGCCCTCGGGAAGCGACCCCTGCCGCGAGAGCTGGATCGCGTCGGCGTTCTGGGGTGAGAGCGTGCTGCGGCGGGGGTCGAAGCTCCAGCGGGCATCGTGGTCGATGCCGTTCGCCGTGAACTCGAGCTTGACCATCCAGCCGGACGATTCCTTCCAGCTGGTCCAGCGTTCCGCGGAAGCGCCGGCCTCACCGAGCTTCGCGCGCACGGCGGTGCCGAAGGTGATGGGGGAGTCGTGTTCGAGAGCGCCCCCGAGAAGCACGGGCACGGCCAATGCCTGAGCCACGACGTGCTCGCGCTCGGCCAGCACCGGACCCTCGAATCGCTCCACGTCCTCGACGCGGGCGTTCAGCAGGGTCGCGACCTCACGGGCGGTGAGGCCGGAGCGGATGTGCGCCTGGATCTCACGCGGGCTGGGGCGGGGTCCACGGTCGTCGTCTTCACGGTCGCGACGGGCCCGACGCGCTTGCACGCGCATCACCTCGTCGAGGGCGAGAGCGAATCGTTCACCCGATTCGGTCGCGACGACGAGGACGTCATCTTCAGTTCCGATGACTTTGAGCTGCTCCATGCGAAACACCCCTCCGATCTGCGGTCGACGCCCATGCTGACACGGCCGTTCCCCGGTTCCGGGAATATCGCGGGCGCGCCGCGAGTTTCAGGCCTCGCCCGAAACGCAACCCGCTTCGCGAGCATTTGCTTATCGAGGTCGGGTCATGCAAACTATGGCCGCCCGATCGGGTACCCGACGGCGCACAGCACCACAATCACCGGAAGTAGAGACCAGCACGCATGGCCACCGATTACGACGCACCGCGCAAGACCGAGGACGACAGCGAGTCGATCGAGGCCCTCAAGGAGCGCGTGCCTGACAAGACGTCGGGATCGATCGACAACGAGGATGCCGACAACCCCTCGGGCTTCGAACTGCCCGGGGCCGATCTGTCCGACATCGAACTCGACGTCGTCGTCCTCCCGCCGCAGGAAGACGAGTTCACGTGCATGAACTGCTTCCTCGTCAAGCACCGCTCGCAGATCGATCACGAGAGCGGCAACGGCTTCATCTGCGCGGAGTGCGCAGCCTGAGCTGAGCACGCTGGATCGCCGCGACGAGGCGATCCGGCGTCCGGGTGGACACCACCCACGAAGGAGTCGGATCCTCGGGGTCGGTCACGGGAACCGTGACGACCCCGTCGATGCCGCCCCGGATCACATGCCACGCCCGATGGTCGAGACCACTCCCTCGGGCCGTGCGAGCGGCATCGCCCTCGACGCCGAACGGCTCGCCGAGCAGCTCGACGGGAATGTGCGCGCGGCCGGCGTGCAGCTCGCCCTCGCGGATCTCCACGACAGGGGAGATCGCCAGGAGGCCGACCACGATCGCGACCGACACGACCAGCCCGATGAACAGGGCGAGGGTCGTGTTCAGAGGCGAGAAGACGACGGCGGCCATGGGGCCGCAGACCGCGGCGGCGACCAGCGCCCACAGCGACGGGCTGAGGCGCTCTCGGTACTCGACTCCGGTGCGGATGCCGCACCCCCTCTTCTGCATTACCCTCGTGGGGTGACCGAAACGGTGGATGTCCTCATTGTCGCATCCGAGCCTCCGGTCTTCGCCCACCCGGGCGACGCCGGAGCCGACCTGACCTCCGCGGAGGCCGTGCGTCTCGAACCCGGGCGACGCGCACTCGTGTCCACCGGGGTCCGCATCGCGCTGCCCGAGGGTTACGCGGCGTTCGTCGTCCCGCGCAGCGGACTGGCCGCCAAGCACGGCATCACGATCGTCAACTCTCCGGGGACGATCGATGCGGGCTATCGCGGCGAGATCAAGGTCGCCCTCCTCAACACAGACCTCGACGAGGCCTACGACATCTCCGTGGGCGACCGCATCGCCCAGCTCATCGTGATGCCCGTCCCGCCCGTGCGTTTCGTCCCCGTCGACGACCTGCCCGACAGTGTGCGCGGCGAGGGCGGATTCGGATCGAGCGGATACCAGAACCTTCAAGGGAGCACCCGATGACCGACGACGCTCAGCCCACCTCCGAAACCGACGACGCCGCCCTCGAGGTGGCGATCTCCGCGAAAAGCGCTCCCGCTGATCGCGAAAGCAGCGGGCCGTTCGACGAGGCGGAGGCGAACCCCGTCCGCCCGTACATCGATCTCGGCGGCATCAAGATCCTTCCGCGCGAAGGTCTGAACCTCCGTCTCGAGGTCGAGGAGCAGACGAAGCGGATCGTGGCCGTCGGCCTCGATTACGCCGACTCCACCCTCCAGGTGCAGCCGTTCGCCGCTCCCCGCACGAGCGGGCTGTGGGGCGAGACGCGCGAACAGATCCGTCAGCAGGTCAAGCAGCAGGGCGGTCGCGTCGAGGAGCGCGAGGGCCCTCTGGGTCCCGAACTGCTCGCCGAGGTCCCGGTCATGGGTGGCGCCGAAGGCGCGGGCAAGCGCCTCGCGCGCTTCGTCGGCGTCGACGGTCCGCGGTGGTTCCTGCGCGGCGTCATCGGGGGAGCGGCCACGAGCGACGTCGAAGCCGCGGCGGCCGTCGAAGATCTCTACCGATCGATCGTCGTGGTGCGGGGCGGTTCGCCCATGCCCCCGCGCGACCTGATCCCCCTCCGGATGCCGGCGACCCCCGGCACGGCATGAGCGACGACGCCGTACGCCCGACGCGCGAGGGCGAGAACGTTCCCCTCGAACCGCCCGCCGCGGCCGACAGCCTGAGCGCCGCGCTCGGCAACGCCGCTCGACGCGCGGGCCTGGATCCGTCTGCTCACGCGTCGACCGGCTCGGCCGTGTGGTCCGCGATGGGCGGGTGGCGCGGCATCCTGGAATCGGTCCTGCCATCGCTGGCGTTCGTCGTGCTCTTCACGGTCACCATCGATCCGACGACGCGCCAGGGGAACCTGTGGCTCAGCCTCGGCGTGTCGGTGGGCATCGCCCTGGTCTTCACAATCGCGCGACTGATCGCGAAGTCGCCGCCGAGCGCCGCCATCGGCGGCCTACTCGCGACCGTGGCGGCGGCCGTCCTCGCGCTCGTCACGGGCCGGGGCCAGGACAACTTCGTGTTCGGGTTCTTCACGAACGGCGCGTACGGCACCGCGTTCCTGGTCTCCGCCCTGGTGGGCTGGCCGCTCATCGGTCTGGCGGCGGGCTACCTGACGGGGGAGGGCACCAGCTGGCGCGCCGACCGTCGCAAACGCCGGACCTACGTGTGGCTGTCGATCGCCTGGGCCGCCCTGTTCGCGGCGCGCCTCATCGTGCAGCTGCCGCTGTACTTCGCCGGCGACGTCGTGGCGCTCGGCACGCTGAAGATCGTGATGGGCCTGCCGCTGTTCGCGCCGATGCTCGCCGTGACCTGGCTCACGGTCCGCGCCCTGGGGCCTGCTCGCTCCGTTGCGCGCGAAGACTGATACATTTATCTTGATATCAAGATAAATACCCGTCTTCAGCGCGGTTAGGTCGGCCTTCCTGGCAGCGATCGGGCGGCGCGGGGAAGATGGGATTCGCGGGCTGACGCCTGCGCATTCGCCGACGAAGGAGACGATCGTGTCCACGGTTGACAGCTTCGGTGCCAAGAGCACCCTGACGGTCGGCAGCACCGACTACGAGATCTTCCGCATCGACACGGTCGCCGGTCACGAGAAGCTCCCGTTCAGCCTCAAGGTGCTGCTCGAGAACCTTCTCCGCACCGAGGATGGCGCCAACGTCACCAAGGAGCAGATCGAGGCGCTCGGTTCGTGGGTGCCCACGGCCGACCCCGACACCGAGATCCAGTTCACGCCCGCCCGCGTGGTCATGCAGGACTTCACCGGGGTGCCCTGCATCGTCGACTTGGCCACCATGCGCGAGGCCGTCACCGCCCTCGGCGGCGACCCCAACAAGATCAACCCGCTCTCGCCCGCCGAGATGGTCATCGACCACTCGGTCATCGCCGACCTGTTCGGCAGCGAGAACGCCCTCGAGCGCAACGTCGAGATCGAGTACGAGCGCAACGGCGAGCGGTACCAGTTCCTCCGCTGGGGCCAGACGGCGTTCGACGACTTCAAGGTCGTCCCGCCGGGCACCGGCATCGTGCACCAGGTCAACATCGAGCACCTGGCCAAGGTCATCTACGACCGCACCGTCGACGGCGTGCTCCGCGCGTACCCCGACACCTGCGTCGGCACCGACTCCCACACCACCATGGTCAACGGCCTGGGCGTGCTCGGCTGGGGCGTCGGCGGCATCGAGGCCGAGGCGGCCATGCTCGGTCAGCCCGTGTCGATGCTCATCCCGCGCGTCGTCGGCTTCAAGCTCTCGGGCGAGATCCCCGCCGGTGTCACCGCGACCGACGTCGTCCTCACGATCACCGACATGCTTCGCAAGCACGGCGTCGTCGGCAAGTTCGTCGAGTTCTACGGCGAGGGCGTGGCCTCCGTCCCGCTCGCGAACCGCGCCACCATCGGCAACATGAGCCCCGAGTTCGGCTCGACCGCTGCGATGTTCCCGATCGACGACGTCACGCTCGATTACCTGCGCCTGACCGGTCGCGACGAGCAGACCGTCGCCCTCGTCGAGGCGTACGCCAAGGAGCAGAAGCTCTGGCACGACCCCAACCGTGAGCTGGTCTTCAGCGAGTACATGGAGCTCGACCTCTCGACGGTCGTCCCCTCGATCGCCGGGCCCAAGCGCCCGCAGGACCGCATTCTGCTCTCCGAGGCGAAGTCGCAGTTCGAGAAGGACATCCTGAACTACGCGGATGCCTCGGTCTCGGACTCGATCGTCGACCTCGAGGTCGACGGCACCTTCCCGGCATCCGACCCGGGCTCGGTTCCCGGCGAGGAGGAGGAGGACGTCACGGGCAGTGACGTGCTCATCTCTTCGGGCCACCCGGTGAACGCGTCGAACCCGGTCAAGGTCACCACCCCCGACGGGCAGTCGTACCTGCTCGACAACGGCGCCGTGACCCTCGCGGCGATCACGTCGTGCACCAACACGTCGAACCCGTCGGTCATGATCGCGGCGGGCCTGCTCGCCAAGAATGCCGTCGACAAGGGCCTCAAGCGCAAGCCGTGGGTCAAGACGACGCTCGGCCCGGGCTCGAAGGTCGTCACCGACTACTACGAGAAGTCCGGCCTCGACAAGGCGCTCGAGGGCCTCGACTTCTACACCGTCGGCTACGGCTGCACGATCTGCATCGGCAACTCGGGTCCGCTCATCGAAGAGGTCTCCGCAGCCATCAACGAGAACGACCTCGCCGTGACGGCCGTCCTCTCGGGCAACCGCAACTTCGAGGGTCGCATCAGCCCCGACGTGAAGATGAACTACCTGGCATCCCCGCCGCTGGTGGTCGCCTACGCGCTGGCCGGCTCGATGAACTTCGACTTCGAGACCGATGCCCTGGGCAAGGACCAGAACGGCAACGACGTCTTCCTGAAGGACATCTGGCCCGCTCCCGACCAGGTGCAGACCATCATCGACGCGTCGATCTCGCGCGAGCAGTTCATCCAGCAATACGCCACGGTCTTCGAGGGCGATGAGCGCTGGAAGAACCTGCCCACCCCGACCGGCCCGGTCTTCGAATGGGATGCCGACTCGACCTACGTCCGCAAGGCGCCCTACTTCGACGGCATGTCGATGGAGCCCTCGCCGGTCACCGACATCACCGGCGCGCGCGTCATGGCGACCCTCGGGGACTCGGTCACGACCGACCACATCAGCCCGGCCGGAAACATCAAGGCGGGCACCCCCGCCGCGCAGTACCTCACCGAGCACGGCGTCGCCCAGAAGGACTTCAACTCCTACGGCTCGCGGCGTGGCAACCACGAGGTCATGATCCGCGGCACGTTCGCCAACATCCGCCTGAAGAACGAGATGGTCGCCGCCGTCAACGACGGCCAGATCATCGAGGGTGGCTACACCCGCGACTTCACGCAGGAGGGCGGCCCCCAGGCGTACATCTACGACGCGAGCCAGAACTACCAGGCTCAGGGCACCCCGCTGGTGATCTTCGGCGGCAAGGAGTACGGCTCGGGTTCGTCGCGCGACTGGGCGGCCAAGGGCACCAACCTCCTCGGTGTGAAGGCCGTCATCACCGAGAGCTTCGAGCGCATCCACCGCTCCAACCTCATCGGTATGGGCGTCGTGCCGCTGCAGTTCCCGGCCGGCGAGAGCTGGAAGTCGCTGGGCCTCGACGGCACCGAGATCGTCTCGATCGAGGGCCTCGAGCAGCTCAACGAGGGCGTCACGCCGAAGACCGTCAAGGTCACCGCCGAGCCGAGCGAGTTCTCGCCCGAGGGCAAGCAGACCGTCACCTTCGACGCCGTGGTCCGCATCGACACCCCCGGTGAGGCCGACTACTACCGCAACGGCGGCATCCTGCAGTACGTGCTGCGTTCGCTGGTCTGACCCACCGCGCGCCGGCCAGGAGCGCCCACCCCGAACCTTCGGGGTGGGCGCTCTTCGCATCCGTCGGGCTCGGCGCCCGCGAACCGGACCGCGACGACGGCGACCGCCCTCTGCCGCTCATCGTCGAGAGAGCATGCGGACCCCGGGCGCAAGCCGTTGCCGGGCCCCCACCGGCCCCCGAGACTAGAATCGACACGTTCGCGCGTTCCCGCGCGCACCGCACGAGAGGAGTCTTATGGCTCTCCTACCCGGCATTCACGGCCCCCGTGACCTGGACGACCTGAGCACCGACGACTTGCGCCAACTGGCCGCGGAGGTCCGTGCCTTCCTCGTCGAGAACGTCTCGCGGACCGGCGGACATCTCGGTCCGAACCTCGGCGTCGTCGAGCTGACGATCGCCCTCCACAAGGTGTTCGACTCTCCGGCCGATCCGATCATCTTCGACACGGGGCACCAGTCCTACGTGCACAAGATGCTCACCGGTCGCCAGGACTTCGCGAACCTGCGCTCGCGCGGCGGCCTCGCCGGATACCCGCAACGATCCGAGAGCGAACACGACATCGTCGAGTCCTCCCACGCCTCCAGCTCACTCAGCTGGGCCGACGGCGTCTCACGGGCCTTCAGTCGCACGGGGCGCCGCGATCGTCACGTCGTCGCCGTCGTCGGTGACGGCGCGCTCACGGGTGGCATGACGTGGGAGGCGCTGAACAACATCAGCGACGACAACGATCGCAACCTCGTCATCGTCGTCAACGACAACGGCCGTTCGTACGCGCCGACCATCGGAGGGATGGCGCGCTACCTCAACCGTGTGCGCACGAACGAGGCCTATCGCACGCTGCACCGCGGCTCCGACACCCTGTTCCGCCGTCTGGGGCCCGCCGCTCGCGCGGTCTACCGCGGCGTCCGCGGCGGCACCCACGGCTTCCTCTCGCGCTTCACCAACAACGAGGCGCTCTACAGCAACCTCGACATCAAGTACCTCGGCCCGATCGACGGCCACGACTTCAAGTCGCTCATCGAGACGCTCGAGCTCGCCAAGTCCTACGGCGCTCCCGTGATCGTCCACGCGATCACCGACAAGGGCAGCGGCTATGCGCCCGCCATGAGCGACGAGGCCGATCAGTTCCACGCCGTGGGCAAGATCGACCCGGTCACGGGTGAGGCCGTGGGCTCCGGCGGTGGTACGCAGTGGACCGATGTCTTCGCCGAAGAGCTGGTCGCGGTGGGCGCCGAGCGCGAAGACGTGATCGCCATGACCGCCGCGATGCTGCGCCCGACCGGCCTGCAGCAGTTCGCCGAACGCTTCCCCGAGCGGGTGTACGACGTCGGCATCGCCGAGCAGCACGCGGTCGCATCGGCCGCGGGTCTGGCCTTCGGCGGCCTGCACCCCGTCGTCGCGATCTACGCCACGTTCATGAACCGGGCTTTCGACCAGGTCATGATGGACGTCGCCCTGCACAAGGCGGGCGTCACGTTCGTGCTGGACCGCGCGGGGGTCACCGGCCCGGACGGCCCGAGCCATCACGGCATCTGGGACCTCGCCATGCTGCAGCTCGTCCCCGGTATCCGCATCGCCGCGCCGCGCGACGCGGCTCGCCTGCGCGAGGAGTTCCGCGAGGCCACGGCCATCGAGGACGCGCCGACGGTCGTGCGGTACCCCAAGGGCAAGGTCAACGCCGACGTCGAGGCGATCGAGCGCATGCACGACGGTGTCGACGTGCTCAGCCGAGGCTCGAGCCCAGACGTCCTCCTCGTCGGTATCGGCCCGATGGTGCACCTGGCTCTCGAGGTCGCGGAGCGGCTGAAGGCGCAGGGCATCGGCGCGACCGTCATCGACCCGCGCTGGGCCATTCCCGTGCAGCCGTCGATCGTCGACCTCGCGCGCGAACACCGTCTCGTCATCACCATCGAAGACGGCATCCGCGTCGGCGGAGTGGGCACCCGCGTGCGCCAGGTCCTGCGCGAGGCCGGTGTCGACACGGCGGTCGACGAGCTCGGCATCCCGGACGAGTTCATCGACCACGCCACGCGCGAGCAGATCCTCGAGGATGCCGGTCTTACCGCATCCAAGATCGCCCACGATGTCGTGGCGCAGGTGCTCGGCACGCGCATCCCGATGGCGCGGCAGACGCCCACCGGCTCGATCCCCACGATCGAGGAGTGGGAGGAGTCGCGCCCGTAGGCGCGTGAGCAACCGCGAACAGGCCGGGATGCCGATATCCCGGCCTGTTCTGCATATTCGGCGCCCATCGCGGTCACCAGGACAGGGGAGGCGACGAGAACAGGCTGCAACCTCAGCAAACGGCCTGTCCTCGTCGCACGGCCTGTACTCGTGGTCGTGCCGCGGGCGCGCCTCGCGCACCCTCGCAGCCACGAGAACAGGGAAGGCGACGGAAACAGGCTGAAACCGCAGCAGACACCCTGTCCTCGTCGCTCAGCCTGTCCTCGTGACGGTCGCACGAACGACGACGGCGCCGCCCCCGAGGGGACGACGCCGTCGTGACAGAAAGCCTCAGGCTCCGATGCCGCGGATGGGCGGGTGGTGAAACGTGTCGCCGAAGGCGCGTTCCGAGGCCCCCTCGCGGTCGAGGTAGGGCGAGGCCCCGCCGTCGATGAAGGGCCAGCCCGCGCCGAGGATGAGGCACAGGTCGATGTCCTGCACCTCGGGGACTACGCCCTCGTCGAGCATGATCTTGATCTCCTGCGCGAGGCCGTCCTGCACGCGGGCGAGGATCGTCTCGGGCGCGACGGGCGTCTTGCCGGTGACGAGAACCTTCTGTGCGGCCTTGGTCCAGCCGGTGACGCGGCCGCCCTTGTCCTTCTCGACGACCTCCGGGAGCGCCGCAAGCTCGTGGAAGTTCTCGGACGCGAAGAACCGCTCCGGGAAGGCGCCGGCCATGGTGTCCTGTACGTGGGCCGCGACTTTCCAGCCGACCAGGTCAATGAGCTGGAATGGTCCCATCGGCAGCCCGAGCGGCGCGAACGCCTTCTCCACCACCGTGATCGGGGTGCCCTCGTACACCGCCCGCGCGGCCTCACCCATGACCTTGGCCAGCAGCCGGTTCACGACGAACCCGGGCGCGTCGGCGGTGAGCACGGCGTTCTTGCCGAGCCCCTTCGCGACGACGAACGCCGTCGACAGGGCGGCGTCGGAGGTGGCATCCGTCTTCACGACCTCGATGAGCGGCATGACCGCGACGGGGTTGAAGAAGTGGAAGCCGACGAGCCGCTCCGGGTTCTGCAGCACCGAGCCGATCTCGGCGACCGAGAGCGACGAGGTGTTGGTGGCGAGGATCGCGTCTTCCGCGACGATCTTCTCGATGGCCGAGAACACCTCTTGCTTGACCCCGACCTCTTCGAACACGGCCTCGATCACGAAGTCGCAGTCCGCGAACTCCGAGCGGTCGGTCGTGCCGTGCACGAGGGCGCGCAGCTGGTTGGCGGTGTCGCCGTCGAGCCGGCCCTTCGCCTCGAGCTTGCCGATCTCCTCCCGGATGGATGCCACGCCCTTGTCGACGCGACCCTGGTCGAGGTCGGTGATGACGACGGGCACCCGCAGCTTCCGCACGAACAGCAGAGCGAACTGCGACGCCATGAGTCCCGCGCCGATGACACCGACCTTCGTGACCTTCTTCGCCAAGGCCTTGTCGGGAGCCCCGACCGGACGCTTCGCGCGCTTCTGCCCGAGGTCGAAGGCATACATGGATGCCGCGAACTGATCGCCCGTGATGAGGTCGGCAAGCGCCTCGTCCTCGCGGGCGAACCCCTCGGCCTTCGTGCCGCTCTTGGCCTTGTCGAGCAGGTCGAGCGCGACGTAGGGAGAGCGGGGCACGGTGCCGATCTTGGACTCGAGCATGCCGCGCGCCATCTTGATCGCGATCGGCCACTTGGTCAGGCGCTCGAGCTTGCCGGGCTCGTTCTTGCGCTCGACGCGGACGCGACCGGTGAGCACGCCGTCCGCCCACCGCAGCGAGTCCTCCAGGTAGGAGGCCGCCGGGAAGATGGCATCCATGATCCCCAGGTCGAACGCCTGCTGGGGCTTGAGCATCCGGTTCTGCTTGAGCGGGTTCGAGATGACGACCTCGAGCGCGTTCTCGATGCCGATGAGGTTCGGCAGCAGGTACGCGCCGCCCCAGCCGGGGATGATGCCGAGGAACACCTCGGGCAGCGCGATCGCCGCCGCTGAGGCGTCGACCGTGCGGTAGGTCGAGTTCAGCGCGATCTCGAGGCCGCCGCCGAGCGCGAGCCCGTTGACGAAAGCGAACGACGGAACACCGAGGTCGGACAGCGAGCCGATGACCTGGTGCCCGCGCTGAGCGATGAGCCGGGCGACCTCCTTCGACGGCAGCTTGGCGACGTCGGACAGGTCGGCACCGGCCGCGAGGATGTACTGCTTGCCGGTGATGGCGACGGCGTGGACCTCGCCCGCCGCCGCACGGCGCTTCAGCGTCGCCAGGGTTTCGCCGAGCTCGGCGAGCGTCGCCGGGCCCAATGTGTTCGGACGCGTGTGGTCGCGGCCGTTGTCGAGCGTGATGAGCGCGAGGACGTTGCCCGAGGGCAGGCGCACATCGCGGACGGGGGAGTGGGTGATCACCTCGTCGCCGGTGAGGGCGTCGAGGGGGCTGAAGTCGATCGAGGTGTAGTCGGTCACTTGCGCTTCTTCTTTCCGTCGAAGAACGGGTTCTCCCAGATGACAGAGCCGCCCTGGCCGAGGCCCACGCACATGGCGGTGAGGCCGTAGCGCACGTCGGGACGCTCGGCGAACTGCGCGGCGAGCTGGATCATGAGACGGACTCCGGATGCCGCGAGCGGGTGGCCGACGGCGATCGCACCGCCCCAGGGGTTAACGCGCGGGTCGTCGTCGGCGATGCCGAAGTGATCGAGCAGCGAGATCACCTGGATGGCGAACGCCTCGTTCAGCTCGAACAGGCCGATGTCGTCGATCGTGAGCCCGGCCTTCTTGAGGGCCTTCTCGGTCGAGGGGATGGGGCCGATGCCCATGATCTCGGGCTCGACGCCGGCGAACGCGAACGACACCATCCGCATCTTGGGGGTGAGGCCGAACTCCTTCACGGCGTCGGCACCCGCGAGCAGGCTGATCGTGGCGCCGTCGGTGAGGGGCGACGAGGTGCCGGCGGTGACGCGGCCGTGCGGGCGGAACGGCGTCTTCAGCGTCGCGAGACCCTCGACAGTGGTCTCGGGGCGGCGACCCTCGTCCTCGGTCGCGAGGCCCCAGGCGCCGTCGGCATCCTTCACCGCCACCGGCACGAGGTCGGGCTGGATCTTCCCGGCCTCGTAGGCGGCCTGAACCTTGTGCTGGCTCGCTGCACCGTAGCGGTCGGCGCGTTCCTTCGTCAGGTGCGGGAAGCGGTCGTGGATGCGCTCCGCCGTCACGCCCATGTTGAGTGCGCCCGGGTCGACGAGCTTCTCGGCCACGAAGCGCGGGTTGGGGTCGACGTTTCCCCCGATGGGGTGACGACCCATGTGCTCGACGCCGCCCGCGAGAGCGAGGTCGTACATGCCGACGCCGATCGAGGCACCCATCGTGGTGACGCTGGTCATGGCGCCGGCGCACATGCGCTCGACCGCGAGACCCGGCACCGTCATCGGGAGCCCCGCGAGGATCGCCGCGGTGCGACCGAGGGTCAGACCCTGGTCACCGGTCTGCGACGTCGCGGCGACCGCCACGTCGTCGATGCGGTCCTTCGGCACGTCGCCGTTGCGCTCCATCAACCCGATGATCGCTTTGACGACCAGGTCGTCCGCGCGGGTGTTCCAGTACATGCCCTTCTCGCCGGCGCGCCCGAAGGGGGTGCGCATTCCGTCGACGAAGAAGACGTCCGTCATCTCGGCCACTCTGCCTCCAAAGTTTGGGATGACCCCAGCCTAGGAAGGCGGATTCCCCGCGAGGAATCGGTTGTCCGAACCTACGAATCCGTGCCAGACCCGTCGTCGTCGACATTGAGGGAAGCTACAAAGCTATCCGCGATCACCTGTGCGGTCTGGTCAATCTGCCAGGGTCGCGCACCGAGTTCGGCGAGAGCCGCCCCGATGGTCTCGACGGTCACCTCGGCGGGCGGAGCCCAGGCCACCCGACGAAGCGTCTCGGGGGTGAGGAGGTTCTCGGTCGGCATCCGCAACTCTTCGGCGCGCGCCTCGACGGCGGGTCGCGCCGCCTTCAGACGACGATCGGCCTCGGGGTTGCGATCGACCCACGCGCGGGGCGGCGGAAGCGTGTCGCTGGGGACACGGTCCGGCGGCAACTCGGTGTCTTCGCGGCCCGCCACGATGGCGTTCCACCACCGATCGAGCTGAGTACGGCTGGCCCGCCCGTTGAACTCCTTGACGCCGGCGAGCGCCTGCTTGCTCGCGGGATCCGCGAGCACGGCGGCCACAAGTGCGCGGTCGGGCACGAGTCGGCCGGGGGCGACGTCCTGCTCGCGGGCGTACTCCTCGCGGGCCCACCAGAGCGCACGGGCCACCGCGAGAGCTCGACGACCGCGCACCGTGTGGAGCCCGCTCATACGCCGCCACGGGTCTTCGCGCGGCGGCTTGGGCAGGCGGTCGAGGACGGCCTGGAACTCCTGCCGCGCGAACTCGGTCTTCTGCTGCTCGTCGAGCTCGGCCACCAGCACGTCCCGGACGTCGATGAGGTGCTCGACGTCGAGGGCGGCATACTCGAGCCAGGATGCCGGGAGTGGACGGGTCGACCAGTCCGCCGCCGAGTGGGCCTTGGCCAACGTGATGCCCAGCGTCTGCTCGACGACAGCGCCGAGACCGACGCGCTCGTGTCCGAGCAGTCGCGCGCCCAGCTCGGTGTCGAAGATGCGCGGGGGCTCGAGACCACGCTCGCGCAGCGACGGCAGGTCCTGACTGGCCGCGTGGAACACCCACTCGATGTCTGCGATCGCGGCCTGCAGCGGCGAGAAGTCCTCGATCGTCGACGGGTCGAAGAGGAAGACGCCCGCCTCCCGACGGAACACCTGGATGAGGTACGCGCGCTGCGAGTAGCGGAATCCCGATGCACGCTCGACGTCGACCGCGACCGGACCGGTACCCGCAGCGAGGCGATCGGATGCCGACGCCAGTCCGGCGGCATCCTCGATGACGTTGTACTCAACCACGGGTGGGCCTCCGGGCTCCGAAGACGGCGACGCCCTCCGACCCCGGGGGGAGGCCGGCCAGCATGCACACGAGTTCCGCCCACGCGTCGAGATGGGGGCGGATGGGACCACGCGGCGACCATGACGCGCGAAGTTCGATCTGCGACCCCTCGCCCTGGGACGCGAGGGCCCCGAAACCGGTCGAGAGGGTCTTGGTGGCGGTGCCCGATTCGGAGTGCCGTTCGGCGCCGCGCGAGTCGAGAGCATCGATGAGCCACGACCACGCCACCTGGGCGAGGAGGGGATCGATGCCGATCTCGGGCTCCAGCGGCGCCTGCGCGAAGCACACCACGCGCCACGCGCCGCCCCACGCATCGGGTTCGTCCGGATCGTGCAGCAGGATGAAACGCCCCGTGCCGAAAGGCGAGTCGGTCGAGTGTTCCTCCGGACGGACATCGCCCGCCAACGCCAGGGAGTGGGGTGCCAGGCCGGCGGGGGAGGGAATCTCGCGCACGACGAAATCGTCACGGAACGTGGCGGCGCGCACCTCCTCCATCGCCCGGGCGAAAGGGGTCGACGCCTCGGGTGAGCCCAGGTCAGTCACGGCCACAGACTAGAGTGAGGCCTCGATGAACGCTCCCAGGCGCGCCGCGCGGCCCGGCCCCTCGCGACGAACCGTATCGATCGCACGCGTGGGGATCGCGACTCTCGCGATGGCCTTCGGGGCGAGCCTCACCGCATTGAGTGCGGTCTCGCTCCGCATGGCTCGTACCGTCATCACGCCCGCGGGTCGAGTTCCCAACACGCGGATCGTCTCGCTCGACACCGCCGCGCAGACGGTCACGCTCGACCGCACCGATGACACCGCCCTACCGGGACGGTACGGGCTCTTCACCGTTGGAACCACCGACTATTTGCGGCTGGGGTCGGTGGTCGCCGACGACGGCGCAACCGTCACCCGGAAACTCCTCACCCAGGTCGCCGCCGACGACAGTATCGCCGCCGAGGCGGCTTTCAGCGGCTGGTACTACGACGAACCCGATCAGCTCCGACTGCCGTACCGGTCGGTGCAGATCGAGACCCCCGTCGGGGCCTGCCCCGCGTGGGAGTTCCCCGCCGACGAGGAGTCCGGCGGGGAGGAGTCCAGCGACGAGGGGTCCGGTGTCTGGGTCATCCAGGTCCACGGTCGAGGGACGACGCGCGCCGAGACGCTTCGCGCCATCCCGGTCTTCCACGCCCTCGGTATCACGGCTCTCGCGGTGTCGTACCGCAACGACGGGGAGGCGCCGCAGAGCGCGAGCGGCACCTACGCGCTCGGCGCGACCGAGTGGCGCGACGTCGATGCCGCGATCGAGTACGCCGCGGCGCACGGGGCGCGACGCGTCATCCTCATGGGGTGGTCGATGGGCGGCGCGATGTGCCTCCAGACCGAAGCCTTCTCGACGCATCGCGACCTGATCGCGGGACTCGTCCTGGAATCACCCGTCGTCGACTGGCGCACGGTTCTGCGCTATCAGAGCCGTCTCCTCAAGCTGCCCCGCCCGGTCCTCGGTCTGACGGAGCGCATCCTCGACTCCGCTTGGGGTGCCCGCCTGGTCCGCGGCGAGGCCATCCCCCTCGACCGTCTCGACCGTGTCGCCCACGCGGACGACCTGCGGCATCCGGTCCTGATCCTCCACAGCGACGATGACGGCTTCGTGCCCAGCGACGCTTCGCACGCCCTCGCGGAGGCTCGCCCCGACCTCGTCACGATGGAGACGTTCGAGGTGGCGCGCCACACGAAGCTGTGGAACTACGACGAGACGCGCTTCACCCGCGTGATCCAGGACTGGGTACGGCGGCAGGGACTCGCGTCCGAAGAGTGACGGATGCCGCCGTGCTCAGGCACAGCGTTCAGGCACCCCGCTTGGCGGCGACCTGACGCTTCGCGCGCATGAGCATGCCCGTCATGCCCGCGATCCGCAGCGGGCTGACCGCTCGGGTGAGGCCGATGCTCTGCGGGAAGTCGTCGGGAACGGCGAGGACCTCGTCGGCCGACAGCCCGGTCAGTCCCTGCGCCAGGATGCTCGCGAAACCGCGCGTCGTCGGGGCCTCGGCGGGTGCCGTGGCGTGCATCGCGACGCGGTCGGCGTCGTCGACCGTGACGATGATGTACACCGGCGACTGGCACTCTGCCACCCGCTCCTGCAGCTCGGGGTGATCGGCGTACTCGGCCGGCACCGCGGGGAGCTCCTGCGAGAACTCCAGCAGGAGCTGCAGCCGGTCGGGCTCGTCGAGCTCGAGGAACTCGTCGCGGATCTCGGCCAGGCGGGCGGGGAGGGTGTTCTCGGACATCTCCGTCATCCTCCCACGCCCGCGAACGCCGGGCTCAGCGCGAGGGCACCTCGCCGGGCTCCGACCCCGAGACGATGGGCACGCGCACCGCGCTACCCCACTCGGTCCACGAGCCGTCGTAGTTGCGGACATCCTCGAAGCCCAGGAGGTGCTTCAGCACGAACCAGGTGTGGCTCGAGCGCTCGCCAATACGGCAGTACGCCACGATCTTGTCGCCGTCCTTCAGGCCCGCGCCGTCGCGGTAGATGGCATCCAGTTCTTCGCGCGACTTGAAGCCGCCGTCTTCGGCGACGGCCTTGGCCCACGGCACGCTCTGGGCGCTCGGGATGTGACCCGCGCGGAGGGCCCCCTCTTCGGGGTACGCCGGAGCGGAGGTGCGCTCGCCCGAGTACTCCTCGGGGGAGCGCACATCGATGAGCGGGTTGCCGAGGTGCGCGAGCACGTCGTCCTTGTAGGCGCGGATCAATGCGTCGTCGCGCTCGACGATCGGGTACTCCACCGGCTCGCGGGTGGTCGGCTCGGTCGTGAGAGGGCGACCCTCGGCGATCCACTTGTCGCGGCCGCCGTCGAGGAGACGAACGTCCTCGTGCCCGAAGAGCGAGAACACCCACAGCGCGTACGCGGCCCACCAGTTGTTCTTGTCGCCGTAGATGACGACCGTGTCGTCGCGCGCGATGCCCTTCTTGCTCAGCAGCTTCGCGAAGCCCTCGCCGTCGAGGTAGTCGCGCACGACGGGATCGTTGAGCTCGGTGTGCCAGTCGACCTTGACGGCACCGGGGATGTGCCCGGTCTCGTAGAGGAGCACGTCCTCATCGGACTCGACGACGACCAGACCCGGTTGCCCGAGCCGCTGCTCGAGCCACTCGCCGGTCACGAGACGGCCGGGCTCGGCGTAGTCGGCGAACTTGGGGGAGCTGGTGTCGAACTCGACGGTCACGGGAGATCTCCTCGGTCGGGGCAGGGGGTGCGGCGGCATAGGGTGGACACCGCACCATCGACCCTAGATCCGCGGCATGGGGCACGCACCCATCCCGTAAGACTCGGACACAGGACGGCCATGACCTCCACTCCCGCCACGACCGGCCTCATCCACCTGACGGAGCGCGAGCCCGCCGTCACCGGTGCCGAGATGGTGAACGCCCTCGTCCCGCCGCCGCAGTTCGACGGCGCGACCTTCGAGTCGTATCGGGCCGACGATGCCTACCCCTCGCAGCAGGAGGCCAAAGAACTCCTTCAGGCGTTCGCCGGAAAGCAGTCGAGCCCGGCGAAGAAGGGCGGGTTCTTCCGTCGCGCCGAGAAGGTCGCGCCGGTCAAGCCCGGGGTCTACCTCGACGGCGGCTTCGGCGTCGGCAAGACACACCTGCTCGCCTCGATCTACCACGCGATGCCGGCCCGCCGGAAGTACTTCGGATCGTTCATCGAGTACACCGCGCTCGTCGGCGTGCTCGGCTACGCCAAGGCCGTGGAACTGTTCCGCGGGAGCGATCTTCTCTGCATCGACGAGTTCGAGCTCGACGACCCGGGCGACACCATGGTCATGACCCGGCTGCTCGGGGAGCTCGTGGCATCCGGAACCCGGTTGGCAGCGACGTCGAACACTCCGCCCAACGCCCTCGGCGAGGGACGCTTCGCGGCGCAGGACTTCCTTCGCGAGATCCAGTCGATGGCGGACAGTTTCCGGACCATCCGCATCGACGGAACCGACTTCCGTCAGCGTGCGATCGACGGCGAGGCGAAGGTGCTCGGCGACGACGAGTACCGTCAGGCGATGGATGCCGCGGCCTCAGCCGGAGTGGCATCCGATGATGCGTTTTCCGACCTCGTCGGTCACCTGGCCCGCGTGCACCCGTCGCGTTTCATCCGTCTGATCGACGGCGTCGACACGATCGGGCTGCGTGACGTGCAGGTCCTGCACGACCAGTCCGCCGCCCTGCGTCTGGTCGCGTTCATCGACCGCGCGTACGACGCGCAGATCCCGATCCGGGCAACCGGCGTCCCGCTGAACACGGTCTTCAGCGACGAGATGCTCGCGGGCGGGTACCGCAAGAAGTACTTGCGCGCCACGTCGCGGCTCGTCGCCCTTACACACTCTTGATCCAGCGTCCTCATCTGCGCCTCTCGGCCGCGCGAAACGCGATGTTTACGTGAGGCCGATCTCCGTAACGTCCCCGTAACACCTCTCGAACGGAGATGGAAACCGGGGCTGGGAACACTGGGGGGACCCGACGCTACACCTGCGTCCCTGCAGAGAGGTTTCCTCCGAGATGGATCAAGGCAACACCGCATTCATCCTGCTAGCAGCCGCCCTCGTGCTGCTCATGACGCCAGGACTCGCATTCTTCTACGGCGGTCTCGTCAAGGCCAAGAGCGTTATCAGCATGATGATGATGAGCTTCGGCGCGATGGGCCTGATCGGCGTGCTGTGGGTGCTCTACGGCTACGCGATCGCCTTCCCGGCGACCGACGCCGGCGTCACCCAGCTTCCCTGGATGATCGACTGGAACGAGTTCGGTCTCGCCAGCGTCCTCGAGACGCCTGAGGGCGCCGCGTACCCGCCGCTGGCCTTCGTCGCCTTCCAGGCCACCTTCGCCATCATCACCGTCGCCCTGGTTTCGGGCGCCATCGCCGATCGCGCCAAGTTCGGCGCCTGGATGATCTTCGCCTTCGTGTGGTCGACGGTCGTCTACTTCCCCGTCGCCAGCTGGGTTTTCAACTTCGGTCTCGCCGAGGACGGCTCGTTCTCCTACGGCGGCTGGATCACCCACGGTATGCAGGACGTGTTCGGCGTCGGTGCGATCGACTTCGCCGGTGGTACCGCGGTCCACATCAACGCCGGTGCCGCCGCCCTCGCCCTCGCTCTGGTCCTCGGCAAGCGCGTCGGCTTCCAGAAGGGCGCCCACGTCCCCCACAACCCGCCGTTCGTGCTCCTGGGCGCCGGTCTGCTGTGGTTCGGCTGGTTCGGCTTCAACGCTGGCTCCGAGCTCGCCGCTGACGGCACCGCCGCCCTGGCCTTCGTCAACACGATCGCCGCTCCCGCAGCAGCCCTGCTCAGCTGGCTGATCGTCGAGAAGATCAAGGACGGCAAGCCCACCTCCGTGGGTGCCGCGTCGGGCGCCGTCGCCGGTCTCGTCGCGATCACCCCGGCGTGCGCCGCACTGACGCCGATCTGGGCCATCGTGCTGGGTCTCGTCGCCGGTGCCGTCTGCGCCCTCGCGATCGAGCTGAAGTTCAAGCTCGGCTTCGACGACTCGCTCGACGTGGTCGGCATCCACCTCGTCGGCGGTCTGCTCGGAACGCTGTACCTCGGCATCTTCGCCAACACCACCGGCCTCATCTACAGCGGCTCGCTGAACCAGCTGCTGGTGCAGGCGATCGCCGCCCTCGCAGTCCTGGTGTACTCGTTCGTTCTCGCCTTCGTCATCGGCTTCGCGATCGAGAAGACGATCGGCTTCCGCGTCAAGAACGAGGACGAGATCGCCGGTATCGACACCGTGGTTCACGGTGAAGAGGGCTACGTCCTGACCGACGCTCGCGCCTGAGCATCTCCACCCCGGACGGGGCGTCACCGGTTCGTCGGTGGCGCCCCGTCTCTCGTTTTCGCCCCGCGCTGCCGTGCGCCGCGCTCCGTCGGATTCGAGTCCGCGGATGCCTAGGGTGGGGGAATGGGAACCACCTCTCGTCTCGTGTCGGCATTCCTCGGGATGTTCCGCTCGACGGCACCGGCCAGGCCGGCCTCTGCGCCCGCACGAGCCGTCACGGCGCCAGCCGACGCCCAGACGCTCGAAATCGAGCCGCCGCGCCGCCTCACGATCTCGTACGCCCCGCAGCGCGACAATGCGCCGGACGGGGGAGAGATCGTCTGGACGTGGGTGCCGTACGAAGAGCGCGACGGGCGTGGCAAGGATCGTCCCGTCCTCGTCATCGGACGGGCGGATGCCACCCGCTCGTACGCCGTACGGCTGACCAGCAAGCCGCACGACGGCGATCGGCAGTACCTGTCGCTTGGCACGGGGGAGTGGGACCCGCAGCGGCGTCCCTCATGGGTCGACATCGAGCAGCTGTACCTCGTGCACGATGCCGGGATGCGTCGAGAGGCCGCCGCCCTGGATCGGCGGCGCTTCGACACGGTCGCGGCCGCACTGACGGCCCGCTACGGGTGGAAGCGCGGCTGACGACGGCTGCCAGGATGGGGGGATGAGCACCGTTTCCCCCATCGCCGTCGACACCGCCGCGGCTCTTCGCCTGTGGCAGGAATACGCCGACGCCCGTCCCGACGCCGTCGCCGCCTGTCCCGAGTACACCGTCGAGCACTTCGGCGACTCCGAGAGGCTGGCGGACGAGTTGCTCGCGTGCGTGCTCGAGGGAGAGAAGCGGGCGACCTCGTCGCTCGTCGCGGAGTACATCGCGGAGCGGCAGCAGCTGCCGCGGATCGGCTCGCACTGGATCGCCTGCGACGGTCGAGGGGTGCCCCGGGCCATCCTGCGGACGACCGAGATGCGTCTGGGGGTCTTCTCCAGCGCGGACGCGCGATTCGCGTTCGACGAGGGCGAGGACGACCGGTCCCTCGAGAGCTGGCAGATCGAGCACCGTCGCTACTGGACGCGGATTTGCGCCGCCCTCGGGCGCGAGTGGTCCGAGGACGACGACGAGATCGTCTTCGAGCGCTTCACGGTGGCGTGGCCACCGGAGCACAGGGACGGCGGGCACTGATCGACCGCGTCGTCGCGGAGCGCGCGGAGGCCCTGGGCGAACCGCGAGAACGTCGATGGAGAGGAGCGGGGTCGGTGGGTGGGAGTCGTCATCGCCGCGGTTCACGCTCGCGCGGGTTTTCCGGCACTCGGTTGCGGAGGAGCCTTCTGACGGGACTGATCCTCGGACTCACCGTGTTCCTGGGGCTCTGGTTGACGGTCACGCCGGAGGATCTGGCCGCACGATGGACTCAGCTCGCTTTGGGCGCTACGGCGGTGGCCGGTGTGATGGCCGGTTCGCGCCTGCCGTTTCTCGGAGTGGTCGTGACGACTGCCGCGACAGCATGCGCATGGACCCTCCACGTCACTGCTGATCCGTTCATGTTGACGGGATTCGCGGTGTTCCGACTGGCGGAGAAGCGCGGAGGACGCAGGTTCCCGTGGTGGATGTTCGCCGGCGTCGTCCTCGTGGTGCTCACCTCGGCGTTCCTCGGTACGGAGGGCGTGGAGGATCGTTTCCGCGGGATGGTGTTGAGCGCTGTCGTGTTGTGCGTCGCGTGGGTGCTCGGCGTGCGGACACGAGAGGTCAGGGAGGAAGCGGCGGCTCGGTCGCGCGCCGAGGAGCGTCTTCGCGTGGCGCGCGACGTACACGATGTGCTGTCTCACTCCCTCGGAACGATCGGGGTGCAAGCGGGAGTCGCCGCCCATGTGAGCACCCTCGGCACCGAGCAATTGCGTGAGGTGCTGCGGGGGATCGAGGGTGATGCGAGAGCCTCTCTGTTTCAGTTGAAAGCCCTCCTGCAGAGGGAGCGAACCGGCACCGAGGCGGAGAATGTCGCGTCGAGTCCCCTGTCGACAGCGCTCGCACGTCTTGCGATGTCCGCTGAGCGGGCCGGTATCTGCGTCCGTGTCGACTCCGACGAAACGATCGATGGGCTTCCGTCCGATGTACGTACGACGGTGCTCAGAGTTGTCCAAGAAGCGATGACGAACGTCATCCGGCACGCGGCGGCGTCCCTCGCCATCGTGAGGCTTCACGTGTCCTCGGAGTCGGTGACGGTGGGGATTCAGGACGACGGGCAAGGCGCTCCGCGCACGTTCCAGCCCGGTCACGGTTTGGCGGGTATGCGCGAGAGGATCGAGCTCCTGGGTGGGACGGTGGACTTTGCCTCCTCGACGTCGGGCTTCACGGTGTCGGCGACCATTCCGCTAGTGGGAACTCCGAGCAGACCGCAAGGACGAATGTGATCAGGGTGCTCATCGCGGACGATGAACCGTCGATCCGCTCATCGCTTCGAATGCTGGTCGACAGCGAGGCCGGCATGGAGGTGGTTGGCGAGGCTACAGACGGCACGGACGCGGTCGAGCGTGCGGCAAGTCTGCATCCGGATGTCGTCTTGATGGACGTGCAGATGCCGCGGATGACCGGGCTGGAAGCGACCCGCGTCCTCGCCGGGGAGCCCGACGGGCCGCGGGTGATCGTGCTGACGATGTTCGATCTCGATGAGTACGTGTACGAGGCACTCCGGGCCGGCGCCTCAGGGTTCCTGCTGAAGAACAGTCCGCCCGGCGAGGTGCTGCACGCAGTACGCGTGACACACGAGGGCAATGCGCTGCTCGCCCCGGAAGTGACGAAGCGGTTGATCGGACGTTTCGCCCCCGTGCGCGAGGACCACCGACTCAGCCACCTCACGGCGCGGGAGCGCGAGACGCTGGCTCTCATCGGGCAGGGCAGATCGAACGCCGAGATCGCGGATGACCTGTTCGTCACCGTGACGACCGTGCGCACCTACGTGAGCCGGATTCTGACGAAACTCCAGGCCCGGGACCGGGCGGGGCTCGTCGTCATCGCTTACGAGAACGGCATTGTGACCCCGGCATCCACGTGATCCGATGACCCGAAGCCCGCGATTGTCAACTCTCGCAGACTGACGCCGGCACGCCGGCCCAGTTGGCTGGGAGGCATGATCGAAGTCAGTCACCTGGTCAAGCGTCACGGCTCACGCACCGTGGTCGACGATGTCAGTTTCACCGCTCTTCCGGGGCGGGTCACCGGCTGTCTCGGACCCAACGGCGCGGGGAAGAGCTCGACGCTGCGGGTCTTGCTCGGATTGGATCGTGCGACCAGCGGCACCGCGCTGATCGATGGTCGGCCGTATCGATCGCTGGAACGTCCGTTGTGGACGGTGGGAGCGATGCTCGACGGCCCCGGCGCGAACACGGGCCGCACCGCGAAGGCGCACCTGACCTGGGTGGCGCAGTCGAACGCCATCCCCAACCGACGAGTGGACGAGGTACTGGAGCTCACCGGACTGCGGGATGCCGCGAAAATGAGAATCCGCGGATTCTCGCTCGGTATGGGGCGACGGCTCGGCATCGCCACAGCCCTCCTCGGCGACCCTGACGTGCTCGTGCTGGACGAGCCCACAAACGGACTCGATCCCGACGGCATCCGTTGGACGAGGCGCTTTCTGCGCTTCCTCGCCGACGATGGCAAGGCTGTGTTGGTGTCGAGTCACCTGATGAGCGAGATGCAGGACACCGCCGACGATGTCGTGATCATCGCTCGCGGCCGCGTTCTCGCAACGGGCAGCACAGCAGAGGTCATCGGCACGCACCGCACCCTGGAAGACGCGTTCTTCGAGCTCACGGACAAGCACACCGACTACCGGGCCGGAGACGTGGACGGGGCGACGGCATGAACGGTCTCCTGCCCCTCGTGCGTTCCGAAGCCACCAAACTTCGCACCGGCCGCGCAACGTGGATTCTCGGGGCCGCAGCCGTCCTCGGCAGCTGGCCGATGGCCTGGGCCAACGCGGCGACCGCCGTCGGGGTGGCGTCCGATGACCCACGCCTCTTCTCTTCCGAACCGATCCCTCTCGCGTTCCAGGGGTTCGAGATGGCCGGGTTCGGGTATGTCCTCGTCGTCGTCCTCTCCGCGCTGTGGGCCGGAAGCGAGTACGGCGGCAATCAACAGATTCGCACGACGCTGCTGGCCACCCCACAGCGGTTGCGCGTGTTCGCAACGAAGACGCTGCTGCTCGCGATCACGGTCGCGGCGATCGCCTTCTCGACCATGTGGGGCACTCTGGTGATCACGCACCTCGTGGGAGAGACCGGTGTCGATCCGTGGACGTTGAACCCGGCGATCTGGGCGAACCTCGGCGGCGTCACCGTCGCATGGACGCTCACCGCGCTGACGGCCTTCGCCGTCGGCGTGCTCGCCCGCACTGTCATCCTGCCGCTCATCCTCGTCGTCCCGCTCGTCATCGGGGTCGGTGACTTCCTCACCGTGTTCTGGGCCGGCGCGAAGTATCTCCCCGTTGCCGCGGGTGCCGCTCTTTCCTCGAACCCCGCGACCGGCACATACCTCGACCCGCCCTTGGGCGGCATCGTCCAAGCCGGATGGGCAACGGTGCTGCTCACCGCAGCAGCGGTCTCGTTCGTGCGCCGAGACCTGTGAGGCACAGATGATCCACACGCTCCGCGCCGAATGGACCAAGGCGCTCACTCTTCGAAGCATTCAAGGCACGATCGCTGCCGCGCTCCTCGTCCCCCCTGTCCTCGCGTTCGCCTCTGCGCTCGCCTTCGACGGCGAAGCGTCAACGGCGGCGTCGTTCTCCATCGAGTCTCACGGGTTCGAAACCGCCGGGTTCGGGCAGCCGCTAATCATTCTGCTCGCAGCTCTCGTGGCCGGAACCGAGTACATCGACGCACAGCTCGCCACCACTCTGACGGCCACACCCCGGCGGGGGCGTGTGCTCGGGGCGAAGTTCATCGTGACCGCGGTAGCGGCGGTGGCTGTCGGCATCGTCGCCACGAGCGCTGCCGTGCTCCTCGAACACGCGGCACTCGGTGAACACGGTCTTTCCGTCAGTGGGTTCACGGCGGGCATGGGGTGGAACCTGGTCGGCGTTGCCGTGAACTATGCGCTGATCGGGCTCATCGCCGCAGCCGTCACCGTCCTGGCCCGCACGTTCATCGTGACGCTCGTCGTACTCGTGCCTCTGGTTCTCGGGCTGACGATCTCTTGGCTGGGCCCCGTTCCGGCGTTGAGATTTCTGCCCGATCTCGCCGGACTGCAGCTCCTCACCGACTACCCGGGAGTCGGACTCCTCGACCCGATACCCGGGGCAGTCGTCATGGCAGCCTGGGCAGCGTTGCTCTGCATCGCGTCGTGGCTCGTCTTCCGTAGGCGCGACACCACGGGCTGAGACTCGCGCCAGCAGCCCACCACCCGGGCGGGGCCGAGTGCACACGCACGAGGTCGATCTCGCCGACGAAGAAGGCCCGAAATCTCCGCGTTCCGCGTGATTCCGGGCCTCCAGTGGTGGGCGATACCAGACTCGAACTGATGACCTCTTCCGTGTGAAGGAAGCGCGCTACCAACTGCGCCAATCGCCCGCATCCCGAACGGGACTCATCGATCGTACCGGATGCCACGACGTGCTCCGAACCACGCCGTCGAGACACACCCGGGGCGCGCCTGGTTTTGCACCCGTGCCCAGATCGGGTAATGTCTTACAAGTGCTCGGGGCAAGCCCCGAAAACGAAATGCGGATGTAGCGCAGTGGTAGCGCATCACCTTGCCAAGGTGAGGGTCGCGAGTTCGAATCTCGTCATCCGCTCGAGTGAAGGGATCTTCGTCAGGGAAACCGACGAGAGATCACGACACGTGGGTCGAACCACACACGGTGGCGTGGCCGAGCGGCTAGGCACCGGCCTGCAAAGCCGTTTACACGGGTTCGAATCCCGTCGCCACCTCGCTTCATAACTGAACAGCCTGTATAGGCGCGATTGGCGCAGCGGTAGCGCGCTTCCCTGACACGGAAGAGGTCACTGGTTCGATCCCAGTATCGCGCACCGAATGAAACCCCCGGTTCCGCCGGGGGTTTTCTCGTTCCCGCTGCTGTCGCTCGCGCGACAGCGGCGATGTCGGCGGGTCATGGCATCCTGTCTTCTATGGAGGAGCTTCAGGATTCGCCCCCGCGTCGATCGCGTGAGCAGCTCGAAGAGTGGGTGCAGGAGTTCAAAAATCAGGGCCACATCGTGGCGGGGGCCCTTCGAGTCGCCCAGCAAGAAGACGCCGACGGTCAAGACACCGGGCTCGTCGTGATGAGCCTGCGCAATGCGAAGGCGTCGATCTACATGCAGCCGCGCGGCTACGACGACCCCGTGTGGGAAGCGACGCTCACGGGGCGCCCCGAAGATCTCACGCTCTCGATCCACGACATTGCTTCGCTCGCGGCCGAGCTCGTGATCGCCGGCAACCTCTGTTCGTTCCTCCAGTGGAAGTCGCTCGAGTGGGACCGCCAGAGCGGAACGCACGGCTGATCCGTATCGAGCCCGTGCGCCGCAAGTCCCCCACGCCGGCCCGCCACGGCGGCTAGCGTGTTCGCATGACCGTTCCCGACACGCACTGGCGTGAGATCGCCGCGTCGCCGTTCGTCTCGCTCGGAACCTTCCGTCGCAACGGGGCCGAGGTCGCCGTCCCCGTCTGGATCGCGCGCGACGGCGACGAGCTCGTCGTCACGAGCGAACGCAACACCGGCAAGGTGAAGCGCTTGCGCAACGACCCTCGCGTCACGCTCCGCCCCTGCAGTCGCATGGGAGCAGTGGAACCGGATGCCATCACGGTCACGGCGCGGGGACGAGTCGCCGGCCCCGCGACCGACGAACCGCGCGCGGACTCGGCACTGCGTCGGAAGTACGGTCTGCAGTACCGCGCGATCCTCGGATTCGAGGCGCTGGTGCGCAAGATCCAGAGACGTCCGGGCGACCGGGTGATCCTCCGCATCAGTCGCGGAGACTGACGCTCCATCGGGACGCCGCGGGCCGCCACACGCCGCAGGGTGTACCCGAACCGCAGTCTCGCGCAAGGGGGTTTGCCGTTCTCGCCGAGTCGCGAAAGGTTGCTGGAAAGCGGCTGGCACCCCCGGCATCCGCGTCCCCCTTCTTCTCGCCGGAAGATGCGCGGTGCGACGAGGTGCCGGCGACGAGGTTCCGCATGGGCAAGTTCATCTACGACGGCAACACGAAGATGGAGTTCGAGGACCGGCTCCTGGCGCACCTGCAGGCGGTCATCATGGCCAAGGTTCGACGCGGGGAGAGCTTCCCGTTCACCTGGAAGGATGACATCAGCACCGGGGGCGGGCGCACGACCGTGTACATCCACCCGAACGTCTCGCTGGTGTTCAAGTACCACGGGAGTCGAACCCCACAGTTGAGCGCACCGTGGCTGCACGCTCTGACGTACAACGCCAACTCGGGTCGTGGACTCTACGTCATCCCGGAGCCCGAGGAGTTCACACCGCGAGAGAGCATGCAGCGGGAGGAGATGGTCTTCCGCGAGGTACCGAACGAACCGATGGCCTCGGATGCGCACTCCTGACCGGGAATATCGACTCCCGCGGCGCGGGTTGTCGCTCTCATGAGCGACTGGACCGAGGCCAAGCCCTTCTTCGAGACGACCGCCGTCGCGCACCTCGCGACACTCATGCGCGACGGTTCCCCGCACTCGACCCCGCTCTGGGTGGGCGTGGACGGCGAGCGGCTGATGTTCTTCACCGAGATCGACGCCCTGAAGGACCGGAACCTGCGCCGCGATCCGCGCGTGGCGATCTCGGTGACCGGCGCCGACAACCCGTACTCGATGGCGTTCGTCCGCGGGGAGGCCGTCGAGCGATTGGAGGGTGACGAGGCTCTGCCGTACGTCGACCGCATCTCGTATCTGTACGAGGGACGCCCCTACGGAATGCGGGAGGGCCTCGCCGTGTGGTTCATCGAACCGCGTAAGGCGTGGTCTCGCACCTACGAGGACTGAGCCTCACAGCGCGAGAGGGAGCACCCCCAGCACGAGGATGAGCGGGGCGATCACCGCGCCGAGCACGATGAAGCGCCCCCACTTCACCTCGACGCCGGCCGCGACCAGACGATCGTGCCAGAGGAGGGTCGCGAGAGACGCCCACGGCGTCACGATCGGCCCCGCATTCACACCGATGAGCAGCGCTGCAAGGCGCGCGGGGGAGCCCGCGACCGATTCGAGCGCAAGGTAGGCGGGAAGGTTGTTGATCCCGTTCGCTGCCAGAGCGCCCACGCCGGCGACCTGCCAGAGCGAGACGAGGTCGTCGCCCGTCCCGGCCAGCACCGAGGTGACTCGACCAATGCCGAGGGCTTCCAGTGCACCCACGGCGAGGAACAGGCCGCCGGCGAACACCAGCAGCGACCACGGTACGAGACGAATCCCTAGCCCCGCCGGCGCGCGCCACGCGAACGCCGCCAGGAGGACGACCGCGGCGCCGACCGCCGGCATCCACGGTTCCAGGCCGACCACCAGCAGCGGAAGCAGGGCGACCGTCACCACGGCCGAGACGCGCAGGAGGATCGGATCGGAGACAGTGGGGGAGGCGGCATCCGGGTAGGTCTTCGGGAGACGGCGGAGGAACACCAGCGTCAGCACCGAGACCGAGACGGCGATCGCGATCAGCGCCGACGGCCCGAGCAGAGCGAGGAAGGCGACCGGGTCGTGTCCACCCCCGAGGGCTTCGGATGCCAACAGGTTGGTGAGGTTCGACACCGGGAGCACGAGCGAGGCGGTGTTCGCGAGCACGACGGTCACGAAGGCGAAGGGGAGCGGGTCGAGCTTGCGCGCCACGGCCATCGAGACCACGACCGGCGTCAGCAGCACCGCTGTCGTGTCGAGCGAGAGGAACGCCGTGGCGACCGTCGCGAGCGCCACGACGAGCACCCACAGCCACACCGTGCGACCGCGCGCGACACGGGCCAGGCGGGCGGCCACGACGTCGAAGAGTCCGGCTTTGGATGCCAGCTCCGCCACGATCGTGACGGCGACGACGAACAGCAGGATCGGCCAGACGCGGTCGGCCACGGCGAGGGCGTCATCCGCGGGGAAGACGCCGGTGAGCAGCGCGATGATCCCGAGGATCCAGAGCACGCCGCCGATGATGGCCAAAGTCACCGCTCCACTATGAGGCACGCCGGGTGCCATCGAGGTCACGCCCGCCCGGTAGCCTGGAACAGACCCTTTCAGGAGATGTGCTGTGACTGATTTTCCCGCCGATGGCTTCGCCCTCTTCCCCGACCGATCGGTTGTCGCCCTGCGCGTCAACGGCGAGCTGAAAGACCTCGCCACGACCGTCACGGCCGACGACGAGGTGGAGCCCGTCACGATCGACAGCGCCGACGGTCTGTCGATCCTGCGGCACTCGACGGCGCACGTGCTCGCGCAGGCGGTGCAGCGCGTCAAGCCGCAGGCGAACCTGGGGATCGGCCCGCCCGTCACCGATGGCTTCTACTACGACTTCCAGGTCGACGAGCCCTTCACCCCGGAAGACCTCAAGGTCATCAAGAAGGAGATGGAGCGGATCGTCCGCGAGAACCAGCGGTTCGTCCGCCGCGTGGTCACCGACGACGAGGCCCGTGCGGAGCTCGTCGACGAGCCGTTCAAGCTCGAGCTCATCGGACTCAAGGGCGGCTCCGCCGAGGCCGCGGAGGGCGCGAACGTCGAGGTCGGCGCCGGCGAGCTGACGATCTACGACAACGTCACCCGCGACGGCGAGACCGCGTGGAAAGACCTCTGCCGCGGACCCCATGTGCCCGGCACGCGCCTCATCGGCAACGGGTGGGACCTCACCCGCATCGCCGGCGCCTACTGGCGCGGCAGCGAGAAGAACCCGCAGCTGCAGCGCATCTACGGCACCGCGTGGCCCACGAAGGACGAGCTGCGTGCGTATCAGCACCGCCTCGAGGAGGCCGCGAAGCGCGACCACCGCAAGCTCGGCAAGGAGCTCGACCTCTTCTCGTTCCCCGACGAGATCGGTCCGGGACTCTCGGTGTTCCACCCCAAAGGCGGCATCATCCGCTACGAGATCGAACGCTACATGCGCGAGCGCCTGCTCGCCAGCGGGTACGAGGTCGTCAACACCCCGCACATCACCAAGGGCGACCTGTTCATGACGAGCGGGCACCTGCAGTGGTACGCCGACGGCATGTACCCGCCGATGGTGCTCGACGAGGTGGTGGATGCTGACGGGCACGTGTCGCGCGAGGGCCAGGAGTACTACCTGAAGCCCATGAACTGCCCCTTCCACAACCTGATCTTCCGCTCGCGCGGACGCAGCTACCGCGAGCTGCCCCTGCGCCTGAGCGAGTTCGGGTCGGTGTACCGCTACGAGAAGAGCGGCACGCTGTCGGGCCTCACCCGTGTGCGCGGCATGACCCAGGACGACACGCACATCTACGTGACCGCCGAACAGGTGAAGGGCGAGCTCACCCACAGCCTCGACTTCGTGCTGCAGACCTTGCGCGACTACGGCCTGAACGACTTCTACCTCGAGCTGTCGACCAAGGAGGAGGGCAACCCGAAGTTCATCGGCGACGACTCCCTCTGGGTCGAGGCCACCGAGACGTTGCGCGAAGTCGCCGAGGCGTCGGGCCTCGAGCTCGTGCCCGACCCGGGCGGGGCGGCGTTCTACGGCCCGAAGATCTCGGTGCAGGCGCGCGACGCCATCGGCCGCACCTGGCAGATGTCGACGATCCAGCTCGACTTCAACCAGCCCGAACGATTCGAGCTCGAGTACACCGGTCCCGACGGCGAGAAGCACCGTCCCGTCATGATCCACCGCGCCCTCTTCGGCTCGGTCGAGCGCTTCTTCGCGATCCTGCTCGAGCACTACGCCGGCGCATTCCCCGTGTGGCTCGCACCCGTGCAGGTCGTGGCCGTTCCGGTGGCCGCCGAGTACGGCGACTACCTGCAGAGCATCGTCGCGGATCTGAAGACCAAGGGCGTGCGCGCCGAGGCCGATCACAGCGACGACCGCATGCAGAAGAAGATCCGCACGCACACCACGCAGAAGGTGCCGCTCATGCTGATCGCCGGCGAGCAGGACCGCTCGAACGGCACGGTCTCGTTCCGGTTCCGTGATGGGACGCAGCTCAATGGCATCCCGGTCGACGAGACCGTCGCGCGCATCACCGGCGCCATCGCGGCTCGCACGCTCGTGAACACCGCGGAGGATCTCGCGTGACGAGCGATCCGGATGCCGTGGCGGCGGGCTCGTCGCCCTCGTCCGGCGCCACGCCCGCCAGGGAGCAGCCTGCCGTCACCGCATCCGGACCCGCGACCACCGACGCCGAGCTGGTCGACGCCGCGACGCTTCCGGGAGTGCCGGACGAGTTCCAGCGACTGTGGACCCCGCACCGCATGGCGTACATCTCGGCTGGTCGCGAGCCGATGGAGCAGAACTGCCCCTTCTGCGCGGCGCCCGGCAAGTCCGACGAGGACGGCCTGATCGTCGCGCGCGGGAAGACCGCCTACGTACTGCTCAACCTCTTCCCGTACAACTCGGGTCACCTGCTGGTGTGCCCGTACCGTCACATCGCCACGTACGACCAGGCGACCGACGAAGAGGTGGCCGAGATCGGCGCGCTGACTCAGCGCGGGATGCGCGTTCTGCGCGCGGTGTCGCGGTGCGACGGCTTCAACCTCGGCATGAACCAGGGCGCGATCGCGGGGGCCGGTGTCGACGCGCACCTGCACCAGCACATCGTGCCCCGGTGGGCCTCGGACGCGAACTTCTTCCCGATCATCGCCAAGACGAAGGCCCTGCCGCAGCTCCTCGGCGACGTGCGCCGCACGGTCGCGGACGCCTGGGCCGACTGAGCGCACCCTGGCACTGCCGCACACGCCCGCGGGCACCTGCTGACGTCGTTTGCCGCTGATGCGCGCTTACCGGCGCTCACCTCGTCCATCTGCGTCAAACGAAACGACGCCCGCCCGCCTGTTTGCCTCGGATGGTCACGAGCGTCGCGCAGCACCGACGATCTTCGGCAAACGAATCCCGGCGGCCAACGCGGAACCTCAGCGCACCTGGCGGACCGAGAACTGCAGGCGCGGGTGGGCGTAGGCCTCCTGCGACTCGATGAGACGCAGTTCGCGCGAACCCGACTCGTACGTGTTCGTCAGCAGATCGAAGACGCTGGATGCCGTGCGGGCCAGCGCGTCGGCCGCGTCGCCGCCGCTGCGACGGTAGTGCGCCGTGAACAGCGCTGCGGTCACGTCGCCGGACCCGTTGGCCTTCATCGGGATGAGCGGCGTCTGCACGATCCAGGCGCCGTTGTCGTCGACGACCATCATCTCGATCGTGTCGGCCTCGCGGTCCGGACGCTCGACGCTCGTCACGAGGATCGTTCGCGGCCCGCGAGCGCGCAGCGCATCAGCCGAGGCGAGGGTCGAGTCGATGCTCCCCGGTTCGGTGCCGGTGAGGAAACCGAGCTCGAACTGGTTCGGGGTGAGGATGTCCGCGACGGGGACGACGCGCTCACGCAGGAGCTCGGGGATCGCGGGGGCCACGAAGCATCCCGACTTGGCGTTGCCCATGACCGGGTCGCAGGCGTAGACGGCATCCGGATTCGCCTTCTTCACCCGCGCGACGGTGTCGATGATCACGTCGGCGATGCCCTCGCCACCCTGGTACCCCGAGAGGACGACGTCGATCTCGGGGAAGACGCCGCGCTCCTCGATGCCCGTGATCACCGCGGCGACGTCGTCGGGGGAGATCAGCGGACCGCGCCATGCCCCGTACCCGGTGTGGTTCGAGAAGTTGACCGTGTAGACGGGGAGAACCTCGACGCCGATGCGCTGGAGGGGGAACACCGCGGCGGAGTTGCCGACATGCCCGTACGCGACGGCGGACTGGATCGAGAGAACCTTCATGCCTCGATCCTTCCACCTCGAGCGGGCGGTCGACGCGTTCCCGCAGCGGCGGCGATGTCATCGGCCAGTGTCCGGGCCGCGGTGTCGTCGAGGTCGTGCACCGTCAGCCGCAGGAACGACCCGGACGGACCGGAGGAGAGGAAGAACGGATCCCCCTCACGAACGAGCCAGCCTCGGCGCATGAGGTCGTCGCGCACCGTGGCCGCGGGAACGGGGAGGGGCACCCAGAGGTTGAGTCCGTCGCCCGGGGCGACCGGCAGTCCACGTTCGGTCAGCGCGGCGGCGAACGCCGCGTTGCGGTCGGCGTAGTGGACTGCGGCGCGCTCGATGTCGGCGCGGACGCCGTCGTCGGTGACGAGCGCGTGCGTCATGCGCTGGAGGATGTGGCTCACCCATGTCGTCCCGGGCGTGAGCCGCACGGCGAGTCCGTCGGCGGTGTCGGGATCGGATGCCGTCACCGCGAGGCACGTGTCCGGCCCCAGGAACTTCGACATCGAGCGGATGCGCGCCCACCGGCGCTGCCCCGACCCGATGACGGAGTGGAGCAGGGCGCGGGAGAGGAGCGAAAAATGATCGTCCTCGATCACGAGGACGTACGGGTGCGCGGCCAGCACGTCGCGGAGGGCCGCCGCGCGCTCGGCGCTGAGACCCGCGCCGGTCGGGTTGTGGGCGCGAGGCGTCACGATCACGGCTCTCACGCCGGCGTCGAGCGCGGCGCGGAGTCCCTCGACGGTCATACCGTCGGCATCCACCTCCACCGGGATCGCGCGATATCCTCCCGTCCGCACCGTGTGCAGCGCGGAGAGGAAGCACGGGTCTTCGAGCGCCACCGCATCGTCTCGCTGCAGCGCCTGCGCGAGGAGCCGCTCGATCGCATCGCTCGCGCCGCTGGTGACCGTGATGCGCAGATCGTCATGGGGGAGCTGGTCCGCCATCCAGTCACGCGCCCAGGCCTCGAGCCCCGGGTCGATGACAGGCTCGCCGTACAGCACGGGGCGGGTCGAGCGGACGAGGGCGTTCGTGGGATCGGGGATGAGCGCCGGGTCGGGGTTGCCTGTCCCGACGTCGCGCAGCACCGTGTCCGGCGCGTAACCCTCCTGTGCGACGGTCGTGCGGTCGGCTACGCGCGTGCCCCCGCGCCCGCGCGCTTCGACGAGGCCCGCCTGCGAGAGCTGCCGATAAGCCGCGACGACGGTGTTGCGGTTGACGCCGAGGTCGGCCGCGACGGTCCGGACAGACGGCAGGAGCGTTCCCGGCGCGAGTTCTCCGCGTTCGATGCGCTCACGCAGATCCGTGGCGATCTCGGATGCCGACCGGCCGGTGATGTCGATGGTCATGTGCCCCCTCGGTCATGAACCACCCTATGGCCTGAGACATGCTACGTTTTGGCCTAAGCCAAAAGAAGCGCGACTCGACGCGCCGCACATCGCGCCCCGAGCGCGGAACGGAGTGGATATGACCGACACCGGAACCTCACGCGTCAAGCGCGGCCTCGCCGAGATGCTCAAGGGCGGCGTCATCATGGACGTCGTCACCGCCGAGCAGGCCCGCATCGCCGAAGACGCCGGCGCCGTCGCGGTCATGGCGCTCGAGCGCGTGCCCGCCGACATCCGCGCGCAGGGCGGTGTGGCACGCATGAGCGACCCCGACCTGATCGACGACATCATCGCGTCGGTGTCGATCCCGGTCATGGCGAAGGCCCGCATCGGCCACTTCGTCGAGGCGCAGATCCTGCAGGAACTCGGTGTCGACTACATCGACGAGTCCGAGGTGCTCTCGCCCGCCGACTACGTGAACCACATCGACAAGTGGAACTTCACCGTGCCGTTCGTCTGCGGAGCGACGGGCCTCGGCGAGGCGCTGCGCCGCATCACCGAGGGCGCCGCCATGATCCGGTCGAAGGGCGAGGCCGGCACCGGCGACGTCTCCGAGGCGACCAAGCACATCCGCACGATCACGGGCGAGATCAACGCGCTCCGCGCCAAGACGAAGGACGAGCTGTACGTCGCAGCCAAGGAGCTGCGGGCCCCGTACGAGCTCGTCGCCGAGATCGCCGAGACCGGGAAGCTGCCCGTCGTCCTGTTCACCGCCGGGGGAGTGGCCACCCCCGCCGACGCGGCCATGATGATGCAGCTCGGCGCCGACGGCGTGTTCGTGGGCTCGGGCATCTTCAAGTCGGGCAATCCCGCCGAGCGCGCCGCCGCGATCGTCAAGGCGACCACCTTCCACGACGACCCCAAGATCGTGGCCGAGGCCTCGCGCGGACTCGGCGAGGCGATGGTCGGCATCAACGTCGCCGACCTCCCCGCTCCGCACCGCCTGGCCGAGCGTGGCTGGTAACAGCCCCCGCGTCGGCGTCCTCGCCCTGCAGGGCGATGTGCGCGAGCACCTCGCCGTGCTGACGACCCTCGGTGCCGACGCGCGACCCGTGCGTCGACCCGAGGAGCTCGCCGCCGTGGAGGGCCTCGTCCTCCCCGGCGGCGAGTCGAGCGTGATCGACAAGCTCGCGCGCGCCTTCGGCCTCTTCGACCCGATCCGCGCGGCGATCGAGGACGGGATGCCGATGTACGGCACGTGCGCCGGACTCATCCTGCTCGCCGACCGCATCGACGGTGCGATCACGGGCCAGCAGACGTTCGGCGGCCTGGACGTCCGGGTACAGCGCAACGCCTTCGGCTCCCAGACGCAGTCGTTCGAGACCGACCTCGCGGTGCCCGCCCTGGGCGACCCGCCGGTTCATGCCGTGTTCATCCGGGCCCCCGCGGTCGTCGAGTGGGGTCCGGATGCCGAGCCCCTGGCATCCCTTCCCGATGGACGGGTCGTGGCGGTCGAGCAGGGGCGACTGCTGGGCACGGCGTTCCATCCCGAATCCACCGGCGAGACGCGCTTCCACGAGCGCTTCCTCAAGCACGTCCGCGGGCGACGCGGCGCGGCCGCACCCGCGTTCTAGACTGGAACCTATGTCCGGACACTCCAAATGGGCCACGACCAAGCACAAGAAGGCGGTCGTCGATGCCCGCCGCGCCAAGTCGTGGGCCAAGCTCATCAAGAACATCGAGGTCGCGGCCAAGCTCGGCGGCGCCGACCTGCAGGGCAACCCGACCCTCTTCGACGCCGTCCTGAAGGCCAAGAAGACCTCGGTCCCCAAAGACAACATCGACCGCGCGATCAAGCGCGGTGCGGGAATCGGCGGCGAGGCCGTCGAGTACACCTCGATCATGTACGAGGGCTACGGCCCCAACGGCGTCGCGTTCCTCATCGAGTGTCTGACCGACAACAAGAACCGCGCGGCAGCCGAGGTGCGCACGGCGCTCAGCCGCAACGGCGGCACGCTGGCCGACCCGGGCAGCGTCGCGTACAACTTCAGCCGCAAGGGCGTCATCGTCGTGCCGAGCGAGGGCACGACCGAAGACGACGTCATGCTCGCGACCCTCGAGGCCGGTGCCGAGGAGATCGAGCCGCACGGTGACGGCTTCGGCATCATCACCGAGGCGAGCGACCTCGTGACGGTGCGTTCCGCTCTGCAGGAAGCCGGCATCGAGTACGACTCGGCCGACGTCGAGTTCGTCCCGTCGCTGAAGATCGAGGTCGACGCCGACACCGCCCGCAAGGTGTTCCGCCTGATCGACGCGCTCGAAGACAGCGACGACGTGCAGAACGTCTACACGAACTTCGACCTCACCCCCGAGGTGCAGGCCGAACTCGAGAACGACGAGTAAGGGCGCGCCCTGACCTCGAGCACGGCCCCTGCGCTTAGCGTGGGGGCCGTGTCTCGTTCCCTCCGCGTCCTCGGTATCGATCCCGGCCTGACCCGCTGCGGGATCGGCGTCGTGGACGTGTCGCCGAACCGGACGGCCTCACTCGTGCACGTCGGGGTCGTGAGGTCGTCGACGACGGATCCGATCGAAAAGCGTCTCGCGACGATCGCCGCCGGCATCCGCGAGATCCTCTCCGCGCACGACCCGCACGTGGTCGCCGTCGAGCGCGTCTTCGCGCAGAACAACCGCCACTCGGTGATGGGCACCGCCCAGGCCAGCGGTATCGCCCTCCTGCTCGCAGCGGAGCACGGCATCCCGGCCGCCACCCACACGCCGAGCGAGGTGAAGGCGGCGATCACCGGCTACGGCTCGGCCGACAAGCTGCAGGTGCAGACGATGGTCGCGCGCGTCCTCCGGCTCGACGCGCTGCCGCAACCCGCGGACGCGGCGGACGCCCTCGCAATCGCTCTCTGCCATGCGTGGCGCGGGGGACCGGTCGCCGCGACGGGGGAGACGACGCTCACGCCGGCCCAGCGAGCATGGCGGGATGCCGAGAAGCGGCGTTCTCCACAGCCTCGTGTCGCTCGAACACATGTACGAAGCGATGCGTAAGCTGAAGGCATGATCTCTTCGCTCCACGGCACGGCGGCCCACGTCGCCGACGACTCCCTCGTCATCGTGGTCGGCGGCGTGGGCTTCTCGGTGTCCGTCACCTCGCAGTTCGCGCGCACCGTGCATGTCGGAGACGACGTCCATGTGCACACGAACCTGATCGTGCGCGAAGACGCCCTCTCGCTGTACGGCTTCGAGAGCCGCGAAGAGCTTACGGTCTTCACGCAGCTGATCAGCGTCACCGGCGTCGGCCCGAAGTCCGCCCTCGGCGTGCTGTCGTCGCTGACGGTTCCGCAAATCGCTCAGGCGGTCGCCGACGACGACGATGCGCCCTTCCGACGCGTCTCGGGCATCGGGCCGAAGACCGCGAAGCTGATCGTGGTCCAGCTCGCCGGCAAGCTCGCCGTCGTCCCCGCGGCCGCCCCCGCAGCCGTCGCCGCGCACGGGCAGGTGCCCCTGCAGGTCACTCAGGCCCTCGTGGGTCTCGGCTGGACCGAGCGCACGGCCGCCGAGGCCGTGGCATCCGTCGCCGAGGGCGCCTCCGAGAGCGACCGCTCGTCGGTGCAGGCGCTCCTGCGCCTCACGCTCGCGCTCCTCGGACCCGCGCGCAAGGAGACCGTGGGTGGCTGACGTCCGCGATGCCGGAACCCCCGACGACGAGACAGAGCTCGCGATCGAGGGGGCGCTGCGCCCGACCTCACTCGCCGAGTTCGTCGGGCAGCAGAAGGTGCGCGGGCAGCTCCAGCTGTTGCTCGACGCGGCGCGCATCCAGCAACGCTCGCCCGACCACATCCTGCTCTCGGGCCCGCCGGGGCTCGGGAAGACCACGCTGGCGATGATCGTCGCGCACGAGAGCGGTCGACCCCTTCGCCTCTCGAGCGGTCCGGCGATCCAGCACGCGGGGGATCTCGCCGCGTTGCTCTCATCGCTCACCCCGGGCGAGGTGCTGTTCATCGACGAGATCCACCGCATGGCGCGGTCGGCTGAAGAGATGCTCTACCTCGCGATGGAGGACTTCCGCATCGACATCATGGTCGGCAAGGGGGCCGGGGCCACGAGCATCCCCCTCGATCTCTCGCCGTTCACCCTCGTCGGGGCGACGACTCGCGCGGGACTCCTGCCCAATCCGCTGCGCGACCGCTTCGGCTTCACGGCGCACCTCGAGTACTACGAGCCCGAGGAGCTGGAGCAGGTCGTCTCGCGATCGGCATCCATGCTCGACGTCGGGCTCCCCGGCACGGCGCGATCCGAGATCGCCCGACGCTCGCGAGGGACGCCGCGCATCGCGAACCGCCTGCTGCGGCGCGTGCGCGACTATCTCGTCGTCCACGGGCCCTCGGCCGGCACGGACGACGGAGATGCCGACGTGCGCACCGTCGGCGCCGCTCTCGATCTCTACGACGTGGATGCCATCGGTCTCGACCGCCTCGACCGCGCTGTTCTCGATGCGCTCGTCCGTCGCTTCCGCGGCGGTCCCGTCGGCCTCAGCACCCTCGCCGTCGCGGTGGGCGAAGAGCCCGAGACCATCGAATCGGTGGTGGAGCCCTACCTCGTTCGGATCGGTTTCATGGGTCGCACGCCGCGCGGTCGCGTCGCCACCCCCGAGGCCTACGACCACCTCGGCGCTCCCCACCCCGACGGCCTGCTCCGGTTCAGCCAGGGGTGATGACCTATACTCGGCGGGGGATTCCCCGACCCCCGCTTGACTTACGCTAGGCAGTGCCGCACGGCGCGCCTGACTCGAAAGGTGCACCGCCTCCATGGACTCCAGTCTTCTTCTCGTCGTCGTCTTCGCCGGTCTGATCGTTTTCATGTTCGTGAGCTCCCGGCGTCGCGTGAAGAAGCAGAAGCTCGAGCTCGAAGAGAAGGCACGACAAACGGTCCCCGGAGCCGAGGTTCTGCTCCAGGGCGGGCTGTACGGCACCATCGTCGAGTACGACGGCGAAGACCTCGACAAGCCGGCGCAGGTCGAGATCGCTCCCGGTGTCGTCATCAAGGTTCACAGCCAGGCCGTCCTCCGCATCGTCGACCCGGCGTCGGGCACGGTCACCGAAGACGAGTTCATCGAGGCGGAAGAGACCGAGGCCGAGTACGTCGCGGGCGTCGCCGACGGCGACATCACCTCGATCAGCGACGACCACCGCGCCGCACGTCAGGCTGCCGAGGCCGACGCCGACCGCACCGACAAGGACCGTCCGCAGGCCTGACACCTCGACCGTTCGTTTTCCGTTCCGCCGCATAGAAAGCCGACTCCGTGGCGTCCTCTCCTCCCGTCCGCCATGCCTGGCGCGTTCTGACCGGTCTCCTCGCCATCACGGCGGTGCTGTTCGGCCTCAACGCCCTGGGCGTGTACGCCTTCAAGGCGAGCTCCTGGACCCCTGACCTCGCCCTCGACCTGCAGGGCGGAACGCAGATCATCCTGCAGGCGCAGACCACGGATGGCGCCGCCCCGGACTCCGAGCAGCTTCAGCAGGCGGTGTCGATCATCCGCCAGCGCGTCGATGCCTCGGGTGTCGGGGAGACCGACATCGCCACCGAGGGAAGCGACAAGATCGTCGTGCAGATCCCCGGCGAGGCGGACGAGGCGACGCGTCAGCGGATCCAGAGCTCCGCGCAGCTGCAACTGCGCCCCGTGCTGTTCACCGGCTCGCCCGCCACGACGTTCGTCGGCGACGACGGCAACACGACGCCGTATCCGACACCGGACCCGAACCTGCCCGCGACGCCGACCGCGTCCCCGACGGACGGCAGCGACCCGGCGTACATCACCCCGGCGCTGCAGGCGCAGTTCCTCGCGTACGACTGCGCGAACCCGCCGAGCAACCCCGCCGAGGCCCCCGCGGATCAGCCGATGATCACGTGCGGCCTGCAGGACGGCACGAAGTACATCCTCGGTCCCGTCGAGATCGACGGAGACGACATCGCGGATGCCACGAACGGTCAGGAGCAGAACACCGGCCGCTGGGCCGTGAACCTCGTCTTCAACGACCAGGGCACCGAGAAGTTCGGCAAGATCAGCCAGCGCCTGTACGGCAAGCAGCCCCCGTTCAACCAGTTCGCGTTCGTCCTCGACGGATCCGTGCTGTCGGCCCCGTCGATGAACGGCATCATCCTCGACGGCCGCCCCAGCATCACGGGCAGCTTCACGCAGGAGTCCTCGAAGGCACTGGCCGATCAGCTGAAGTACGGTGCGCTGCCGCTGAGCTTCAACGTCGTGAGCTCCGACACCGTCTCGGCGACGCTCGGATCCCAACAGCTGCAGGTCGGCTTCATCGCGGGTCTGATCGGTCTCGCGCTCGTCGCTCTCTATTCGCTGATCGTGTACCGCGCACTGGGCACGGTGATCATCGCGTCGCTCGGCGTGATGGCCGTGCTCACCTATGTGATGCTCTGCATCCTGGCATGGCGCATGGGCTTCCGCCTGTCGCTCGCCGGTGTGGCGGGCCTCATCATCACGATCGGCTTCACCGCGGACTCGTTCATCGTCTACTTCGAGCGAATACGAGACGAGCTGCGCGACGGCAAGTCGATCACGGCCGCGGTCGAGGACGGGTGGTCCCGCGCCAAGCGCACGATCTACATCTCGAAGTCGATCAACATCCTCGCCGCCGTCGTGCTCTACATCCTCGCGGATGCCACGGTGAAGGGCTTCGCCTTCACCCTCGGGCTCACGACCGCGATCGACATCGTGATCTTCATCCTCTTCACCCACCCGGTGATGCAGTTGCTCGCCCGCACACGGTTCTTCGGCTCGGGTCACCCGCTGTCCGGCATGGATCCCGAAGCCCTCGGTGCCGTGTATCGCGGTCGCGCGCAGTTCCGGGCACCCATCGCCGACAGCGGCCGCACCAAGCGCTCGCGCGTCGAGGCGCAGCGCCGCCAGACGATCGCGGAACGCAAGCAGGCCGAGCTCGCCGCCGCCCGCGGCGATAGCCGCTCCACGAAGGAGGGAGACGACTGATGCGCTCCATGACGCAGCTCGGTAACGACCTCTACTCGGGGAAGACCTCCTTCCCCTTCGTCCAGCGTCGCCGGATCTGGTTCCTCATCGCCGCGCTCCTCGTGATCGGTGCGGCGCTCGTGCCCCTGGTGCGGCCCATCCAGTTCTCGATCGAGTTCACCGGTGGCTCGCAGTTCACGGTGTCGAATCCGTCGACGTTCGACCAGTCGCTCGCGACGCAGGCCGTGACCTCGGTCGTCCCGGGAGCGACGACCCGCGTCACCGTGATCAGCGACTCAGCCGTCCGCGTGCAGACCGATCAGATGAGCAACGACGAGACGCAGGCCGTGTCGGCCGCTCTCGCCAACGCGTACAAGGTGCCGACCTCGGAGGTCACCAACTCCTTCATCGGAGCGACCTGGGGTGCGGACGTCACGAGACAGTCGTTGTGGGGTCTCGCGATCTTCCTCGCCCTGACGTTCCTCATCCTGGCGCTGTACTTCCGCACGTGGAAGATGTCGGTCGCGGCCATCATCGGCCTCGTCGACGTGCTCGTCATCACGATCGGGATCTACGCGCTCTTCGGATTCGAGATCTCGCCGGCGGCCGTCATCGGATTCCTCACGATCCTGTCGTACGCCCTGTACGACACGACGGTCGTGTTCGACAAGGTCAGGGAGAACACGAGGGAAGACGGCGAGATCTCCGGGCGCACCTTCGCGGAGTCCGTCAACCTCGCCGCCAACCAGACCCTCATCCGATCGATCAACACCACGGTCGTCGCCGTCCTGCCGATCGGCGCGATCCTCTTCATCGGTGTGCCGCTGGGTGCCCGCACGTTGAGCGACATCTCCCTGTCGATCTTCGTGGGAACCCTCGTCGCCGCGTACTCGACGCTTTTCGTCGCCGTTCCGCTCTACGCCCTCCTGCGCGAGCGCGAGCCGGTGATCGCCCAGCGCGACGCTCGCGTGCGGTCCGCGCGCGAGAAGGCGGGTGTCCCCGCCTGACGGCGGGGGCCCGCTCCGCCGGGCGTAGGATTGATCGACTGACGTCACGACGGGGAGGGCACCGATGACCGAGACCACGGCCTCCGCTCCGCCGCCGTCCTCGCTTCGACGGCTCGTGCCGCGCATCTTCTCGCGCGCCGCGCGTCGCGACGACGTCGACAAGCTCCTGCGCACGGTCCGCACGCACCACCCCAAGGGCGATCTCGGAATTATCGAACGCGCTTATGCGGTCGCCGACAAGGCGCACGACGGGCAGAAGCGCCAGAGCGGCGAGCCCTACATCACGCACCCTCTGGCCGTGGCGCAGATCCTCGCCGAACTCGGCCTCGGACCGAAGGCGATCGCGGCCGCGCTGCTCCACGACACCGTGGAAGACACCGGATATCCGCTCGACGAGCTGGCAGCCGACTTCGGCGACGAGGTCGCCATGCTCGTCGACGGCGTCACCAAGCTCGACAAGGTCAAGTACGGCGACAGCGCCCAGGCCGAGACCGTCCGCAAGATGATCGTCGCGATGTCGAAAGACATCCGCGTGCTCCTCATCAAGCTGGCCGACCGCCTCCACAACGCGCGTACATGGGGCTTCGTCCCGCCGCACAAGGCCGCGAAGAAGGCCACCGAGACCCTCGAGATCTACGCGCCGCTCGCGCACCGTCTCGGCATCCAGGCCATCAAGAGCGAACTCGAAGACCTCTCGTTCGCCGTGATGCACCCGAAGCTCTACGCCGAGATCGAGAGCCTGGTGAAGCAGCGCACGCCGCAGCGCGAGCAGTACGTGCAGAACGTGATCGACGCGGTCGACGCCGATCTCCGCGAGCTCCGCGTGCGCGGTCGCGTCATGGGCCGACCGAAGCAGCTGTACTCCGTCTATCAGAAGATGGTCGTGCGGGGTCGCGAGTTCGACGACATCTACGACCTCATCGGCATCCGGATCCTCGTCGGCACGGTGCGCGACTGCTACGCGGTGCTGGGCGCGATCCACGCACGGTGGACCCCGCTTCCGGGGCGGTTCAAGGACTACATCGCGACACCGAAGTTCAACCTCTATCAGTCGCTGCACACGACGGTGATCGGCCCCGGCGGACGCACGGTCGAGATCCAGATCCGCACGCACGAGATGCACCAGCAGGCCGAGTTCGGCGTCGCTGCGCACTGGAAGTACAAAGAGCGCATGGCGGGTGGAAAGGCGGATGCCAAGGCCGTCGACGCCGACATGGCGTGGATCGCGCACATCTCCGACTGGCAGGCGGAAACCGCCGACCCGGGGGAGTTCCTCGACTCGCTGCGCTTCGAGATCGGCGCAAAAGAGGTCTACGTCTTCACTCCGAAGGGCCGGGTCATCGGGCTGCCCGCGGGGGCCACGCCGGTCGACTTCGCGTACGCGGTGCACACGGAGATCGGGCACCGCACGATGGGTGCGAAGGTCAACGGTCGTCTGGTGCCGCTCGAGACGGCCCTCCAGAGCGGCGATGTCGTCGAGGTCTTCACGTCGAAGAACCCCGACGCGGGTCCGAGTCAGGACTGGCTCGGGTTCGTCAAGAGCACCCGCGCGCGCAACAAGATCCGCGGGTGGTTCACGAAGGAGCGTCGTGAAGAGGCGATCGAGCAGGGGAAGGACTCCATCGCCCGCGCGATGCGCCGGCAGAACCTGCCATTGCAGCGTCTGATGAGCCAGGACTCGTTCACCGAGGTCGCGCGACAGTTCCACTACGAGGACGTCTCAGCGCTCTACGCGGCGGTCGGAGAAGGCCACGTCTCGACGCAGTCGGTGATCGAGAAGGTCACCGCACTGGTCAGCGAGGAAGACACCTCGACCGGACCGATCGACCTGCCACAGGTCGGTCGCCGTCGCGCTCCGCGCAACAGCGATTCGGGCGTTCTCGTCCGCGGTGCCCCCGACATCCTCGTCAAGCTCGCGAAGTGCTGCACGCCGGTGCCCGGTGACGACATCGTCGGCTTCGTCACGCGCGGGAGCGGCGTCTCCGTGCACCGCGGCGATTGCACGAACGTGAAGTCGCTGAAGGAAGATCCCGACCGGCTCATCGATGTCGAGTGGGCGCCGACCACGAAGAGTCTGTTCCTCGTCCAGATCCAGGTCGAAGCCCTCGATCGCTCCGGACTGCTCAGCGATGTCACCCGCGTCCTCAGCGAGCACCACGTCAACATCCTGTCGGCGACCGTGTCGACCTCGAACGATCGTCTCGCGCTGAGCAAGTTCGTCTTCGAGATGGGCGACACCGTCCACCTCGATCGGGTACTGAACGCCGTGCGACGCATCGACGCCGTCTACGACGTCTACCGCGTCACCTCGTCGTGACGCTCACCGCTTCCTGGCGTTCCCCGCGTCCGTCGGGCGCGGCGTCACCAGGCAGCGCGTCGAGGAGCGTCGCACCATCGAGGACGTCGAGAGCGCGACGACCGTAGGGGACCCGGGGCCGGGCGAGGATCCACTGTCTCGCCTGCTCCGCGAGAACGGGGTCGGAGCAGGCCCACCGCGCCGCCGCGTCGTGGTGTCCCAGGCGCGCGAGATCGGCGAGCGTGCGGGTCGGCGTCGACACGGCCACCCCCGCGATGTGGATGACGTCCGCCGGGTCGAGCAGGACGTCGTGGTAGACCACTCGGCCGCTACCCGCCATGCGCGCGCGTCGACCGCTCGAGCGCTGCAGGTGGTGCGGGGACGGCTCGACGAGCGCGCCACCGTGCACCCACGCCGCACTCAAGCGCACCGCCGCGAGCCGCTCGCCGGCAAGCGGGCCCAGGCTGCGCGCTCGCATCCACGTCGTCTCGGCCGCGTCCGCCGGCATGTACCCCTCGCCGATGGCGACCAGGACGCCGTCGAGGCACGCCGCCGTGAGTTCGGCGAGCGAGAGGCGCTCGCCCGGGAAGAACAGAAAAGGCGACACCATCACGTCAGTCTGACGCGAGGGTGTCGCCCGTTCCCACCGAAGCGGGAATCTGTGGAGAAGTGATCAGCCGCCGAGGGCGCGCAGCCAGCCACGGCGCGCTTCGAGCGCCTCGGACGCCTGTGCGGCCGCGCGCTTGTCGCCCCGTGCCTCCGCCTCGGCCAGCTCGGACTCGAGCTTCGCGATGGCATCCATGATCTGACGCGTCATGTCGTTCGCACGCGCCTTCTGCTCGGGATCGTTGCGCTTCCAGTCCGCGTCCTCGCGCGTACGCACGCTCTGCTCGATCTTGCGCAGCTCGTCGTCGAGACCGCGCTCGACGTCGCGGGGGAACACGCGGCCGATCTCGTCCCACTGTCGCTGGATGGCGGTGAGGCGCTGACGGGCCGTCGCGAGGTTCTTCTCGTCGACGATGGGCGCCGCCTGCTCGAGAAGTGCGCGCTTCTGCTCGATCTTCTCGCGAGAGGCTTCGATGTCGGCGGCCTCGCGTTCCCCGCGGGCGCTGTAGAGCGCGTCGCCCGCGGCCTTGAAGCGTGCCCAGAGCGCGTCGTCGACCTTGCGACCAGCGCGCCCGGACGCCTTCCACTGGTCGAGAAGGTCGCGGTACGCCCCGATGCCGTCCTCGCCGCGCGGGGCGAGGGCCTCGGCGCGCTCCACGAGACGCGTCTTGGCGTCGCGGGCGGCCTTGTGGGTCTCATCGAGTGCCGAGAAGAACTCGCGACGGTGACGGTCGAATGTCGCGCGAGCGTCACGGAACCGGCGCCAGAGCTGCTGTGCGGTGGACTTCGGCAGGCGGGGACCGTTCTGCTGGTGCGCCTGCCACCGGTCGAAGAGCGCCGACATCTCGGCGGTGCTCTGCTTCCACTGCACGGTCTGCGGGTCGCGGGCGGCGAGAGCCTCGGCCTCCTCGACGATGACGGTGCGCTCGCGCACCGCCTCCGCGACGGCCTCCTTGGCCGCAGCGGCCTCGCTCTCGCTCGCCTCCGCGAGCTCGGCGGTCAGGGCGTCGATGCGCGAGATGAGAGCCGCGAGGTCGCCGACGGCGGCAGCGCCGTCGAGCTTCGCACGGACGCTCAACGCGGTGGTGCGCAGGTCGGACGCCGAGGCGCCGCCGCGGCGGTGACGGACCTCGAGCAGGGTCACCTCGCTCGCGAGGTCGGCGAACTTGCGCTCGAAGTAGGCGAGTGCCTCGGCCGGGGTGCCATCGGGGTACTGGCCCACGACGCGCCAACCGTCGGCCTCGCGCACCGAGACCGTGCCCTCGTCGTCGACGCGGCCCCACGGCTCGCTCGGCGCCGCAACACGAGCTCCCGGACGCGGGCCGGGGCGCGGTGACGGCGCGGGAGTCGGTGACGGGGCCACCGGAGCAGCGACAGGAGCCTCAGCGGCATCCGCTTCGGTCGTCTCGGCGACGTCGTCGGGGCCGTCCGCGGGCACCGCGATCTCGGGGGCGGAAGCAGCGGTCTCTTCGGCGGGATCAGTGGCCGCCGCGGACTCGTCGGGCGAGACGGGTGTCTCGTCTGCGGGTACCAGTTCGTCGGCTGCGTCGCTCGAGTCGTGCGAGCCGGCGGTGTCGGGGGAGGAAGCGGAAGTCACGGAAATAGCACCTCATCGCGGCGAAGCCGCCTGGGGGAGAAGGACGATCCCGAGCCTAGTACGCCCGACCGGGACATGAAGGGGTCAGGGTGTCGGCGACCCCGTCGGCTCGAGGTCGGGGAGAGGGGCATCGGACGGGGTCGGCACGGACGGGGTGTCGGTCGCGCTGGGCGCCGGGGTCGGTGCTCCCGGGCCCGCGACGAAGTACACGGTTTGGACGCCGACGGCGCCCGCGATCACGAGGAGTCCGACGACGATCCCGACGACGTTGTCCCGTCGGCGACGATGGCCCTGTCGCCGATGCAGTTCCTGCCGCGCCTGGTACACGCGAGCCCGCTCGCGCTGCTCGCGGCTCTGCCGGTCTTTCCCGCCCGTCGCCACATCGACCTCCTCCGGCCGCCGCGCGACCGCCCCCGATCCTACGCAGGGCCGGCGGAGGCCGACAAAAGAGCGACGCCGGTGTCGGCGGCCCCGGCTAGCCTGGATCGGTGCCCGCTTCCTCCGCCCTCTTCCAGGGCCAGACCCCGCTCGCGGTCCGCATGCGGCCGACGAGTCTCGATGAGGTCGCGGGCCAGGGCCACCTCCTCCGTCCGGGGTCGCCCCTCGTCACCCTCGCCACCACCGACTCCTCGGCATCCGGGTCCGCCGTCTCGGTGATCCTCTGGGGACCGCCCGGAACGGGGAAGACCACCCTCGCTCAGGCCATCGCGCGGTCCTCGGGACGACGCTTCGTCGAGCTGTCGGCGATCACCGCCGGCGTGAAAGACGTCCGCGAGGTCATGCAAGAGGCCCTGACCCAACGCGACTTGTACGGACAGTCGACGATCCTCTTCCTCGACGAGATCCACCGCTTCACGAAGGCCCAGCAGGACGCGCTCCTGCCCGGGGTCGAGAACGGTTGGGTCGTCTTGATCGCGGCCACCACCGAGAACCCCTCGTTCTCGGTGATCTCGCCCCTGCTGTCGCGGTCGCTCCTCCTGACCCTCCGGCCCCTCGGCGACGATGACCTCGGGGCGCTCGTCGATCGCGCGGTGACGGATCCGCGTGGGCTCGCCGGTCGCGTCGTGCTCGACGACGAGGCGCGCGCAGCGCTCGTGAGACTCGCTTCAGGAGACGCGCGGCGCGCCCTCACGGCTCTCGAGGCGGCAGCCTCCGTGGCGGGCGACGATACCGGGCTCGCGGCGACGACGACCGACGACGAAGACGAAGACGAAGACGCCGATCCGGATGCCGACGAGCTCGACGAGGCGATCACGGAGCCCCCGGTGATCACGGCCGACCACATCGCGCAGGCCGTCGACCGGGCCCTGTTGCGCTACGACCGCCAGGGCGACGAGCACTACGACGTCATCAGCGCCTTCATCAAGTCGGTACGCGGATCGGACCCGGACGCGGCGATCCACTACCTCGCGCGGATGATCGAGGCCGGGGAGGACCCCCGATTCATCGCTCGACGGCTCGTGATCTCGGCCGCCGAAGACATCGGCATGGCCGACCCGCAGGCGCTGCAGATCGCCGTGGCCGCCGCCGACGCCGTCGCGTTCATCGGTATGCCCGAGGGCCGGATCCCGCTCGCCGAGGCGACCGTGTACCTCGCGACCACGGCGAAGTCGAACGCCGCGTACAACGCGATCAACGCCGCGATCGCCGACGTGCGCGCAGGCGGGTTCGGACGAGTACCGATGCACCTGCGCGACGCGCATTACCCCGGGGCGAAGCGACTCGGTCACGGCAAGGGATACAAGTACGCGCACGACAGCGAGATCGGCATCGTGAGTCAGCAGTACCTCCCCGACGAGCTGCGTGGCCGGCGCTACTACGAGCCCACCAACCACGGGGCCGAGCGTGACGTGTCGGCGCGGCTCGAGAAGATCCGCCGCATTCTCGACGGCGGGTGAATTCCGGGGCGTTCGGGCGGGTTCGGGTCCCTGCCCGTGCCACAGTGTGTGCCCGTGATCGTGCTCCTCACCGCTGCCGCCGTCCTGGCCCTCAACCTGTATGCGGTCGTGCTCGTGCTCCTTCGCGCGGCCGTCTATCGCGTACGCCTGTACCGTCCGATGCTGCTGAACGTGGGCTTGTCGTTCGTGCCGGTTCCGCTGTCGCTGGTCGCGGGCGTCGGCTTCCTGCTGTTCGTGGAGTACCGCAGCCATGCGCTCGACAACGCCTCCCTGCTCGAGGGTGTGCTGGCGGTCATGGCGCTCGCTGTGCCCACGGGCGCGTGGCTGCTGATGTTCCCCAACTCGGTCTACCTCATTACCGAACTGAACTTCAGCCATCGTGTCGAGAACACCCCGGTGCCGCTCTGGTACGACATCGTGCAGACACTTGCGCTGACGTTGGCGGGGATTGCGAACGCGATCCTCAGCCTGGTCCCCCTCCAGATGTTCGTCATCATCGGCCAGCAGCGCGGGGACCAGATCACCGTCGAGAGCTGGGTCTTCGCGGGCATCGTCATCCTGCTCGGAGCGGTAGGGATGTACCTCGGCCGGTACCTGCGCTTCAACAGCTGGGATGTGCGGCATCCGAAAGCCGTGGCGCACAAGCTCCGGTCACACCTGCGGGAGCGGGGCAAAATGCTCGAAGCGGTCGGATTCGTCGCCACGCACGCCGTGCTGGTGACGATGCTGTACGTCCCGCTCTTCCTCCTCGCCTGGTCCTCTGTCGTCGCGGCCGGCCTCTGATATCATTGACCGGTTCGAGACCGGGTTCTCGGGCATCCCCTCTCTTCTTCACCGACCTTCCGGCGTGCCCCGGCGTGCAGTCCGGATAGGGCGAAGAGAGGCGATACGTCCGTGAGCCGCGAAAGGCGCGGCCACGTCATCGGAAGGAGAACTTCGTGACCACGAAGTCTCAGGACCGCCGCAAGGTGCGTCTGTCGCGCGCCCTCGGCGTCGCACTCACCCCCAAGGCCGCCCGCTACCTCGAGAAGCGTCCCTACGCTCCGGGTGAGCACGGTCGCACCAAGCGCAAGGCTGACAGCGACTACGCCGTCCGTCTGCGTGAGAAGCAGCGTCTGCGCGAGCAGTACGGCATCCGCGAGAAGCAGCTGCGCATCGCGTTCAACGAGGCACGCCGCACCGACGGCCTGACCGGTGAGAACCTGGTCGAGCTGCTCGAGATGCGTCTGGACGCCCTCGTCGTGCGTTCGGGCTTCGCCCGCACCACCGCGCAGGCTCGCCAGCTCGTCGTGCACCGCCACATCCTGGTCGACGGCCAGCTCGTGGACCGCCCGTCGTTCCGCGTGAAGCCGGGTCAGCAGATCCACGTCAAGCCGAAGAGCGAGGGCCTCGAGCCCTTCCAGGTCGCCGCCGCCGGTGGGCACGCCGAGGTGCTGCCCCCCGTTCCCGGTTACCTCGAGGTCGACCTGTCGACGCTCCAGGCGAAGCTCCTGCGTCGCCCCAAGCGCGCCGAGGTGCCCGTCACGTGTGACGTGCAGCTCGTCGTCGAGTACTACGCCGCCCGCTGATCCCAGCGAGCACACGAAGGGCGTCGGGTTCTCCCGGCGCCCTTCGTCGTTACAGCTCACGCTCCCGCCGCCTTTGGTGGTTTCCTCGTCGTGCGTGCGCAGCATTCGTTTGCCCGAGATGGCCGGTCTTGGATGGCGCCGGCGACCGTCTGCGGCAAACGAACGGCGAAAGCGTCTGTTCGTTTGCCCGAGATTGTCGGTGCGAGGTCGAGCCGCCGACCATCTGCGGCAAACGAACGCGAGAGGAACATCCGCAACAGATCTCTCTGAAGCGGCGCACGACGACCGTCGCCTACGATGAAGGATGCCGCGACCGCGGCGCTGTATCGAGGAAGAAGTGGTGATCGTGAGAAGCCTCGTCTGGTTCGCCTTCGGCATCGTCGGCGGTTTCGTCGCCGCTCACCTGGTGAACAAGGACCCCCGGGGTCAGGAGCTGTTCGCGCAGCTCGATTCCCGCATCAGCGAGTTCACCGATCGCATGAGCGACGCCTACCACGAGCAGGAGATCCGCCTGTCGGAGATCGTCGACGACGTCAAGGGCGTCGCCGCCTCCGCGAGCACGTCCCTCGGTACCGCCGCCGACGCGGCGCGCTCGGCTTCCTCGTCCGACTGACCTTCCGGCATCCCGCCCCCGGCGCCGGGGGAGGGTCCGCACGCCCATCGAAAGATTCGCCATGAAAACCGCCGAGATCGCCCAGCGCTTCCTCGACTTCTTCGAGAAGAAGAACCACACGATCGTCCCCTCGGCCTCGCTCGTCACCGACGATCCGGCCCTGCTGTTCACCGTGGCGGGCATGGTGCCCTTCATCCCGTACCTCAGCGGTGTCGTGCCGCCGCCGTACCCGCGCGCGGCCGACGTGCAGAAGTGCATTCGCACCAACGACATCGAAGAGGTCGGCAAGACGCCCCGCCACGGCACCTTCTTCCAGATGCTCGGCAACTGGTCGTTCGGCGACTACTTCAAGGAAGACGCGATCCGCTACGCGTGGGAGCTGCTGACCGCCCCCGAGTCCGAGGGCGGCCTCGCCTTCGACCCGAAAGACCTCTGGGTCACCGTCTACGAAGAGGACGACGAGGCTCACGACCTCTGGTTGAAGCTCAGCACGCTACCCGAGGATCGCATCCAGCGCCTCGGCAAAGACACGAACTACTGGTCGACCGGGCTCCCGGGTCCGGCGGGCCCGTGCTCCGAGATCTTCTTCGACCGCGGCCCGGCGTACGGCATCGACGGGGGACCGGCGACCGACGACGACCGCTACGTCGAGATCTGGAACCTCGTGTTCATGCAGTACGAGATCACGAACGTGCGGTCGAAGTACGACTTCGACATCGTCGGCGAGCTGCCGGCGAAGAACATCGACACCGGCATGGGCCTGGAGCGCATCGCGTTCATCAAGCAGGGCGTCGACAACATGTACGAGACCGACCAGGTACGCCCGGTCCTCGATCTCGCCGCAAAGCTCGCGGGCAAGTCGTACGGTGCCGAGTCGCACGAGGACGACGTGCGCCTCCGCATCGTCGCCGACCACGTCCGTTCCTCGCTCATGCTGCTGGCCGACGGCGTGACGCCCTCGAACGAGGGACGCGGGTACATCCTGCGGCGCATCATGCGTCGCGCCATCCGTTCGATGCGCCTGCTCGGCGTCGAGGGCCCGACCTTCCCGGAGCTGTTCGCCGCGTCACGCGACGCGATGAAGGAGTCGTACCCGGAGGTCGAGGCCGACTACGCGCGCCTGTCGGCCTACGCGATCGCCGAGGAGCAGACGTTCCTCCGCACGCTCGCGGCGGGATCCGCCATCCTCGACCAGTCGGTGGCCGAGGCGAAGAACGGCGGCGGCACGACGCTGTCGGGTTCCGAGGCGTTCCTGCTGCACGACACGTACGGCTTCCCCATCGACCTCACGCTCGAGATCGCCGAAGAGGCGGGCCTGAGCGTCGACCGCGGAGCCTTCGACCAGCTCATGCAGGAGCAGCGCACCCGCGCGAAGGCCGACGCCCGTGCTCGCAAGGGCGCGATCGCCGATCAGAGCGCGTACCGCGAGTTCCGCGCGCTGGGCGAGACGGTGTTCACCGGATACACCGAGCTGCAGACGGAGTCGACCGTGCTCGGCATCCTGGTCGACGGTCAGGGCACGGATCGCGCCTCCGCCGGACGGATCGCCGAGGTCATCACGGCCGAGACCGCGCTGTACGCCGAGTCGGGCGGCCAGGTCGCCGACAAGGGCACGATCGTGGGGCCGGGGTACGAGCTCGAGGTGCTCGACGTGCAGCGCCCCGTGCCCGGTCTCATCAGCCACACCGTCGAGGTCACCACCGGCGAGGTGTCGGTGGGCGCGCCCGCCACCACCGTGGTCGACGCGTTGAACCGCCACTCGGCGCAGCAGGCGCACTCCGCGACGCACCTCGTGCACGCGGCGATCCGCGACACCCTCGGCAAGACGGCGACGCAGACCGGATCGCTCAACCGCGCCGGCTACATGCGCTTCGACTTCAGCTGGGGCTCGGCGCTCTCGCCCGAGACCCGCACCGAGATCGAGGACATCGCCAACAACGCCGTGCGCGACAACCTCGAGGTCACCACGCGCGTGATGTCGCTCGACGAGGCGAAGGCCGCGGGCGCCATGGCGCTGTTCGGCGAGAAGTACGGCGACACCGTGCGCATGGTCGACATCGGCGGCCCCTGGTCGCGCGAGCTCTGCGGCGGCACGCACGTCGCCCGCAGTTCCCAGATCGGCCTGGTCAACCTCGTCGGCGAGCAGTCGGTCGGTGCCTCGAACCGTCGCGTGGAGGCGCTCGTGGGTCTCGATGCCTTCCGCGACCTCGCGGCGGAGCGCGCGATCGTGTCGCAGCTGTCGACGTCGCTCAAGACACCGCGCGAGCAGCTCACGACCCGCATCGCAGAGCTGGCGGCAAGCCTCAAAGCGGCCGAGAAGAAGATCGCCGCGTTCGAGGCACAGGCCCTGACCGGTCGTCTGCCCCAGCTGGTCGAGGCGGCCGTCGCCGTCGGCACCGTGCGCGTCGTCGCGCAGAGCCTGGGGGAGGGCGCGTCGGCCGACGACGTGCGCTCGCTCGCCCTGCAGGTGCGAGACCGTCTCGGCAGCGACCCCGCGGTCGTCGCGCTCGCGAGCGTCGCGGGCGGGCGCGCCACGGTCGTCGTCGTGACGAACGAAGCCGCCCGCGAACGGGGCCTGGCCGCCGGTTCTCTGGCGAAGGCCGCCGCGGGAGTGCTCGGCGGAGGCGGGGGCGGTCGCCCCGACGTCGCGCAGGGCGGCGGAACGGATGCCACGGCTCTGCCGCAGGCGCTCGAGGGCATCGTCGCGGACGTGCGGGCGACCACCGCGTGACGGCGTTTCGGCGCGGCATCCGTCTCGGGATCGATGTCGGGCGCGCCCGTGTCGGTGTCGCCCGCTCCGACCCGGACGGAGTACTCGCCGTCCCTGTCGAGACGGTTCCGCGCAAGGGCGAGCCCGTCCGCCGCATCGCCGCCCTCGCCGCGGAGTACGAGGCGTTCGAGGTGCTCGTCGGCCTGCCGCTGAATCTCCGCGGCGAGGACACGCCCTCGACGACCGACGCCCGCAGGTTTGCGCAGGCTCTCGCCACCGCATTGCCGATGCCCGTCCGGCTGGTCGATGAGCGTCTGAGCACCGTGTCGGCACACGGTGTGCTGAGAGAGGCAGGACGTTCCCAGCGGGATTCTCGTAGCATTGTGGACCAAGTCGCCGCTGTGGTGCTGCTGCAGCAGGCGCTCGACGTGGAGCGACAGTCCGGTGACCCGGCCGGACCCGCCGTCACACCGGGACAGGAGCCCGCCTGACATGCCCGAAAACGACCCCAACGCCAACGACCCCCTCGCCGACCTGTACGGACGGCTGCCCGACCCGCGCGCGGCCGCTCCGGACGGCGCGCGGCGACGGTCGCCGTCGACGGACGAGTCGCCCGCCGCGCCCGAGCCGGAGACGCCCGTGTCGCGCCGCGCCGCGCGAGCTGCTCGCGCGCAGACAGGACCCACCGCGGCACAGACCGGTGTGCCCGCTCCGGCGCAGAGCACGGAATCCGTCGCCTCGACGCCCGCCGCCTCCCGGCCGCGAACGACGGCGCCGACGAACAACGCGGCGCCGACTCCGTCGGCCGGCGCCGCCACGCGCCCCGCCGCGGCACAGCCCGGCCCCGCTCGAACCCCCGCCGAGACGGCTCGTCGAGCGGCCGCCGCGGAGCAGCCCACGCAGCAGATCCCGACCACGCCCGCTGAGCGCGAGCCCGCTCTCGTCGGCGCAGCTGCTGCCGGCGTGTCGGCCGGACGGACGGCGAGCGACGGCACCGTACCGAGCGGCTCGCTCGAGGACCTCTTCACCGGCCGCGCCCACACCGACCAGATCGGCGCCGCCGCTCCCCGGAAGCCCAAGAAGCGTCGCCGCACCGGCGGGTGGATCGCCCTCGGGATCGTCCTCGTGGTCATCGGCGGCCTCGTGGGCGGCGGCTTCGCGCTGTGGAACACCTACGGCGACCGGGTTCAGGCGTTCCTCGGCACCGGCGAGCCCCTCGACTACGAGGCGGGCATCGCCAACGGCGAGGCCCGCGTGACGATCGTGGCGGGGGACACCGGCGAGTCCGTCTCCCCGAAGATGTTCGACGCCGGCGTGACCAAGGCCTCCAACTCGCTCTACAAGTACATGGTCGACAATTCGGTCGGCTTCACCTTCCAGCCGGGTGTCTACAAGCTGCAGAAGCAGATGACGTCCGAGGCCGTCATCGCCGCACTCCGCGACCCGACGAACCGCCTCGACAACTCCGTGCAGCTGCGCGAGGGCCTCACGCTCACCCAGTCGCTCGACGTGATCTCGGAGCAGACGGGCATCGCGCGCGCCGACCTCGACGCGGCCGTCGCCGATCCGTCGCAGTACGGCGTCTCCGCCTCGTCGCTCGAAGGATGGATCTTCCCCGCCACCTACGACTTCGACGAGGGCGTCGCCGCGAAGGACGTGATCGCGCGCATGGTCCAGCGCACGGTGCAGTCGCTCGATCAGGCGGGAGTGCCCGAGAGCGACCGCGAGCGGATTCTCATCATCGCGTCGATCATCGAGCGCGAAGCGCGCAACCCCGACGACTTCTACAAGGTCTCGCGCGTGATCGAGAATCGCCTCCAGCCCGACAACGACGAGACGCACGGCCTTCTGCAGATGGACTCGACCGCCCAGTACGGCGTCGGTGAGATCGGCGCGGGAAGCTCGTCGTCGTCCGAGAACGCGCTCACCAGCGACAACCCGTGGAACACCTACATCCACCCGGGTCTGCCGGTGGGTCCGATCGCCAACGCGGGTGACCTGGCGATCGACGCGGCCATGCACCCCGTCGACGGACCGTGGTACTACTTCACGACCGTCAACCTCTCGACGGGAGAGACGGTCTTCTCGACGACGTACGCCGATCAGCTCAAGGCCGTCGACCAGTTCCAGCAGTGGTGCCGCGACAACCCCGACGGCGGATGCTGAGCACCGACCGGCTCGCCGTCTGGGGGGACCCGATCGATCACTCACGGTCGCCGTCGCTGCACGCGGCGGCGTACCGCGAGCTGGGGCTGTCGTGGACGTACGGGCGGCAGCGAGTGACCGAAGCGGAGTTTGCCGTCCGACTGGGCGAGTTGGATGACACCTGGCGCGGGCTCTCGCTCACGATGCCACTGAAGAACGTCGCCTTCCGCGCCGCTGTCGAGCTCGACGACGCCGCGCGGCGTACGGGCGCCGTGAACACGTTCCTCCTCACGTCCGACGGACCGCGCGGGTTCAACACCGACGTCGGAGGCCTGGCGCGCGCCCTGCGCGAGGCGGGCGTGGCTGAACCGGGCGTGGCGCGCATTCTCGGAGCAGGCGCCACGGCGACTTCCGCGGTGATGTCTCTCGCTGAGCTCGGCACGCGGCGCGTCGAGGTCGTGGCCCGTCGCCCCGAAGCCGTCATCCCCCTGAGGGACCTGGGGGAGTCCGTCGGTGTCGAGATCTCACGCGCGTCGTTCGACGACCCCGGCGTGCCCCTGCCCGTCGATGTGACCGTCGCGGCTCTCCCGGGGAAGGTCGACGTGGGTCCCGGCATCCGTCCCTTCGCCGAGAACGGCGGGCTGCTCGTCGACGTCGTCTACGGCAACTGGCCGACCGCCCTCGCCGAGCAGTGGCGCGCCGCGGGGAACGAGGCGATCAACGGGCTTCCGATGCTGCTGCACCAGGCGCTGCTGCAGGTGCGCATCTTCGTCGGCGGCGATCCGGCCGTTCCCCTCGAGCGCGAGGACGCCGTGCTGGCCGCGATGCGCATCGCGCTCGTGGGAGACTAGACGAATGCTTCGCGTTCTCACGGCCGGCGAGTCCCACGGCCCCGAACTGATCGCCCTCATGGAGGGGATGCCGGCGGGCGTTCCCATCTCGTCCGCGCAGATCCGCGCAGAACTCGCGCGTCGCCGGCTCGGCTACGGCCGCGGCTCGCGCATGAAGTTCGAGGAAGACGAGCTGACGCTGTCCACGGGCATCGTGCAGGGCTACACGATCGGCAGCCCCATCGCCCTGCGCATCGGCAACACCGAGTGGCCGAAGTGGACCGAGGTCATGAGCCCCGAGCCCGTCGAGCTGTCGGACAAGTCGCGCGGTCGCGGTGCGGCGCTCACGCGTCCGCGTCCCGGTCACGCCGATCTCGTCGGCATGCAGAAGTACGGGTTCGACGAGGCGCGCCCGATCCTCGAGCGCGCCTCTGCCCGCGAGACGGCGGCGCGGGTCGCCCTCGGCGCCGTCGCCCGGGCATTCCTCAGCGAGCTCGGCATCCGCCTCGTCAGCCACACTCTGTCGATCGGCCCGGTGCGTGTCCCCGACGACGCCGCGATCCCCGCGCCCGACGACGTCGACCGTCTCGACGCCGACCCGTTGCGCTGCTTCCACCCCGCCACGAGCGAGGCCATGGTCGCCGAGGTCGACGACGCCAAGAAGGCCGGAGACACCCTCGGCGGCGTCGTCGAGGTGCTCGCCTACGGCCTGCCCCCGGGGCTCGGCTCGCACGTGCAGTGGGACCGTCGACTGGATGCCAAGCTCGCCCAGGCACTCATGAGCATCCAGGCGATCAAGGGTGTCGAGGTCGGCGACGGCTTCCTCACCACGACGCGTCGCGGGTCGCAGGCGCACGACGAGCTCTTCGCCACGGACGACGGCATCACGCGCTCCTCCGACCGGGCCGGCGGGACCGAAGGCGGCATGTCGACCGGCACCGTTCTGCGTGTGCGTGCCGGCATGAAGCCGATCGCCACGATCCCGAAGGCGCTGCGCACCGTCGACGTCGCGACCGGCGACACCGCGGCGGCGCACCACCAGCGCTCCGACGTTTGCGCGGTTCCCGCCGCGGGTGTCGTGGCCGAGGCGATGGTGGCCGTGACGCTCGCCGACGCCGTGCTCGAGAAGTTCGGGGGCGACAACATCGCCGAGACGCGTCGCAACCTCGAGTCGTACCTCGCGAACCTCCCCGAGACGCTGCGCACGAGCGACGCGTCCGACGCCGCGCTGCTCGCGCATGACCCCGCCTGAGCCGGTGGACCAGGCGACGACGATCCCGGATGCCGGGACCTCGGCCGTCGTCCTGATCGGGCCGATGGGCGCGGGGAAGACCAGCGTCGGGCGCCGTGTCGCGCGCGCCCTCGGCACGCCGTTCACCGACACCGACAAGCTCGTCGTCCGCGACCACGGCCCGATCCCGGCGTTGTTCCGTGCCCACGGCGAGCCGCACTTCCGCGCCCTCGAGCGTGAAGCCGTCGCCGAGGCGCTGACCCGCGGCGGTGTGGTCGCGCTGGGCGGGGGTGCGGTCCTCGACGCCGTGACACGCGAGCGGTTGCGAGAGCACCGGGTCGTGCTGCTGACCGTGGCGCCGCACGTCGTGGCATCCCGGATCCACGGAGACGATCGCCCCCTTCTCGGGGGCGAGGATCCCGTCGCGCGCTGGCTGCGGATCTTCGAGGAACGGCGACCGGTCTACGAGCAGACGGCCGACATCGCATTCGACACCTCGTCGGGCCCGCTCGCGCGGGTCGTCGACGACATCGTGGCCTGGGCACGCCGTGTGCCGGCCGGAGAGACGGCATGACCGACACCACCACCATCAGCGTCGCCGGCGACTCCGGCTACGACATCACGATCGGCCGCGGCCTTCTGGCCTCGCTCGGAGAGGTGCTGCCGGCGGCCGCGCAGAAGGTGCTCGTGGTGCACCCGCCGACGCTCGCTAAGCAGGCGGAAGAGGTGCGCGCGCAGCTCATGGGCGATCGCCAGGTGCTGCTCGCCGAGATTCCGGATGCCGAGGCCGGCAAACGCGTGGAAGTCGCGGCGTTCTGCTGGCAGGTGATGGGCCAGGCCGACTTTACGCGGACCGACGCTGTCATCGGCTTCGGTGGGGGAGCGGTCACCGACCTCGCCGGTTTCGTCGCGGCGACCTGGCTGCGCGGCGTCGCCCTCGTGCAGGTTCCGACCACCGTGCTCGGCATGGTCGACGCTGCCGTCGGCGGCAAGACGGGCATCAACACCGCGGAGGGGAAGAACCTCGTCGGGGCGTTCTGGCCGCCGGTCGCCGTGGTGTGCGATCTCGACCTGCTCGACACGCTGTCGAAGAACGAGGCGACGGCCGGGTTCGCCGAAGTCGTCAAGGCGGGTTTCATCTGGCATCCGGAGATCCTCGATCTCATCGAGGCCGACCCGTCGGGGATCGTCGATCCGCGCGGCGACGCGTTCCGCCGCTGCATCGAACTGGCGATCGACATGAAGGCGCGGGTCGTCGGTGAGGACCTGCGCGAGGCGGGGCTGCGCGAGGTGCTCAACTACGGGCACACGCTGGGCCACGCGATCGAGCACGCCGAGCGCTACCGCTGGCGTCACGGCGCCGCGATCTCGGTCGGCATGGTGTTCGCCGCGGAGCTGTCGCGACTGGCCGGACGCCTGTCCGACGACGTCGCGCAGCGTCACCGCACGGTGCTCGAGTCGCTCGGCCTGCCGACGACGTATCGCGCCGGGGCGTTCCAGACGTTGAAGGCGACCATGCAGCGCGACAAGAAGAGCCGCGGCAGCATGTTGCGCTTCATCGTGCTCGACGACCTCGCGCGCCCGACGGTGCTGCAGGCGCCGGATGAGTCGCTGCTGTTCGCCGCGTACCAGGAGGTCGGCGCGTAGGTTCGGCATCCGCCGGCGCGCTCGACATCGGGTTCGTGGATTCCGGATGCCATGGCATCCGACGCTCTTCCCTCACTTGCGCGCGGCTCGTGCCGGGCACGGGGATGCGTCGCAGATCCGGAGATGCGCCTCGGATCCGGACGATTCGCACGGGATGCTCCGGATCCGCGACGCGTCTCCGGTTCTGCGACGGGAACGGCCCCGCCTCCGGAAGGAGACGGGGCCGTTCCACGCTGAGGATCAGACCCCCGCGGGGACGCGCTCCTCGGCGCGGAGGCCGAGCTGTGCGGTCGGCACGTTCTTCGTCTCGCGTGCCGTGAGGGCGCTGATCGACGCGATGATCGCGATGACCGCGGTGAAGAGGCTGATGACGACCCAGCCGCCCGCTCCTCCGCCGCCGAGCGCCGCGACGATGCTGGGCGCGAACCCGGCCATGAGGAAGCCGAGCTGCGTGCCGATCGCCATCCCCGAGAAACGGACGCGCGTGCTGAACATCTCGCCGTAGAAGGAGGGCCACACGGCGTTGGCGGCGGCGTACCCGCACGAGAACGTGAGGACCGCGAGGCCGAAGGTGAGAAGGTCGTTCCCGGCCCCCATCGACAGCATGTAGAACGGCATGAACGCCGCGGACGACAGGGCGCCGTAGATGAAGACGGGCTTGCGACCGATGCGGTCGGCGAGCTTGCCGAACAGCGGCTGCGTGAAGAGAGCGACGACGTTGGCGACGACGACGAGCCACAGCGTGACGCTCGCGGCGAGCCCGACCTCTTTGCCGTAGGCGATCGCGAGGGTGCCGAAGACCGTGGACACCGCGGCGATGAACGCGCAGAAGATCACGCGGAGCACGTCGCGCCAGTGGTTCTTCAGCAGAGGAACCAGCGGCATCCGCGCGATCTGTCCGGTCTCCTTGGCCTGTTCGAACTCGGGCGTCTCGTGCAGGCTCCGTCGGATGAAGAAGGCCACGATCACGACGACGGCGCTCAGCCAGAACGGCACGCGCCATCCCCATGAGAACTTGATGTCGTCGGGGAGCGCGACGACGGGGATGAAGACGAGGGCGGCGAGGATCTGACCGCCCTGCGTTCCCGTGAGGGTCCACGAGGTGAAGAAGGAACGGCGTCCGTCGGGGGCGTGCTCGAGAGTGAGCGACGACGCTCCCGCCTGCTCGCCCGCCGCCGACAGCCCCTGGGCCAGACGGCACAGCACGAGCAGGATGGGTGCGAACCAGCCGATCTGCGCGAAGCCGGGCAGGCAGCCGATCACGAACGTCGACAGGCCCATGAGGAGCAGCGTGAACATCAGCACCTTCTGGCGGCCGATGCGATCCCCGAAGTGACCGAGGATGACGGCGCCGACCGGGCGCGCGATGTAGGCGAACCCGAAGGTCGCGAACGACATCACCAGTGCCGCTTGGTCGCCCGACGGGAAGAAGACCGTGGGGAAGATGAGCGCGGCGGCCGAGCCGAACAGGAAGAAGTCGTAATACTCCACGGCACTTCCCATGAAGCTGGCGGTGGCCGCCTTCACGGGAGTCTTCCGCGTCGTTGCGGTGGTGGTCATGGGGTGTGCTCCTTAGCGAGGAATGGCGGGGCTGGCGGGCGAGTCGGCGGCCACCAGGTCGAGGAAATGGGCGGTCATGCGATCGGGGTCGGGTCGCGTCCCCGTGATGAGGGCGAACGCATCGACGGCCTGGTGGACCGCCATACGTCCGCCGCTGAGCGTGCGGCAGCCGCGCTCGCGCGCGGCGACGAGGAGTTCGGTGTCGAGCGGGCGGTACACGATGTCGGCGACCCAGAGGTCGGGGCGCAGCAGCGCGGCGTCGAGGGGGAGCCCCGGGTGCTCGGCCATTCCTACCGGGGTGCAGTGCACGAGGCCGTCGGCACCGTCGAGCACCTCGCCGAGGCGACCCGGCGTCGCGGTGTCGACGGCGGAGAGCGGATGCCGCGAGCCGAGGTCGTCGGCGAGCGCGGTCGCGCGTGCGGAGTCGAGGTCGACGATCGTCAGTCGAGCGGTCCCGAGGCGCAGCAGCGCGTCGGCGACGGCGGACCCTGCGCCACCCGCGCCGAGCTGGACGACGTGCCGGGTTGCGGCATCCGGGAGCCCGTCGGTGAAGGCTGCGGCGAAGCCGGTCGTGTCGGTGTTGTAGCCGACCCGCCCGGTGGGTGTGAACAGCACCGTGTTGACTGCGCCGAGGGCGGCGGCGACGGGGTCGATCCGGTCGAGGTGGGCGAGGACGCTCTGCTTGCACGGGTGCGTCACATTGACGGCGTCGTAGCCGAGGCGCTCGGCCCACGCGAGCACGTCGCCGATGCGCTCGGGGTCGATGCCCAGGGCGGTGAGGTCGAGCGGGCGGTAGACGTAGGTCAGCCCCAGCGCGCGAGCTTCGGCCATGTGCATCGACGGGGTGAGCGAGGGGAGGACTCCCGTGCCGATGAGGCCGACGAGATACGGGTGCGCGTCGATCACGGTACTCCTTCGTGTCCGTGTGGCGGTTATGTACTAACCGGTACGTTCAGAGGAAACCACGCTCACGCCGCGGTGTCAACGACGAGATCCCAGATGCCGTAGATCCGGGGCGCCCCGCGAGCACCCCGGTGGCTTCGACAGGCTCAGCCACCTGTGTCGCGAGGCCCCTGAGCTCGCCGAAGGGTCCGGGCCCCGCGAGCACCCCGGTGGCTTCGACAGGCTCAGCCACCTGTGTCGCGAGGCCCCTGAGCTCGCCGAAGGGTCCGGGCCCCGCGAGCATCCCGGTGGCTTCGACAGGCTCAGCCACCTGTGTCGAGAGGCCCCTGAGCTCGTCGAAGGGTCCGGGCCCCGCGAGCATCCCGGTGGCTTCGACAGGCTCAGCCACCTGTGTCGAGAGGCCCCTGAGCTCGTTGAAGGGTCCGGGGGCCGGCGTGCCCCTCCGCGCGATCAGCGCGCGGGTGCGGTCAGCCAGCCGACCACCACGTCGCCGAGAGCGGCGCGGAGGTGCACCCGACGCTCGGGCGAGGCGAGGTCGACATCGAAGAGGTGCCCGAACGTGTACTGGTTGGCGACCTGGAACACGCAGTACGAGCTGATGACGAGGTGCACGTCGATCGCGTCGACGTCGGAACGGAAGACTCCGGTGGCACGCCCGCGCTCGAGAATCTCGTCGAGAAGGCCCTTCGCCGGCTGGGAAAGCGTGCGCAGGCCCTCGATCTGACGGATGAACTCGCCGCGGTGGATGTTCTCGATCGCGACGAGTCGGATGAACGCCTCGTGACCGACGTGGTGGTCGAAGGTGAGCTCGGCCAGAGCGCGGATGGCGTCCACGGGATCGGCGTGATCGACGTCGATCGCGCGCTCCGCCTCGCGGATGCCGCGGTAGGCCTCTTCGAGGACCGCGCGATACAGCCCTTCCTTGCCGCCGAAGTAGTAGTAGATCATCCGCTTCGTCGTGCGCGTGCGCGCGGCGATGTCGTCGACCCGAGCGCCGGAGAACCCCTCTTCGGCGAAGACCTCGGTCGCGACGGCGAGCAGCTCGGATCGGGTGCGCTCGGCGTCTCTGCGTGCCTCGGCCATTCGGTCAGACTAGTGGACCCCGTTTGTACCAGATGGTACATTCGGCCGCCATGAGGACCTCGATCGCGACCGTCTGCATCAGCGGGACGCTCGCCGACAAACTCCACGCCTGCGCCGACGCCGGCTTTGACGGCGTGGAGATCTTCGAGCCCGACCTCCTCGCAGCTCCCGAAAGCCCCGAGGAAATCGCGGCCCTGGCCGGACGTCTGGGGCTGAGCCTCGATCTCTACCAGCCGATGCGCGACGTCGAGGGCGTCGACGAAGAGACGTTCGCCGCGGTGCTGCGGCGGGCGGACGCGAAGTTCCGTCTCATGCAACGGCTCGGCATGGACCTCGTCCTCTGCTGCAGCAATGTCGCCACCGCCACGGTCGACGACGACGCCGTCTCCGCCGACCAGCTGCGACGCCTCGGCGACCTGGCGGCGGGGTATGGCATCCGGATCGCTTTCGAAGCCCTCGCCTGGGGTCGTTTCGTCGACGACTACCGCCGCGCCTGGCGCATCGTCGAGCGCGCCGACCATCCCGCGGTGGGCGTGTGTCTGGACTCGTTCCACATCCTCTCGCGCGGGCACGACCTCGCGGAGATCGCGGACATCCCGGGCGAGAAGATCTTCTTCGTGCAGCTCGCCGATGCTCCGCGTCTCAGCATGGACGTGCTCTCGTGGAGCCGGCACCACCGGCTGTTCCCCGGCGAGGGGGAGTTCGACCTCGCCGACTTCACCGCCCGCATCGTTCAGGCCGGATACACCGGACCCTGGTCGCTCGAGGTGTTCAACGACACCTTCCGGCAGACCGACGCCCGCCGGACCGCCCGGCACGCGCGGCGTTCGCTGCGCTGGCTCGAAGACGCGGTGTCGCGGACCCTGCCGGACGCACCGTCCGATCTGGGGATGCTCCCGGATTCGGCGGCCCCCTCCGGCGTCGACTTCATCGAGGTCAAGGCCGAAGACACCTCGGCGATCGAAGAGCTGCTCGCGCAGCTCGGCTTCACCTCGCGCGGACGCCACCGCACGAAGCCGGTCACCCTCTGGACGGCGGGGGAGGCCCGCGTCATCCTCAACGAGCAGCACGCTCGCGGGTGGGAACAGCGTCTCGCCGCGATCGGGCTCGAGGTCGACGACGCCGAAGCGGTCGATCTGCGCATGAGCGAGCTCGGCGTGCCGCGCGCCTACCGCCGCACGTACGCGACCGAGGAGCGCCTCGACGGTGCGGTCGCGCCCGACGGAACCGAGGTCTACTGGGCGCAGGCCGCCGACGAGGGAGAGCCCGCCTGGGTCGCGGAGTTCGAGCACGGCGAACCACGACGCGACACCGCGATCGCGGGCGTCGACCATGTGAGCCTGAGCCAACCGTGGGATGCCATCGAGGAGGCGACGCTGTTCTACACCGCGGGCTTCGCCCTCCGGGTCGACAGCGCGACCGAGGTGCCGGGTCCCCGGGGCCTCGTCGCCAGTCGCGTCCTCGTCGCGCCGGGTGGGGGAGTGCGCCTTCCGCTCAACGTCGCCCCACCGATCCTCGCCGCCGAGCGGGCCGGCGCCGCGCTCCCTCAGCACGTCGCCTTCGTCTGCGACGACGTCCGCGCCGTCGCTCGCGCCGCGCGCACGCGGGGCTTCTCTCCCCTCGAGATGCCCGCCAACTACTACGACGACATCGCCGCACGTTTCGACCTGAGCACAGCCGACGTCGACGAGTTGCGCGAGCTCCACCTCGGCTACGACCGGGATGCCGCGGGCGAATACCTGCACTTCTACACGCGCACGATCGGCGAGGTGTTCTTCGAGTTCGTCGAGCGTGTCGACGCCTACGCGGGCTACGGAGCCGGTACCGCCCCCGTGCGCCTCACCGCGCAGGGACGGCGCTGATAGCGTGCCCGACATGACCACGCCCCGCCGCCTGCTGCTCGTCAACGGTCCGAACCTCAACCTGCTGGGCACGCGTCAGCCCGAGATTTACGGGCGCGAGACCCTCGCTGATGTCGAACGGGTCACTGCCGAAGCCGCCCAGCGCCACGGCATCGAGGTCCGGGCCCTGCAGAGCAACCACGAGGGCGTGCTCATCGACGCGATCCACGCCGCCCGTCTCGACTGCGCGGGCATCGTGATCAACGCCGGAGGGCTCACGCACACCTCCGTCGCGCTGCGCGACGCGCTGGCATCCGTCGCCCTCCCCGTCGCCGAGGTGCACATCTCGAACATCAAGGAGCGCGAGAGCTTCCGTCACTTCTCGTACATTGAAGACGTCGCCGCCGTGCACGTGATCGGCGAGGGCGTCCCGGGGTACGCGCGGGCCGTCCACCTGCTCGTCGACGTCATCAGCGGCCGCGCGGACGGCTGAGCGCGCCGCTGCCGGCTCGGGCGGGGACGTCTGGTTGCACCAGGTCGCCCGCGCCCGAGCAAGGCATCGCGTAGACTCGACCGCTGGGTGTGCGCCAGAGCGCCGCCTCCCCTCACACGAAACGGAACACTGGCACTCATGGCATCCACCGCAGACATCAAGAACGGCGTCGTCCTCAGCATCGACGGTCAGCTCTGGAACGTCGTGGAGTTCCAGCACGTCAAGCCCGGTAAGGGTGGCGCGTTCGTCCGCACGAAGCTGAAGAACGTCATGAGCGGCAAGACCGTCGACCGCACGTTCAACGCCGGCGCCAAGGTCGACATCGAGAACGTCGACCGCCGCGACTTCACGTACCTGTACAACGACGGTGAGGGCTTCGTCTTCATGGACGTCGCCGACTACGACCAGATCACCGTGGGCGCTGCCACCGTCGGCGACGCCGCCAACTTCCTGCTCGAGAACCAGCAGGTGCAGATCGCGCTCAACAACGGCAACCCCCTCTACATCGAGCTCCCGCCGTCCGTCGTGCTCGAGGTCACCTACACCGAGCCCGGTCTGCAGGGCGACCGCTCGTCGGCCGGCACCAAGCCCGCCACCGTCGAGACCGGCTACGAGATGCAGGTTCCGCTGTTCCTCGAGACCGGCACGAAGATCAAGGTCGACACTCGCACCGGCGAGTACCTCGGCCGCATCAGCTGACCTTGTCCGCCCGCACAAAGGCGCGCAAGCGCGCTCTCGACATCCTCTTCCAAGCCGACGTGCGCGGCGAGGAACTGCCGATCATGCTGGCCGCCGAGGCGAAGCGCGCCTCTTCCGAGCCCGACCGTCAGGCCTCCTGGTTGTACGCCCGCGACATCGTCGACGGTGTGATCGACAACCGCGACGCGATCGACGAGCAGATCACCACCTTTGCGAAGGACTGGTCGCTGCAGCGCATGCCCGCCGTCGACCGCGCCCTGCTGCGCATCGGCACGTGGGAGATCCTGTACAACGACGAGGTGCCCACGGCCGTCGCGATCGACGAAGCGGTGGAGCTCGCGAAAGAGTTCTCGACCGACGACTCCGGCTCGTTCGTCCACGGCGTGCTGGCCCGGATCGCGCGCTCGTCCTGAGCCCTCGCGACGTGTTCCGACGCGGCCCCGACGTTTCGTCGGCGGCCGCGTCGCGGCGTTTCGGCGTGAACGCGTTGGCGGGGTGCGCGCGCCGCGGCGAGTCAGCGGCGTGCGCGCGCGGCCGCGAGTCAGCGGCGTGCGGGCGCGGCCGTGTGTCAGCGGCTTGCGGGCGCGGCCGCAAGTCGCGCATAAACGCTGTTCGCGCACAGAAACGCGAGCTCAGCGTGTTTCTGTGCGCGAATCGCGTTTATGCGTGGTCCGGAACCCCCGCGAGCCCGCTCGCACGGCCGGCGATGTCGGAAGCCTCGGGCAGGATGCTCCCGTGACCACCTGGCGCGACCTCCTCCCCGGGGGCAAGCCGGCCGCCTACGAGCCGCTCGCCCTCGGCGTCGAGCTGCGCCAGCGCGAGGCCTACGACCCCGCGCGGTGGGAGGCGCGGGCGGTGGTGCCGGTGACCCCGCGCATGCTCGCGCGCCGCCGCGACGATCTGCAGCTCGTCGCGCGTCCCCTCGTGCGAGGCGCGCGCGAGGCGTGGATCCGAGCGGATGCCACGTGGGATGCCGTGCGTCGATCCACCACGCGCTTCGACCCCGCGCACGTGCGGTGGTTCGCCGAGCTCCACGCCCTCTCTCAGGCCCTTCGCACCGCCGGACCGTTCGCTCCCTCCGGCGACACGATCGCCCTCGATGCCGTCGACTCGCCCCTGCTGTGGCCGCACCTGGCGGCGGCCGAGGGGCTTGGCATCCGGATCGTCGCGATGCACGCGCAGCAGACGGTGCGCCTCGCACGCACGGCGACGGCGCGCGTGGCGCTCGACGCGGTCGGCGGGGGAGCGCTGCGCGTCTCGGCCGATCTCGAGATCGACGGGCGTCCCGTGGATGCCGCGCATGCCCGCGCCGTGGGCACATCGGGGGTCTTCGCGTTCGAGGTCGACCGCGACCCCGTGCCGATCGTCCTCGCGGCCGTCGACCTTCCGTCGCCGCTCCCCGCGCTGATCGGCGGCAGGGTCGTCGACGTCGTCGCCGCCGAAGCGACGGAGTTCGTGGTCGAGATGTATCCGCGCCTCGCCCTCCGCGCCCCGCTCTCGGTCGGCGCCGGAGTGCCGCCCCCGCCGCCGGCGCGCCCGACGCTGACCGTGGAGGTCTCGTACCTCGACGACGACGCCGTGCAGTACCGGCTCGACTGGGTGTATCCGGGCGGCTTCCGAACCGTGTACGACGACCAGAGCGAGAACGTCGAGCGTGACGCGCGCGCCGAGGCGCAGATCGGCGAGCGGTTCGAGACGGCGTGGATGGCGGCATCCGACCTGCCCCTGATGCCAAAGGCTCTCCTGCGCGACGCGGACGCCGCGGTCTTCGGTTCCCGCGTGCTGCCCGCTCTCGACGTGGTCGACGAGGTGCGGGTGCGCACTCGGGGCACGCAGCCGACCTTCCGCGAGCTGCGGGGGGATCCGTCCCTGCGCATCACCGCGGTGGAGTCACTCGACCGCGACTGGCTCGACCTCGGCATCGTCGTGACGATCGACGGCCGTCTCATCCCCTTCGGCGTGCTCTTCAGCGCCCTCTCACGGGGGCGCACGCGCATCAAGCTGTCGGACGGTGCCTGGTTCTCGCTCACGCACCCGGCTCTGCAGAGGCTTCGAGAGCTGCTCGAGGAGGCCGCGGCGCTCGACGAGTGGGAGACCGGGCCGCGCCTGCCCCGCACCCACCTCGCCCTGTGGGCCGAGTTCGAAGACCTCGCCGACCAGTCCGAGGCTGCGGTCGAGTGGCGGCAGCTGGCGCGAGCGCTCCGTGACGTCACCGAGGTACCGCGAGTGTCCACACCGCCCGGATTCCGAGCGGAGTTGCGCCCGTACCAGCGCGAGGGGTTGTCGTGGCTGGCGCTCCTGCACGCCCACCGGCTCGGCGGCATCCTGGCCGACGACATGGGCCTCGGAAAGACGCTGCAGCTGCTCGCGGTCATCGCCCACAGCCGCACCCGCGGCGACGCGCGACCGTGGCTCGTCGTCGCGCCGACGTCGGTGCTGCCGACCTGGCGCGACGAAGCCGCACGTTTCGCCCCCGGCCTGCGGGTCGCGGTCGTCGAGGCGACCGCGGTGCGCCGTGAGAGGTCCATCGCCGAGATCTCGGGCGACGCGGACATCGTCGTCGCGTCCTACGGCGTCGTGCGGACGGATGCCGACGAGTTCGCCGCACCGCACTGGTCGGGGGTGGTGCTCGACGAGGCGCAGTTCGTCAAGAATCCGGCGACGCGTATCCATCGCGCGATCGCCGCCCTGCGCACCGACGCGGTGTTCGCGGCCACCGGCACCCCGATCGAGAACGGGCTCGACGATCTGTGGGCCCTCCTTGCGCTGACGGCACCCGGGTTGTTCCCCTCGATCCGACAATTCCGCGAGGACTACACGCGCGCGATCGAGCAGCTGCCGTCGGACGCGCCCACCGCCCTCTCTGCCGCGGCAGCCGGGGAGCATCGCGAGAAGACCCTCGAGCGACTTCGGCGCCGGGTGCGGCCGTTCCTCCTCCGCCGCACCAAGGACGTGGTGGCGTCCGATCTCCCGCCGAAGCAGGAGCAGGAGATCGCCGTGCCGCTCGGCCCGGCCCACCGCGCGCTGTACGACCGCGTGCTGCAGCGCGAGCGTCAGAAAGTGCTCGGGCTGCTCGACGACCTCGATCGGCAGCGCTTCATCGTGTTCCGTTCGCTGACGCTGCTGCGCATGCTCGCGCTCGCCCCCGGTCTCGTCGACGAACGCGACGCGCACCTGGGATCGGCGAAGCTCGACGTGCTGCTCGAGCGACTCGTCGAGGTCGCCGCGGAGGGGCACCGCGCGCTCGTCTTCAGCCAGTTCACGTCCTTCCTCGACATGGCCGCCGAGAGATTGGATGCCGCGGGCCTCGCCTACGCCCACCTCGACGGGAGCACCGCCCGGCGCGGTGACGTGGTCGCGGGCTTCCGCGCGGGGGAGGCGCCCGTGTTCCTCATCAGTCTGAAGGCCGGCGGCTTCGGCCTGACCTTGACCGAGGCCGAGTACGTTTTCGTGCTCGACCCGTGGTGGAACCCCGCGGCCGAAGCGCAGGCGATCGACCGCGCGCACCGCATCGGCCAGGACAAGAGCGTGTTCGTCTACCGGCTGATCGCGGCCGGCACGATCGAAGAGAAGGTGCTCGCCCTCCAGCGCCGGAAGGCCGCACTGTTCGACACGGTCATCGACGAGGGGGAGGCGTTCGCCGCTTCCCTCGACGCGTCGGACATCCGGGGGCTGCTGGGGCCGTGAGACGAGCGCACCGAACAGACGCGAGGCGGCGCCGCGCGCACCGCTGACCCGCGATCGATCCGCGGCGGCGAGTCCGCGGCATCCATTGGTCGCTCGAACCGCCGCGACTCCCCACGGCCTTCCAGCCGCCCCCGCGTAGACTCGTCAGGTTCCGTCCACGACACAGGAGCGACATGAGAATCACCGGCCTCGGCCACGCGGGCATGTTCATCGAGACGGCGGGCGGCAGCATCCTCTGCGACCCCGTCATCGGTCCGAGCTTCTTCGGCTCGTGGTTCCCGTTCCCCGACAACCGCGCGCTCGACTGGGAGCGCTTCGGCAAGGCGGACTTCCTCTACATCTCGCACCGCCACCGCGACCACTTCGATCCGGCGATGCTCGAGCGGTACGTGCCGAAGGACATCAAGGTGCTCCTCCCCGAATACCCCACCGACGACCTCGAGCAAGACCTCATCGCCCTCGGCTACACGAACCTCGTCCGCACCGAAGCGGGTGTTCCACTGCAGTTCGGTGACCTGAAGCTCATGGTCACCCCGCTTCGGGCCCCCTCGGACGGCCCGATCGGCGACTCGTCGCTCTCGCTCGACGACGGCACGGCATCCATCCTCAATCAGAACGACTCGCACCCGCTCGACCTCGAGAAGCTGTTCGACTTCGGCAAGCCCGACGCGTACTTCACCCAGGTCTCGGGCGCGATCTGGTGGCCCATGGTCTACGACCTGCCGCAGGATGCCAAGCAGAACTTCGCGCAGCTCAAGCGCGACGCGCAGAACAAGCGCGCGATGTACTACATCGAGAAGGTGGATGCCGAGCACGTCTTCCCCATGGCCGGTCCGCCGATGTTCCTGCGCGAGGCGCTGTTCCGCTACAACGGCACGGGCCTCGAGAACGATTCGATCTTCACCGATCAGCGCGAGTTCCTCGCCCACATGAAGGAGCAGCGACCCGATCAGAAGGGGTATCTCTTCCTGCCGGGTACCGAGGTCGAGGTGCAGGGCTCCGATGTCACCGTCACCCAGACGCTGTACACCGACGAAGAGATCGAGCGCATCTTCGGCGACAAGTGGGACTACCTCGCCGAACAGCGCGACAGCCGTCAGGCCGAGATCCAGGCGGAAGAGGCATCCCGTGCCGAGATCATCCCGCCGGCGGAGATGCTCGCGGCCCTGAAGGAGTGGTGGGAGCCGCTGCTGCGCCGCGCCCGCACGATCCGCAACGGCGTGGGCGGGATGGTGCGCTTCCGCATCGGCGAGCTCGACATGGTCGTGGACTTCCCCAAGGCGAAGCTGCGTGAGTATGCGGGGGAGGAGTGCATCTACTGGTACACGATCCCCGCCGACCTCGTGTCGACGAACATCCGCGATCACGAGATCGACTGGTCGAACTCGATCTTCCTGTCGATGCAGTTCGAGGTCGGCCGATCGGGCAAGTTCAACGAGTTCCTCACGACGTTCCTCAAGTGCCTGTCGCGTGACCGCATCGAGTACGTCGAGAACTGGTACGCCGAGCAGTCCGACCAGACCGAGGATGCCGAAATCGACGGCTGGACCGTGCAGCGCCGCTGCCCGCACCTGCGCGCCGACCTCACCAAGACCGGCAAGATCGAGGACGGCGTGCTGACGTGCTCGCTGCACGACTGGAAGTGGGACCTGGCCTCGGGTCGGTGCCTGACGACGACGGGGCACCCGATCCGCTCTACGCCGAGCGGGGAACGCCGCGCCGCCGAGGCCGCGGAGGTCGCCGCGGGCTGAGTCCCCGGCATCCGTATTCCGCACGTCGCGCTCCGGTGATTGGGCGGCGCCGCGGGCCCGTCGACGCATAAACGCTCTCCGCGCTCGGAAACACGTGCACACCGCGTTTATGGTCGCGAACAGCGTTTATGCGTTTGCATCCGGATGCCGAACCGAACACTCGGCACACACCGGATCCACGCAACACGCGGGCATCCACCCCCTAAGCTGGACGACGAACCACAGCAACCTTTAACCCCGTCCCGTGAGGCGGAGAAGGGAGCAGCGGATGAATACGCGCACCGTCATGCACGATGCCGACATCGCCCGCGCTTTGACGCGCATCTCGCACGAGATCCTGGAGTCCAACAAGGGACCGGAAGGACTCGTCCTCCTCGGCATCCCGACCCGCGGCGTCACGCTCGCGAACCGGATCGGCCCGCTGGTCAGTGAGTTCGGGGGAGCGCCCGTTCCGGTCGGCTCGCTCGACGTGACGATGTACCGCGACGATCTGCACCGCAACCCCACGCGGGCACCGCGCAAGACCGAGATCCCCGCGGGCGGCATCGACGGCAAGGTCGTCGTGCTGGTCGACGACGTGCTGTTCTCGGGTCGCAGCATCCGCGCCGCCCTCGACGCCCTGCAGGACATCGGGCGCCCCGCCGCCGTGCGCCTCGCGACCCTCATCGACCGCGGCCACCGCGAGCTGCCGATCCGCCCCGACTTCGTGGGCAAGAACCTCCCCAGTTCCCGCGACGAGCGCGTGAACGTCCGCCTCGCCGAGACGGACGGCGTCGAAGAGGTGACGATCGAATCATGAGGCACCTCCTCGACACCCAGCACCTCTCGCGAGCCGAGGCCATCGAGATCCTCGACGTCGCCGAGGACATGGCCGACACCCAGCGCCGCGAGGTCAAGAAGCTCCCGACGCTGCGCGGCAAGACCGTGGTCAACCTCTTCTTCGAGGACTCCACCCGCACGCGCATCTCGTTCGAGGCCGCCGCCAAGCGCCTCTCCGCCGACGTCATCAACTTCTCGGCAAAGGGCTCGAGCGTCAGCAAGGGCGAGTCGCTGCAGGACACCGCACAGACCCTCCAGGCGATGGGGGCGGATGCCGTCGTCATCCGCCACGGAGCCTCCGGCGCCCCGCGCACCCTCGCCACCAGCGGCTGGATCACCGCGGGCGTCGTCAACGCGGGAGACGGCACGCACGAGCATCCGACGCAGGCGCTGCTCGACGCCTTCACGATCCGCAAGCGTCTCTTCGGCGACGACAGCCGCGGCCGCGGGCTCGACGACATCCGGGTCACGATCGTCGGCGACGTGCTGCACTCGCGCGTCGCCCGGTCGAACGTCTGGCTGCTGCACACGCTCGGGGCGCACGTGACTCTGGTCGCCCCGCCGACCCTCGTTCCGCAGGACGTCAGCGGCTGGCCCATCGAGGTCGATTACGACCTCGATCACGCGATCGCGGCGGGACCCGACGCGCTGATGATGCTCCGCATCCAGCTCGAGCGCATGTCGGCCGCGTATTTCCCCACTGAACGGGAGTATTCGCGCCGCTACGGCCTCGATGCGCGACGCCTGGCAGCCCTGCCGCCCGATAGCATTGTCATGCACCCCGGCCCCATGAACCGGGGTCTGGAGATCTCCGCCGAAGCCGCCGATTCGCCTCGCTCGACGGTGCTCGAGCAGGTCACGAACGGCGTCTCCGTGCGGATGGCCGTGCTGTACCTGCTGCTCGCGGGCGAACGGCCCCACACCGAGAAAGAGGACCTTCGATGAGCCACGCCACCCCCCAGACCCTTCTGGTCCGCGGCGCTCGCGTCGAGGGTCAGGATGCCACCGACCTCCTCGTCCACGACGGGGTCATCGCCGAGACGGGCACCGGCCTGTCGCACGCGGGCGCCACGGTCGTCGACGCCGACGGGCTCATCGCCCTGCCGGGCCTGGTCGACCTGCACGTGCACCTGCGCGAGCCCGGGTTCGAGGCATCCGAGACCGTCCTCACCGGATCTCGCGCCGCCGCGGCCGGCGGCTTCACCACCGTCTTCGCGATGCCCAACACCTCGCCGACCGCTGACACCGCCGGTGTGGTCGAGCAGGAGTTCGCCCTCGGGGAAGCGGCCGGATACGTCCACGTGCAGCCGATCGGTGCCGTCACCGTCGGACAGAAGGGCGAGCGCCTCGCCGAGCTCGGCGCCATGGCCGACTCGCGCGCCCGGGTGCGCGTCTTCAGCGACGACGGTTTCTGCGTCTTCGACCCGCTCATCATGCGGCGAGCGCTCGAGTACGTGAAGGCGTTCGACGGCGTGATCGCCCAGCACGCGCAAGACCCGCGGCTCACCGAGGGCGCGCAGATGAACGAGGGCGCCGTCTCGGCCGAGCTGGGTCTCACCGGCTGGCCCGCGGTCGCCGAGGAGTCGATCATCGCCCGCGACGTGCTGCTGGCCGAGCACGTCGGCTCGCGCCTGCACGTCTGCCACCTGAGTACGGCGGGCTCGGTCGACATCATCCGCTGGGCCAAGAAGCGCGGCGTCAACGTCACCGCCGAGGTGACCCCGCACCACCTGCTGCTGACCGACGAGCTCGTGCGCGACTACGACGCGCGCTACAAGGTCAACCCGCCGCTGCGCCGCGAAGAAGACGTCCTGGCCGTGCGCGAGGGTCTCGCCGACGGCACGATCGACATCGTCGCGACCGACCACGCCCCGCACCCCGCCGAGGCGAAGGCGTGCGAGTGGGCCGCCGCCGCCAACGGGATGGTGGGGCTCGAGAGCGCTCTCCGGGTCGTGCAGCAGGCGATGGTCGACACGGGCCTGATCGGCTGGGGAGATGTCGCCCGGGTGATGTCGAAGGCCCCGGCGCGCATCGGTCGGCTCAACGGCCACGGCACACCGCTCGCCGTCGGACAGCCGGCGTCATTCACCCTGTACGACCCGCGCCCCTCGCGCGCGTTCTCGGTGACCGACCTTCGCGGTCGAAGCAAGAACTCCCCGTACCTCGGTCGGGAGCTGCCGGGAGAGGTGCGGTGGACCGTGCGTTCCGGCATCCCGACCGTCGCCGATGGTGCGCTGCTCGACGCGCCGGGAGCTCTCGCGTGAGCCGCGAGGGTGCTCTGCTCGTGATGGTCGGCGTGGCCGTCTTCCTGCTGGGTCTGCTGGCGTGGGCCTGGTGGCGACGAACGCGGCGCGATGCGCGCTATTCCGCCCCGGTGGGGGAGCTGCCCGCGGACGCCGTCGAGACGGCGGTGTTCCCGGGGCTCTACGTCGCCACAACCCGTCACGACGAGCCGCTCGAGCGTCTCGCGGTCAAGGGTCTCGGCTTCCGCTCCCGCGTCGACGTCACCGTCACGACGGCCGGCGTCGCGCTCGACCTCCCGGGCCAGCCTCGCATCGCGCTCACCCGCGACCGCCTGATCGACGCGAGCCAGGCGACCGTCGCCATCGACCGCGTGGTCGAGCGCGACGGCCTGACCCGCGTCGCCTGGCGCATCGACGACGACACGGTCGTCGACACCTACCTCCGACCTCAGGATGCCTCGGCGAAAGCCCTCGCCGACGCCATCCGTCCGCTCATCACCACGACAGGAAGCGACGCATGACCGCCCTGATCCCTTCCGCGCGCCTGACGCGCGACCCGGCCGTCCTCGTGCTCGAAGACGGCACCCGTTACACCGGCCGCGCGTACGGTGCGCGCGGCGAGACTCTCGGCGAGGTCGTCTTCGCCACGGGCATGACCGGCTACCAGGAGACGATCACCGACCCCTCGTACGCGGGTCAGATCGTGCTGCAGACCGCCCCGCACATCGGCAACACCGGAGTGAACGACGAAGACCCCGAGTCGCGGCGCATCTGGGTCGCCGGTTACGTCGTGCGCGACCCCTCGCGCATGGTGTCGAACTGGCGCGCCAACCGCTCGCTCGACGACGCGCTCGTCGAAGACGGGATCGTCGGCATCTCGGGCATCGACACCCGCGCCGTGACCCGTCGGATCCGCTCCTCGGGCAGCATGCGCGGCGGCGTCTTCTCGGGCGAGGCCGCGAGCCTCGACGCCGAGGAGCAGCTGCGCCGCGTCCGCGAGGCCCCCGGGATGGCCGGCCGCAACCTGTCCGCCGAGGTCTCGGTGACCGAGGTCGAGGTGACCCCGGCCACGGCCGAGCGCATCGGCAACCTCGCTGTGCTCGACCTCGGAGTGAAGAAGTCCACGATCGACAATCTCGCCGCCCGTGGCTTCGACGTGCACGTCTTCCCGCAGTCGGCGACGATCGACGAGATCCGCGCGATCGAGCCCGTCGCCGCGTTCTACTCGAACGGCCCGGGTGACCCCGCGGCATCCGATCAGCACGTCGAACTGCTGCGCGAGGTCCTGAGCGACGGCCTGCCGTTCTTCGGCATCTGCTTCGGCAACCAGCTGCTCGGTCGCGCCCTCGGCTTCGGCACGTACAAGCTGCCGTTCGGACACCGCGGCATCAACCAGCCCGTGCTCGACAAGACCACCGGCCGCGTCGAGATCACGTCCCAGAACCACGGCTTCGCCGTCGACGCGCCCCTCGACCAGGTCGTCGACAGCCCGAACGGCTTCGGCCGCGTCGAGGTGAGCCACATCGGCCTCAACGACCAGGTCGTGGAGGGCCTGCGAGCCCTCGACATCCCCGCGTTCAGCGTGCAGTACCACCCCGAGGCAGCCTCGGGTCCGCACGACGCCAACTACCTGTTCGACCGCTTCCGCGAGATGGTTCTCGCCACGATGGAGACCAAGAAGAATGCCTAAGCGCGACGACATCAACTCCGTCCTCGTCATCGGCTCCGGCCCGATCGTCATCGGTCAGGCCTGCGAGTTCGACTACTCCGGCACCCAGGCGTGCCGCGTGCTCCGCGAAGAGGGGGTGCGCGTCATCCTCGTCAACTCCAACCCGGCGACGATCATGACCGACCCCGACTTCGCCGACGCGACGTACATCGAGCCGATCACCCCCGAGGTGATCGAGTCGATCATCGCCAAGGAGAAGCCGGATGCCGTGCTCCCGACGCTCGGTGGACAGACGGCGCTCAATGCGGCCATCCAGCTGCACAAGCGCGGCATCCTCGAGAAGTACGACGTCGAGCTCATCGGCGCCGACTTCGACGCGATCAACCGCGGCGAGGACCGCCAGATCTTCAAGGAGCTCGTGATCGAGGCGGGCGCCGACGTCGCGGCATCCGTGATCTGCCACTCGATGGACGAGCTCCTCGCCGGCGCCGAGAAGCTCGGCTACCCGCTGGTCGTCCGCCCCTCCTTCACGATGGGCGGTCTCGGCTCGGGCTTCGCGTACGACGAGGCCGACCTCCGCCGCATCGGCGGCGCGGGTCTGCACGACTCACCCACCAACGAGGTGCTGCTCGAGGAGTCGATCCTCGGGTGGAAGGAGTACGAACTCGAGCTCATGCGCGACACCGCCGACAACACGGTGGTCGTCTGCTCCATCGAGAACGTCGACCCGGTCGGGGTGCACACGGGTGACTCGATCACCGTGGCCCCCGCCCTGACGCTCACCGACCGTGAGTACCAGCGCCTGCGCGACATCGGCATCGACATCATCCGCGCCGTCGGCGTCGACACCGGTGGCTGCAACATCCAGTTCGCCGTCGACCCCAAGACCGGTCGCATCATCGTCATCGAGATGAACCCGCGCGTCTCGCGCTCGTCGGCGCTCGCGTCGAAGGCCACGGGCTTCCCGATCGCCAAGATCGCGGCGAAGCTCGCGATCGGCTACCGACTGGATGAGATCCCCAACGACATCACCAAGGTGACCCCGGCGAGCTTCGAGCCCACGCTCGACTACGTCGTGGTGAAGGTTCCGCGCTTCAACTTCGAGAAGTTCCCCGCCGCCGACACCACGCTCACCACGACCATGAAGTCGGTCGGCGAGGCCATGGCGATCGGCCGCAACTACACCACGGCCCTGCAGAAGGCGCTCCGCTCGCTCGAGAAGCGCGGGTCGAGCTTCCACTGGGGCGAGGAGTCACGCTCGGTCGAGGAGCTGCTCGAGATCGCGAAGACCCCGACCGACGGCCGCATCGTCGTGCTGCAGCAGGCGCTGCGCAAGGGCGCGACGCCCGAGCAGGCGTTCGACGCGACGGCGATCGACCCGTGGTTCATCGACCAGATGGTGCTGATCAACGAGGTCGCGGAGTTCATCGGCGCAGCCGACGAGCTGGATGCCGACACCCTGCGCGTCGCGAAGGAGCACGGTTTCAGCGACGCGCAGATCGCGCAGATCCGCGGGCTCGACGAGGCCGAGGTGCGTGAGACCCGCTACGCACTCGACGTGCGCCCGGTCTACAAGACGGTCGACACGTGCGCGGGGGAGTTCCCGGCCCTCACGCCGTACCACTACTCCTCGTACGACGCCGAGACCGAGGTCACCCCCTCCGACCGCACGAAGGTCGTCATCATCGGCTCGGGCCCGAACCGCATCGGTCAGGGCGTCGAGTTCGACTACTCGTGCGTGCACGCCTCGTTCGCGCTGTCGGACGCCGGGTACGAGACCGTCATGGTGAACTGCAACCCCGAGACCGTGTCGACCGACTACGACACCAGCGACCGCCTCTACTTCGAGCCGCTGACGCTCGAGGACGTGCTCGAGGTGCTCCACGCCGAGTCGCAGTCCGGCACGATCCTCGGCGTCGTCTGCCAGCTCGGCGGTCAGACGCCGCTGGGCCTGGCGAAGGGTATCGAGGCCGCCGGCTACACGATCCTCGGCACGAGCCCCGAGGCGATCGACCTCGCCGAGGAGCGCGAGCTGTTCTCGCGCCTGCTCGACGAGGCCGGTCTCGTCGCCCCGCGCAACGGCACCGCGATCGACGTCGAGGGCGCCGTGCAGGTGGCCGAGGAGATCGGCTACCCCGTGCTCGTGCGCCCGAGCTTCGTGCTCGGCGGACGCGGCATGGAGATCGTCTACTCGACCGAGGCGCTGCGCGACTACTTCGTGCGCGTCGCCGACCAGGCGATCATCGGACCCGGCCTGCCGCTCCTTGTCGACCGCTTCCTCGACGACGCGATCGAGCTCGACGTCGACGCCCTCTTCGACGGCACCGACCTGTACATCGGCGGCGTCATGGAGCACCTCGAAGAGGCCGGCATCCACTCCGGTGACTCGTCCTGCACCCTGCCGCCCGTGTCGCTCGGCCGCACCGAGGTCGACCGCGTGCGCGAGGCGACGCTCGCGATCGCGAAGGGCGTCGGTGTCCGGGGGCTCCTGAACGTGCAGTTCGCGATCTCGGCGGGCGTGCTCTACGTCATCGAGGCGAACCCCCGCGCGAGCCGCACGGTCCCGTTCGTGTCGAAGGCGCTCGGCATCCCGCTCGCCAAGGCCGCCAGCCGCATCATGGCCGGCAACACCATCGCCGAGCTGATCGCCGAGGGGCTGCTGCCCGAGCAGGATGGCTCCCGCGTCCCGCTGGACGCGCCGGTCGCCGTCAAGGAGGCCGTGCTGCCGTTCAAGCGGTTCCGCACCGCCGACGGTCGCACGGTCGACAGCGTGCTCGGGCCCGAGATGCGCTCGACCGGCGAGGTCATGGGCATCGACCGCGATTTCCCAACCGCGTTCGCGAAGAGCCAGGAAGCCGCGTACGGCGGGATGCCGACCTCGGGGACCGTGTTCATCTCGGTCGCCGATGCCGACAAGCGCGCCGTGATCCTGCCCGCCCACCGGCTGCAGGAACTCGGTTTCTCGCTGCTCGCGACCGAGGGAACGGCCGAGATCCTGGCGCGCAACGGCATCCGGGTGCAGGTCGTCGAGAAGTACTCCGAGACGCAGGGGTCGGACCAGCAGAATGTCGTCGACCTCATCAACGCGGGGGAGATCGACATGATCGTCAACACCCCCAGCGGTGGTACGGCCCGCGCCGACGGATACGAGATCCGCGCCGCCGCGGTCGCCGCCGACAAGGCGCTGTTCACCACGATGGCCGTGCTCGGTGCCGCGGTGAGCGCTCTCGGTGCGATGAAGGACGGTTTCGGCGTGCGCAGCCTCCAGGAGTACGCGACCGACCGCGCGGGTCGCCTGTGAGCGAGTCGTTCGGTCAGCGGCTCAGCGCCGCACTGTCGACCCACGGCGCCCTGTGCGTCGGCATCGACCCCCACGCCGCTCTGTTGTCGGCGTGGGGGCTGGATGCCACGGCATCCGGTGCCCGTGACTTCGGCCTGCGGGTGGTCGAGGCCGCCCGCGGCCGGGTCGGGGTCGTGAAGCCGCAGGTGGCGTTCTACGAGCGCTACGGTTCACAGGGCTTCGCCGCGCTCGAAGACGTCATGGCCGCCGCCCGCGAGGCGGGGCTCCTCGTGGTCGCCGACGCCAAGCGCGGCGACATCGGCACGACCATGGAGGGCTACGCCCACGCGTGGCTCGAGCCCGGTTCTCCCCTCGAAGCGGATGCCGTGACCCTGTCGCCCTACATGGGTGCCGACTCGCTGCGCGACACGCTGTCGTTGGCGATCCGCCACGGCAAGGGTGCGTTCGTCCTGACGGCGACGAGCAACCCCGAGGCACGCGCCCTCCAGAGCGCGATCGTCGACGACGCCCTCGCCGTGGGCGACCACGAACACGTCGCCGCGCGCGTCGCGCACGACGTGAACGAGGCGAACATCGGCGCACCCGGTGCCCTCGGTTCGATCGGCGTCGTGGTCGGAGCGACCGTCGACCGGACGGCCTTCGGCCTGGGCGACGTGGCACTGGCGGGGATGCCGATCCTCGCCCCCGGGTTCGGAGCACAGGGCGCTGAGCCGGCCGACCTGGGTCGGCTGTTCGGGTACGTCGCGTCGGCGGTCGTCGCGAACGAGAGCCGCAGCGTCCTCGCGGTGGGACCTGATCGACTCGCCGCCCGCATCGAGGAGCGCGCCGCGCTGTATCAGGGGGTGTCCCGTGGCTGAGTCCCGTCGTCCGCCCGAGGTGGATCGTGCCGCGGCCTCTCGCCGTGCGGTCGCCGCCCGTCGCGAGCGGGCAGCGCTCAAGCGCGACGTGTCGACGCGCGTCATCAGCCCGCAGGAGCTGCTTCGTCGCGGTCTCGAGGACCCGTCGTCGGCCGCGGGTGCGATGCGCGTGACCGAGTTCCTGACCGCGATCCCCGCGATCGGCGAGAACAAGCGCGACCGGATTCTCGATTCGCTCGGCATCTCTCCGGTCAAGCGCCTCGGCGGGCTGGGGTCGCGTCAGCGCGACGCGCTCCGCGACTACCTCGACAGCCGGTGGCCCGAGCCAGGCCCTCGCGCCGGCCGGAGTCGGTTGATCGTGCTGGCCGGTCCCACCGCCGTGGGCAAGGGAACCGTCGCGGCCTACATCAAAGACCACCACCCCGAGATCCACCTGTCCGTCTCGGCGACCACGCGGGCTCCGCGTCCCGGAGAGGTCGAGGGCGAGCACTACTACTTCGTCGACGACGCCGAGTTCGACCGTCTGGTCGCCACCGATGCGCTGCTCGAGTGGGCGACCGTCCACAACCGCCACCGCTACGGAACGCCGCGTGAGCCGATCGAGCGCGTGCTTGCGGCGGGCGGAACGGCCCTGCTCGAGATCGATCTGCAGGGGGCGCGTCAGGTGCGCGCCGCCGAACCGTCCGCGACGCTCGTCTTCCTTCTCCCGCCGAGCTGGGACGAACTCGTCCAGCGCCTCGTCGGACGAGGGACCGAGGATGCCGAGGAGCGGGCGCGGCGACTGCGCACGGCGCGCGTCGAGCTGGCGGCGCAGAACGAGTTCGACTACCGCGTCGTGAACGACGACGTCGCCCGCGCGGCCGCCGAGGTCGTGTCTCTCGCCGCGCCGCGGCGCTGACACGGCGTGCTCCCCAGTTTGGGGCGCGCTTTTTCGCTTGGGGCGCGGAATTCTGCGCCCCAAACCGATAATCCCGCCCCAAACGCCGCCGACGCGACGCCTTCGCGCGGTCTGCGCGGGCGTCGGATAGAATGACAGGATGCTTCGGCGCGTCGCGCGCCGCATCCACCCATCCCGCCGAACCAGGAGGTTCCCCATGGCCGGACGTAACCAGGGCATCATCGACCCGCCCATCGACGCGCTGCTCGACAAGGTCGACTCGAAGTACCAGCTCGTGATCTACGCATCCAAGCGGGCGCGTCAGATCAACGACTACTACTCCGACCTGCACGAGGGAAACCTCTTCGACAACGTCGGCCCCCTCGTCGACTCCACGGTCGAAGACAAGCCGCTCACCATCGCGCTGCACGAGATCCACGAAGACAAGCTGCGTCTGCGCGCTGCGGAGTAATCCACATCAACAGCGCACACGTGATCTGTTCACAGATGTGACGATGCCCCGGGCGGCTCACCGCCGCCCGGGGCATACTTGTGCCCGTTCCCCCTCGCTCACCCCGCTCGCTCACCCCACGGAGTCGTCTTGACCGACCTGCGCCTGTTCACGTCCGAGTCCGTCACCGAAGGACACCCCGACAAGATCTGCGACCAGATCTCGGACAGCATCCTCGATGCGATCCTGACCGACGACCCGACGGGGCGCGTCGCGGTCGAGACGCTCGTCACCACGGGTCTCGTCCACGTCGCCGGAGAGGTGTCGACGAGCGCTTACGTCGAGATCCCGGCGATCGTGCGCGACGTGGTCACCCGCATCGGCTACACGTCGAGCGAGACGGGCTTCGACGGCGACTCGTGCGGCGTGTCCATTTCGATCGGGGCGCAGTCCTCCGACATCGCCGCGGGCGTCAACAAGGCCTTCGAGCAGCGTGAGCGCGGTTCCGTCGACCCTCGCGATCTCCAGGGCGCGGGCGACCAGGGCATCATGTTCGGCTTCGCGACCAACGAGACGCCGCAGCTCATGCCGATGGCGGCGTGGACCGCGCACCGCATCGCCGAGCGCCTGGCATCCGTCCGCAAGAACGGCACGCTGCCGTTCCTTCGCCCCGACGGCAAGACCCAGGTGACACTGGGGTACGACGGTCACACCCCGCGCACCGTCGACTCCGTCGTCCTCTCGACCCAGCACCACCCCGACATCTCGCAGGAAGACCTGCGGGCGCAGGTCCAGGCCGAGGTCATCGACCCGGTGCTCGCTGAGACGGGGCTCGAGCTGCCCGACGTGAAGTACTACATCAACCCGGCGGGTCCCTTCGTCATCGGCGGGCCCAAGGGCGACGCCGGGCTCACCGGGCGCAAGATCATCATCGACACCTACGGCGGCGCCTCCCGTCACGGTGGCGGCGCGTTCAGCGGCAAAGACCCGTCCAAGGTCGACCGTTCGGCCGCCTACGCCATGCGGTGGGTCGCGAAGAACGCCGTCGCGGCGGGGCTCGCCGACCGCCTCGAGGTGCAGATCGCCTACGCGATCGGCAAGGCCAACCCCGTGGGCCTCTACGTGGAGTCGTTCGGCACCGCTCACGTGGACGATGAGGTGATCGTCCGCGCGATCCGCGATGTGTTCGACCTGCGTCCGAAGGCGATCGTCGAGCAGCTCGACCTGCTCCGCCCGATCTACGCGCAGACGGCGACGTACGGCCACTTCGGCCGCGAGCTGCCCGACTTCACCTGGGAGCGCACAGACCGCGTCGACGAGCTGCGCGCCGCCGCCGGGCTCTGACCGTGCGGGCGGGCGGCGCGAGGTGGGGCGGGAGCCCCGCCCGGCGCGCGGCGCACCCCGGGGGAGCGACGTCAGCGGCGCCGAGAGGGTGCGCTCGTGAGTGAACGTCGCGTCGCACGCGTGCAGCTCGAGTCTCCCGTGCCGCAGCTCGACCGCCTCTTCGACTACGCGGTGCCCCACCCCCTCGTGGCGGATATCGCCCCGGGAGTGCGGGTGAAGGTGCCGTTGCGCTCCGCGGGACGCATGATGGATGCCTTCGTCGTCGATGTCGTCGCGGACGACGGCACGGAGCGCCCGCTGTCGTCGGTCGAAACCGTCGTGTCACCGATGCCCGTGCTCCCGGAGCGGCTCTATACGCTCGCCCGGCGCGTCGCCGACCGCGCCGCAGGTTCGGTGAGCGACGTGCTGCGCCTCGCCGTGCCCAAGCGCATGGTCCGCGCCGAGAAGGCCTGGGCCGCCGCGCCACCACCCCAGACGCCCGAGGTCGTCCCCGCCGCGCGCGAGCGGTCCGCGGCCCTGATGAAGCCGTACCCCGGCCTCGCCGACGCCCTCGACGGCGGCGAGCGCCTCGCTCTCGACGCACCGCCCTACCCGCACCCCGAGCTCCCGCGCGGCGCCTGGGCCGATCTGCTCGCCGCAGCGGCGGTCCACACCCTGGCGCGGGGCAAGAGTGCCGTCCTCGTCGTACCCGACTACCGTGACCAGGCGCAGCTGCTCGCGGCGCTGAGCGAGCTGGTGACTCCGGATGCCATCGTCCGAGACGACGCGGATCAGTCCGGCCCCGCCCGCTACGCGCAGTACCTCCGCACCCTGGCGCTCGTGCCGTGCATCGTCGTGGGCCGTCGTTCCGGCGTCTACGCTCCGGCGCACGACACCGGCCTGGTGGCCATCTGGGACGACGGCGACTCCCTGCTGTCGGAGCCGCTCGCCCCCGGTGTCCATGCCCGCGACGCCGCTCTCGTGCGCCAAGAGCTCGAGGGGTCGGCCCTCGTCTTCGCCGGGCACACGCGCACGACCGACGTCCAACGTCTCGTCGACGTCGGGTACGTGCGCGAGATCGCCCCCTCTCGGCGCGCGAGCCCTCGCGTCGTGCTGAGCGCCACGCGCGAGGGGGAGCAGCGTCAGGCGCGCGTGCCGTCGTCGGCGTTCGCGGCCGCGCGCGAGGCGTTGCAGAGCGGTCCGGTGCTCGTGCAGGTCGCACGGCCCGGGTACGCTCCGTCCCTGGTGTGCGCGGACTGCCGTCGTCCCGCCCGCTGTCAACACTGTGCAGGGCCCCTGCGAGCCGCTCGGCCCGGTGCCGTCCCGGTCTGCGCGTGGTGCGGGCGCAGCGCGCATGCCTGGACGTGCGGGCACTGCCGCTCGACCAAACTGCGCATGGCGTCCTCCGGCAGCGAGCGCACCGCAGACGAACTGGGGCGCGCGTTCCCGAACACCCGCGTGATCATCGCCGACGGCGCCCACCCCGTCGCCGAGGTCGACGGCCATCCCGCCCTGGTCATCGCCACCCGCGGAGCCGAACCGATCGCCCGCGGAGGCTATCGCGCCGTCATCCTGCTCGACGGCGACCGCATGCTCCAGAACGAAGCCCTCCGCATCGGCGAGAGCTGCCTCCGCTGGTGGTCGAACGCCGCAGCTCTGGCCGCACCGGGGGCACCGGTCCATCTGGTCGGGGTGGCCGGCCCGGTCGCTCGCGCATTGGCGACGTGGACGCAGCCCGCGTACGCCCGCGCCGAGCTTGCGGACCGGGTACCGCTGCGGATGCCTCCCGCCGTCCGTGTCGCGAGCGTCGACGGACGCGCCCGCAACGTCGACACCCTTCTGTCGTCGCTGCGCGAAACGGTGCCCGACCTCGACCCACTCGCGATCCTGGGTCCAGTGGACACATCCGAATCGCCCGACGTGTCGACCTCTCGCGCGCTGGTGCGTTTCGACTACGCGCACGGCAAGGCTGTGGCCGAGGCGTTACGCGCCGGCGTCATCGCCGACGCCCTCCGCGCTCGTACCTCCCGCAAAGATCGCGGACCGAAGCAGCGCAGTACGCTCAGAGTTCGTCTCGACATCCCCGAGCCCGACCTCTGAGCGGCGTGCGACCCCGTCCGTCCGCTCCCGAGAGTCTGAGGAGACCCATGCGCCTCGTCTTCGCCGGCACCCCCGCCGTCGCCGTTCCCTCACTGCGAGCCCTGGCATCCGGCCCGCACGAGATCGCGGCCGTCGTCACCCGCGGCGACGCCCCCCTCGGACGCAAACGCGTGTTGACACCGTCACCCGTCGCGCAGGCGGCCGTCGACCTCGGCCTCCCCGTCATCAAGGCCGACCGCCTCGACGCCGAGACGACCGAGCGCATCACCGCGCTCGAGCCGGACCTGGGAGTGATCGTCGCGTACGGCGGGCTCGTGCGGGAGCCCCTGCTGACGACCCCGACGAACGGGTGGATCAACCTGCACTTCTCGCTCCTTCCGCGGTGGCGAGGGGCCGCGCCGGTGCAGCGCGCTCTCATCGCGGGCGACACGGTGACCGGCGCCAGCGTGTTCCAGCTCGTGGCCGCCCTCGACGCCGGCGATGTCTTCGCCGAGGAGCGCTACGAGATCCCCGGCGACGCGACGGCGGCCGAGGTGCTCGACGACCTCGCCGGAATCGGCGCTCCGCTTCTCGCCCGGGTGGTCGACGCCATCGCCGGCGGCACGGCCGTCAGCGCACCGCAACAGGGCGAGCCGACCCTCGCCCCCAAGCTCACGCTCGAGGATGGTGCGCTCGATTTCACACAGGATGCCGATGTCCTCCTGCATCGGATCGCCGGGGTCACGCCCGAGCCGGGCGCGCACACCACCCTCGACGGCGCGCGCTTCAAAGTGCTGCGCGCCGTGAGCACCGATGAGCCGCCCCTTCCGCCCGGCCGGGTCACGGCATCCGGCAAGAACGTGATCGTCGGAACCGGATCCCGCCCGCTCCGCCTTGTCACCGTCCAGCCGGCGGGTAAGGGGGCGATGGCGGCGGGCGACTGGTTCCGCGGTCTGCGGACGAGCGAGCCGGTGCTGGGCGCATGAGCGTGCAGGGAGCGCGCGCCGTCGCGTACGAGGTTCTCCGGGCGGTCTCGGGTGACGAGGCGTACGCCAACCTGTTGCTGCCGCACGCGATCGTGCGGGCGAACCTGGATGCCAAGGACGCGGGCCTCGCGACCGAACTGACCTATGGCACCCTCCGGCGCCGGGGGACGTACGACGCGATCATCGCCCTCGCCGCCGACCGCAGCGTCGAACGCATCGATCCCGCCGTGCTCGACGCCCTGCGCCTCGGCGTACACCAGCTGCTGTCGACCCGTGTCGCCTCGCACGCCGCCGTGAACGAGTCGGTCGAACTGGCGCGTCGTCACGGGGGAGGGAAGGGCGCCGCCGGCTTCGCCAACGCCGTGCTGCGGCGCGTCTCGCGCGATACCCCGGGCGAGTGGATGGACCGCATCGCCGCGGCCGCGCGCAGCGACGACGAGCGCATCGGCGTCACCACCTCGCACCCGGTCTGGATCGTCCGGGCCCTGCGCCGCGCGCTCACGGCCGAGGGTCGTGCCGACGAGCTCGCCGAGCTGCTCGATGCCGACAATGTCGCTCCGCGGGTGGCGATGGTCGCCCTCCCCGGTCTCGCTGAGGCCCCCGACGACGCCACGGCCGCGCGCTTCGCCCCGACCGCGTTCACGACGCACGGCGGGGGAGACCCCGAGGGTCTCATCTGCGCGAGCGAGGGACGGATCCGCGTGCAGGACGAGGGGTCCCAGCTCGCCGCGCTCGCCCTGAGCCGGGCGCTGCCGGTGCGGGACGGCGAACGCTGGCTCGACCTCTGCGCGGGCCCCGGCGGGAAGACCGCCCTGCTCGCGGCGGAGGCCCTCGCGCACGGGGCGCAGCTCGATGCGAACGAGATCGCGCCCGCGCGGGCCGGACTGGTGCGGCAGGCCGTGGCATCCGTTCCCGTCGACGTGCCGGTCAGCGAGGAAGACGGACGGCAGCGCGCCGCGCGGAGTCCCGAGCAGTACGACCGCATCCTCGTCGACGCGCCGTGCACGGGCATCGGTGCGCTCCGACGTCGGCCGGAGGCACGGTGGCGCAAGGTCCCGTCCGACGTCCCCGACCTGACCGCGCTGCAGCAGGAGCTCGTCCTGGCCGCGTTCGAGGCGCTCAAACCCGGCGGCGTCGTGGCGTACGTGACGTGCTCGCCCCACCTCGCCGAGACCTCGGGCGTTCTCGCCGAGGTCAAGCGCACCCTCGGGGACGCGGTCGAAGAACTCGACGCCCGGGCCGTCGTGCGTTCGGTGGCGCTGCACGAGATCGACCTGCCCGACCAGGCGGACGGCTCGCTCCGCGCGCAGCTGTGGCCCCACCGGCACGGAACGGACGCGATGTCGATCGCGCTCCTGCGCAAGCGCTGACATCGTCTGCGGCACGCACGTGCCCATAATGGTCGGGTGCCTACCGACGCCCCGCGCATCAATCCGAGCATCCTGGCCGCCGACTTCGTGAACATGGAGGCCGAGCTCGCGCGCATCGCGGGTGCCGACTTCGTGCACGTCGACGTGATGGACAACCACTTCGTGCCGAACCTCACGTTCGGGCCGCAGATGGTGGGGCGCATCCAGGAGACGAGCCCGGTCCCGCTCGACGTGCACCTCATGATCGACGACCCCGATCGGTGGGCTCCCGCGTACGCCGAGCTGGGGGCGGCCTCGGTGACGTTCCACCTCGAGGCCGCGGCATCCCCGATCACCCTCGCCCGGCAGCTGCGGTCGATCGGAGCGCGGGCCGGTGTGGCTGTGAAGCCGGGCACTCCCGTCGAGAACCTCTTCGACTCGCTGAACGAATTCGACCAGATCCTCGTCATGACCGTCGAGCCGGGATTCGGCGGTCAGTCGTTCATGCCCGAGACCATGCCGAAGCTGCGCGCCCTCGCCGACGAGGCGAAGCGCCGCGGATCGAGCGTGTGGCTCCAGGTCGACGGCGGCATCGGCGAGTCGACGATCGCCCAGGCCGCCGAGGCGGGCGCCGACACGTTCGTCGCGGGATCCGCCGTCTTCGGCGCCGACGACCCCGACCGGGCGATCGAGTCGCTCCGCGCCGCCGCGGCGCGCCACCGCCACTGACGCGCGCCACCGCCCAGTGAGGCGCGCCAGCCCCCACGGACGCGCGCCACCGCCACTCACGCGCGCCACCGCCGCTGAGGCGCGCCACCCGCCCATAAACGCAATCCACACGCAGAAACACGCTCTCCTCGCGTTTCTGTGCGCAGACAGCGTTTATGCGCGCCCGCAGCAGCCTCGCACCATTGCGAGCGCGCCCGCGCCTCTGCCCGTCGAAGGCACGCGAAGGGATGCCACGACCCCGGCGAACCGCCCGCGGACGGCCCCACCCCCGCCGACCCGATACCCTGGAAGCGTGAAGACCTTCGACGACCTGTTCGCGGAACTCAGCGCCAAGGCCGTCGAGCGACCCGAGGGGTCGGGAACGGTCGCGCAGCTCGACGCCGGCGTGCACGCCATCGGCAAGAAGATCGTCGAAGAGGCCGCCGAGGTGTGGATGGCCGCCGAGTACGAGTCCGACGCCGCCGCGGCCGAAGAGATCTCGCAGCTGCTCTACCACCTGCAGACGCTCATGCTGGCGAAGGGCCTGACGCTCGAGGACGTCTACCGACATCTCTGAGCCGCTCTCGCCTCCCACACGCTCACGAACCACGAAAGCCCCCGTCATGCTGCGAATCGCCGTGCCGAACAAGGGGTCGCTCGCCGAGACCGCCGCCGAGATGCTCTCGGAGGCCGGATACACCGGACGACGCGACTCGAAAGACCTCTACACCGTCGACCCCGTCAACGAGGTCGAGTTCTTCTACCTCCGCCCCCGTGACATCGCGACCTACGTCGGCTCCGGCGCGCTCGACGTCGGCATCACGGGTCGCGACCTGCTGCTCGATGCCCGCATGCCCGGCGCCCGCGAGGTCGAATCGCTCGGCTTCGCCGGCTCCACCTTCCGCTTCGCGGGCCGCCCCGGCCGCTTCACCGACGTCCAGGACCTCGAGGGCCTCCGCGTCGCGACCGCCTACCCGGGCCTCGTCGACGCGTTCCTCGACGAGCGCGGTATCGCGGTCGACATCGTGCCCCTCGACGGTGCGGTCGAATCCGCCGTCCAGCTCGGAGTGGCGGATGCCGTCGCCGACGTCGTCTCGACCGGCACGACGCTGCGTCAGGCGGGGCTCGAGATCTTCGGGCCGGTGCTCCTCGAGAGCGACGCCGTGCTCATCTCCGGACCGAACGATGCCGAGGGCACCGAAACGCTCCTGCGCCGTCTGCGCGGGGTGCTCGCCGCGCGCAAGTACGTGCTCGTCGATTACGACCTGCCCGCCAACCTCGTCGACCAGGCCATCGCGGTCGCGCCGGGCCTCGAATCGCCGACGATCTCCCCGCTGCGCGACCCCGAGTGGGTGGCCGTGCGCGTGATGAGCCCGCGCCGTGACGTCAACCGCGTCATGGACGAGCTGTACGCGATCGGCGCGCGCGCGATCCTCGTCACCGAGATCCTCGCCGCGAGGCTCTGATGACCCTCGCGCGCCGCGTCATCCCGTGCCTCGACGTCGCGGGGGGCCGCGTCGTGAAGGGCGTGAACTTCCTCGACCTGCGCGACATGGGCGACCCGGTCGAGCTGGCGAAGCTCTACTTCGACCAGGGCGCTGACGAGGTCACCTTCCTCGACGTCACCGCCACGGTCGACGAGCGGTCGACGACCTATGACGTCGTCCGCCGCACCGCCGAGCAGGTCTTCATCCCCCTGACCGTCGGTGGGGGAGTGCGTTCGGCTGATGACGTGGCCCGGCTTCTCGCCGTCGGAGCCGACAAGATCGGCGTCAACTCCGCAGCGATCGCCCGCCCTGCGCTGATCGATGAAATCGCCGACCGCTTCGGCGCGCAGGTCATCGTGCTGTCGCTCGACGTCAAGCGGGCGGCATCCACACCCTCGGGCTTCGTCGTGACCACGCACGGCGGCCGCACCGAGACGACCCTCGACGCCCTCGACTGGGCCCGCGAGGCCGTCGAGCGCGGAGCCGGAGAGCTGCTCGTCAACTCGATCGACGCCGACGGCACGAAGCAGGGCTTCGATCTCGAACTCGTGCGTCTCATGCGCCAGATCGCGGCGGTCCCGGTGATCGCCTCCGGCGGCGCGGGCGCCCTGGAGCACTTCGCCCCCGCGGTGCAAGCCGGTGCCGACGCCGTGCTCGCGGCATCCGTGTTCCACTCCGGTCAGCTCACCGTCGGACAGGTGAAAGACGCCATGGCCGCCGAAGGAATCGAGGTGCGCCGATGAGCGTCGACCGCGTCACGTACAACGCCGACGGCCTCGTCCCCGCCGTCATCCAGCAGTTCGACTCGCGCGAGGTGCTGATGATGGGGTGGATGGATGCCGAGGCCCTGAACCGCACGCTCACCACCGGCCGTGTGACCTTCTGGTCGCGCTCGCGTCAGGAGTACTGGCGGAAGGGCGATACGTCGGGTCACATCCAGATCGTCAAGGGTGCGCGGCTGGACTGCGACGGCGACACCCTGCTGATCGAGGTCGACCAGGTCGGCGCGGCATGCCACACGGGTGACCACACCTGCTTCGACGCCGACGACCTGCACCCGGTCGTGGGGGAGCGCTGATGCGGCGTCCCCGCTCGCTCGCCGTCGTCGCGATGCTCCTCGCCGGAGCGATCGGCGTCATCGGATCGACCCAGACCTGGATCGACGTCACCCTCGACGACGGCGCGCAGCAGACCCTCGCCGTGCCGGGCTCGGACGCCCTCCCCGTCCTGACGCCCTTGAGCCTGGCCGCGCTGGCGCTCGGTGCCGCGTTGTCGATCGCAGGCCCCGTCGTGCGGTACGTCTTCGGCGCGATCGGTCTCGCGATCGCCGTCCTCCTCGGCTTCGGCGCCGCACAGATCGTCTTCGCCACGCCGGTTTCGGCCACGGCCGCGACGGTGACCGACGCCACGGGGATCTCGGGAGTGGATGCCGTCGGCGACCTCGTCGCGGGACTCTCGCTGACCCCGTGGCCCGCGGTCACGCTGGTCGCCCAGGTCCTGCTCGCGGCTGCCGCCGTCTTCACGCTCGTGACCGCGCGTCGGTGGGGGTCGAATGCGGGCCGGAAGTACCGCACGACCGGCGACTCCGCGGCGGAAGCCTCGCGCCCGCAAGACGCGATCGACTCGTGGGACGATCTGTCGCGCGGGGACGACCCGACTGCCTGAAGCATTCTCCGCCTGAGTGTTGAATTCAGACTTGCTGTGATTTAGCTGAACACGATAGCTTTGCGCCAGGGATCCGGCCGGTGCGTTTCGCGGCCTGATCTCCGGGCGGGGCGCTACCCGAGCGCGGACCCGCATATGGGGGAGTCAGCATGCGCGCGCGCCGCTATCCGTACGTCCACTTGCGTCTACGAGGGGCACGCAACAATCACCGCGCCGCTGCGGCGATGCTCATCGCTGTCGCGCTCAGCATGGGGAGCGTGCCCGCCGCCTGGGCTGACCCGACACCGTCGCCGACGTCGACCGTACGCACGAATGCCGCAGCCTTCACCGTGACGCCGAAGCCGACCTTCACCGGGTCGATGACGGTGGGCTCGAAGCTGACCGCGGTCACGGGGACGTGGAAGCCCGCGCCGGACTCGTTCGCGTACCAGTGGCGACGCAACGGAACGCTGATCGCCGGTGCCACCGCCCCGACATACAAGCTGGCCGCCCAAGACGCGGGCACGAAGATTACCGTGACGGCCATCGGCATTAAGACCGGGTACCCCCGCACCTCGGTCACGAGCGACGCCAAAGCGGCCACGACGGCCTCATTCACCACAGCGCCCGCACCGACCATCACCGGGAAGGCCGCAATCGGCTCGACTCTGACCGGCGCGACAGGGACGTGGACGCCGACGCCCGGCACCTTCACCTATCAGTGGAAGCGGGGCGGGGCAGCGATCTCGGGAGCGACCGCGACGACGTACCGCGTGGTCGCCGCAGATGCGGGAGCATCGATCACCCTGACCGTGACGGCGTCGGCTCCCGGGTACAGGACGACGGCTCGGACCAGTTCGGCTGTCGCGATTCCCGCACGCACATTCACGACGACTCCCGTTCCGACGTACAGCGGCAAGATGACCGTCGGATCGACCCTCACGGCAGCGCCGGGCACCTGGGCACCGGTGCCCGACTCCCTGACGTACCAGTGGAGCCGCGACGGCGCTGCAATTACGGGGGCGACGTCCCAGACCTACACGATCGCCCCCGCGGACAGCGGCAAGAAGATCACGGTCACCGTGACGGCCCGCAAAGCCGGCTACACCCCGGCGTCGAAGACCAGCGCCGCGCAGACCTCGGCTCCGGCTCCCTTCACCAGCGCTCCCTCCCCCTCGATCACCGGCACGGCGAGCGTGGGGTCGACCGTTCGGGCCGTGACCGGCACGTGGGCACCCGTGCCCGCGACATTCGCCTACCAGTGGAGGCGCAACGGAACGGCGATCGCCGGAGCGACCGCATCCACGTATCGGGTGGGGACAGCGGATGCCGGGACCCGGCTGAGTGTCAGCGTGACGGCGTCAGCTCCGGGATACGTGACGACGACCCGCGTCAGCTCGTCTACTTCGGTGCCGACGTTGACGTTCGCAACCGTTCCTGTTCCGACGTTCTCAGGCACACCGACTGTCGATTCCGTGCTCACCGCTTCCACGGGGTCGTGGGCACCCACGCCCGACTCCTACACGTTCCAGTGGAACCGGGGCAGCAGCCCGATCGCCGGCGCGACAGCGTCGACCTACCAAGTCGTCGCGGCCGACGTGGGCTCTGCGATCACCGTCACCGTGACAGCACGCAAAGCGGGTTACACCGCTGCCGCGGCGACCAGTACCGCGGCGACGGTGGGCGCGGCGACCTTCACGAGCGCCCCGACGCCTGCGGTGACGGGGCTGGCCCGCGTGGGGGGAACCCTGTTCGGCGTAGTGGGGACCTGGGCACCCCAGCCGAGCAAGCTGACGTACCAGTGGACGCGTAATGGCATCGCCATCCCGGGCGCGACGTCGACCGCCTATCTCGTGACCACGGAGGATCGCGGCGCCCAGCTGCGATTCACGGTCACGGGGTCGAAGGCCGGATACACGACGCTGAAGCGGATGAGTGCCGCCCAGACGGTTCCTGGCGTCTTCTCCTCCACCCCGACGCCGCGCATCTCCGGCACGATCGAGATCGGCAAGACGGTGACCGCCTCGACGGGAACGTGGACTCCGACCCCGGACTCGTTCGGCTACCAGTGGAAGCGCAACGGTACAGCGATCAACGGCGCGACATCGAAGACCTATGCGATCACGCAGGCTGACGCGGGAGCCAAACTCACCGTCACGGTCACCGGCATGAAGGCGAACTACGCTTCGACGAGCAAGACCAGCACGGATAAGCTCGTCCCGTCGACGGTGATCGTGCGCGTGACGAGCGACATCGTCGCGGACACGACCTGGGCCCCGACATTCCCGACGGTGTACGTCGTCTCGAAGGATGTCTCGGTGGCTCCCGGTTCGACGCTCACGATCGCGGCGGGCACTGTCGTAAAATTCGCGGAAAACACGACGTTCATGGTTGAGGGTTCGTTGGTCGTGAATGGCACGTCGGCGGCGCCGGTGACGTTCACCTCCCTCGCCGACGACAGTGTCGGGGGAGACACCCTCGCCGACGGCGACGACACCAAACCCGAGGACAACCGCTGGAACGGCATCCACGTCAACGAAAACGCCACCCTGGTCGCCGATCAGACGCGTGTGACCTTCTCCTCCGGCATCACCTCCGACAAGAGCTCTCCCGTGGCTTCCGCTCGGGTAACCGGATCCATTGTCGATAGCAGGATCGCGTTGCACTCCTCCGCGGGCGCGGTCACCGTCACGGGCACGACCGTTCGCGGATCGATTGGTGCGTCCAGCCGAGGCGGCGCAACCACCGTGACCAACAACACCGTCAGTCGCGACACCTCGAACGAGGATTGGGACGGGGGCGGATTCGTCACGGTCACCCGCGCGGACGGCTTCGACGCCGCCTACCCGCTGAACGTCACCGGGAACACGATCACGAACGGATCGCTCACGGTGGTTTCCGCCAACAACAGCGCACAAGCCGCGCCGATCAAGGTGACCGGAAACACCATCTCCGAAGCAGTCGAGACACCCCTCACCGTCGCCGACGTGAAACTTCGTCCCTCCAACGTCCTCGCCAACACCCTCCGCAACAACACGATCAACGCCATCGCCCTCTCCGGGACACTCGTCGAGAACTGGACCCTGCCCACCACAGGCCCCCGACTCATCCTCAACCGAGATCTCTCCTACTACGACAGCAGCGTCGACGGCGGCATCCGAATCAGCGCCGGAACAACACTCACCGCCCCCGCCGGCACGACCGTCAAGGCCGAGGACAATGTCGGAATCACGGTTGAGGGTTCGTTGGTCGTGAATGGCACGTCGGCGGCGCCGGTGACGTTCACCTCCCTCGCCGACGACAGTGTCGGGGGAGACACCCTCGCCGACGGCGACGACACCAAACCCGAGGACAACCGCTGGAACGGCATCCACGTCAACGAAAACGCCACCCTGGTCGCCGATCAGACGCGTGTGACCTTCTCCTCCGGCATCACCTCCGACAAGAGCTCTCCCGTGGCTTCCGCTCGGGTAACCGGATCCATTGTCGATAGCAGGATCGCGTTGCACTCCTCCGCGGGCGCGGTCACCGTCACGGGCACGACCGTTCGCGGATCGATTGGTGCGTCCAGCCGAGGCGGCGCAACCACCGTGACCAACAACACCGTCAGTCGCGACACCTCGAACGAGGATTGGGACGGGGGCGGATTCGTCACGGTCACCCGCGCGGACGGCTTCGACGCCGCCTACCCGCTGAACGTCACCGGGAACACGATCACGAACGGATCGCTCACGGTGGTTTCCGCCAACAACAGCGCACAAGCCGCGCCGATCAAGGTGACCGGAAACACCATCTCCGAAGCAGTCGAGACACCCCTCACCGTCGCCGACGTGAAACTTCGTCCCTCCAACGTCCTCGCCAACACCCTCCGCAACAACACGATCAACGCCATCGCCCTCTCCGGGACACTCGTCGAGAACTGGACCCTGCCCACCACAGGCCCCCGACTCATCCTCAACCGAGATCTCTCCTACTACGACAGCAGCGTCGACGGCGGCATCCGAATCAGCGCCGGAACAACACTCACCGCCCCCGCCGGCACGACCGTCAAGGCCGAGGACAATGTCGGAATCACGGTTGAGGGTTCGTTGGTCGTGAATGGCACGTCGGCGGCGCCGGTGACGTTCACCTCCCTCGCCGACGACAGTGTCGGGGGAGACACCCTCGCCGACGGCGACGACACCAAACCCGAGGACAACCGCTGGAACGGCATCCACGTCAACGAAAACGCCACCCTGGTCGCCGATCAGACGCGTGTGACCTTCTCCTCCGGCATCACCTCCGACAAGAGCTCTCCCGTGGCTTCCGCTCGGGTAACCGGATCCATTGTCGATAGCAGGATCGCGTTGCACTCCTCCGCGGGCGCGGTCACCGTCACGGGCACGACCGTTCGCGGATCGATTGGTGCGTCCAGCCGAGGCGGCGCAACCACCGTGACCAACAACACCGTCAGTCGCGACACCTCGAACGAGGATTGGGACGGGGGCGGATTCGTCACGGTCACCCGCGCGGACGGCTTCGACGCCGCCTACCCGCTGAACGTCACCGGGAACACGATCACGAACGGATCGCTCACGGTGGTTTCCGCCAACAACAGCGCACAAGCCGCGCCGATCAAGGTGACCGGAAACACCATCTCCGAAGCAGTCGAGACACCCCTCACCGTCGCCGACGTGAAACTTCGTCCCTCCAACGTCCTCGCCAACACCCTCCGCAACAACACGATCAACGCCATCGCCCTCTCCGGGACACTCGTCGAGAACTGGACCCTGCCCACCACAGGCCCCCGACTCATCCTCAACCGAGATCTCTCCTACTACGACAGCAGCGTCGACGGCGGCATCCGAATCAGCGCCGGAACAACACTCACCGCCCCCGCCGGCACGACCGTCAAGGCCGAGGACAATGTCGGAATCACGGTTGAGGGTTCGTTGGTCGTGAATGGCACGTCGGCGGCGCCGGTGACGTTCACCTCCCTCGCCGACGACAGTGTCGGGGGAGACACCCTCGCCGACGGCGACGACACCAAACCCGAGGACAACCGCTGGAACGGCATCACCATCGGGGACGGCGGTGTGCTGTCTGGCTCGAATCTGACAGTGACCTACGCCTCGACCGCGATCTTGTCGACGGGCACGGTCGATCTCTCTTCGTCACGTCTCGAGAAGGCGTATCAGTGCATCTCAGCGCAGTCCGGGACCGTATCGATCACTGGCAGTATCCAGGGGTGCGAAGCGGGTGTGGAAGCGACCGACGGCGGACGGGTGATCGCACGAAACGTCTCTTGGGGAACCGACGACGGGCCTGAGCCGTTCGGGAAGTCCGTTCCCATCGAGGGCAACGTCGACGTCGTCCCGTGGGTCGGGTACGTCGCACCGCCGACACCACCCGTAGTTCCAGTGGCCGCTGCGCCGAGCACATGTGCTGACCTCATCGTCCTGGTGGCGCGCGGATCCGGTGAAGTCCCGAAGGGTCCGTGGAACGTGGCGTCGGACCCCGACCTCTACGATGTCCAAACATTCCAGACCACTGTTGAATCCACCTACGCACAACGAGGTGTGGGAGCGAAGATGCAGCAAGTCTTGACCGGTCAAGAGACACGTAGCGGAGAGGAGTGGCTCGTCGGCGACGCCGATAGCGGCCTGTTGAACCACCTCAGTGACGAGTACAAGAACAGCACACTGATCGTCCCCATCGTCTACCCGGCATCCGACGTCAGTCTTCTGGGCGAGGCATTCAACCTCCTCAAGCCCAAGCCCGCGAAGTTGTTGGAATACATGTCTAGCATTCGGAGCGGTACCGACGCCCTTCGCGAGACGTACGATGCGATGCGCGAGGAGTGCAGCGACGAGCAGAGCAAGTTCATCATCTCGGGTTACTCGCAGGGAGCGATGGCCGCACACATCATGCTCTCTGAGGCAGTGCTCGATGGAGAGCCGCTCGACGACGTGGCCGCCGTCGTCCTGCTGTCAGACCCGCTGCAACAACCTGGCACCTACATGATCGACGGCACTGGTAGCGGCAAGCGTGGTCTCGTAGCGTCACTGTTCGAGTTCTCCGCCGCAAGGAACCTCTGGGACGAGGCGTTCTACGGGGACTATCCGATGCAGGATGCCCGCTCGTACCCATCGGAGTTGTCGAGTCGCACGTACGCCTACTGCACCGACGGTGATCTCCTTTGCGCGCCCTACGTTGCGGGGGGTTCACGAAGCCCGTGGTTGTGGGACTACCCCAACGAAGTTCGCTCTCAGTTCGCCCAGATGGCTGGCATTCATGGCGGCTACGGGCCCTCGACGCTCCGTCCATTTGGTCAGAGCGTCGCCGAAAGTGCGTTCTGATCCAGGACAGCCCTATTGTCGAGCCGCCCACGCCGGCCCGCACCCTCTCGTTCGATAGACTGGCCTGACGCTTTCCCCTGCGCCCGCGCGCGACTGTAAGGAGCCCCATGAGCAACCCCATCGGTGATCCCGGCCACGGACACTCGCCCGCCGCCTGGACGGCCGTGATCATCATGCTGCTCGCGTTCACGCTCGGAACGCTGTTCTTCTGGCTCGACATGCCCGTGCTCGTGTGGGCCTCGGTGGGTCTGCTCGTCGTCGGCGCGATCGTCGGATGGGCCATGGGCAAGGCCGGATACGGCGCGAACGGCTCGAAGACCAGCCCGAAGGCCCACTGACCGTGCTGGCCGATCTCACGGCCGGGGCGGTAGAAGACGCAGAGAAGCGCGCCGAGACGCGTTCCCTCGCCGAGGTCGAGCGCGACGCTCTCGCGCAGACCCCCGCGCGAGACGCTCTGGCGATGCTCGCCCCCGCCGACCGGGTCAAGATCATCGCCGAGGTCAAGCGCGCCAGCCCGTCCCGGGGAGACCTCGCGTCGATCCCCGACCCCGCCCGTCAGGCCCGCTTGTACGAGGAGGGCGGTGCGTCCGCGATCTCGGTGCTCACCGAGGGCCGCAAGTTCAAGGGCAGCCTCGCCGACCTCGAGGCCGTCCGGGCCGCGGTCAGCGTCCCCGTGCTGCGCAAGGACTTCATCGCCACGCCGTACCAGGTGCTGGAAGCCCGCGCCTCGGGTGCCGACCTCGCTCTCCTGATCGTCGCCGCGCTCGACCGGAAGACCCTCACCGAGCTCTACGGCCTCGTCAACGACCTCGGTATGACGGCCCTCGTCGAGACGCACTCGGCGGATGAACTCGCCCGCGCCGCCGACCTCGGCGCGAAGCTCATCGGCGTCAACGCCAGAAACCTGTCGACCTTCGAGCTCGACCGCGACCTGTTCGGCTCCCTTGCCGACCGGTTCCCGGCAGACGCCGTCAAGATCGCCGAGTCGGCGGTGCTCGCACCCGCCGACGTGGCCCACTACCGCGCCGCGGGGGCCGATGTCGTGCTCGTGGGCGAAGCCCTCGTCACGGGCGACCCCGTCGCCACGCTCCGCGCGTTCCTTCAGGAGACGTCATGACCACCAGCCTGCGCGACCAGAAGGGGCCGTTCTTCGGTGACTTCGGCGGCCGGTACATGCCCGAGTCGCTCATCGCCGCGATCGACGAGCTGACCGCGGTCTACGAATCGGCGATGGCCGACCCCGAGTTCCTCGCCGAACTGCGGGCCCTGCTGCACGATTACGCCGGCCGCCCGTCGGCCCTCACCGAGGTTCCTCGCTTCGCCGAGCACGCGGGTGGCGCGCGCGTCTTCCTCAAGCGCGAAGACCTGAACCACACCGGCTCGCACAAGATCAACAACGTGCTCGGACAGGCGCTGCTCACCAAGCGTCTGGGCAAGACGCGCGTGATCGCCGAGACGGGTGCCGGCCAGCACGGCGTCGCCACCGCGACGGCCGCCGCCCTCTTCGGTCTCGACTGCGTCGTCTACATGGGCGAGGTCGACACCGAGCGGCAGGCTCTCAACGTCGCGCGCATGCGTCTGCTCGGCGCCGAGGTCGTGCCCGTCACGACCGGCTCGCGCACGCTGAAAGACGCGATCAACGAGGCCTACCGCGATTGGGTCGCCTCGGTTGAGACGACCAACTACATCTTCGGCACCGCCGCGGGACCCCACCCCTTCCCGGCGATGGTCCGCGACTTCCAGAAGATCATCGGCGAAGAGACCCGCGCCGAGTTCCTCGAGCGCATCGGACGTCTCCCCGACGCCGTCTTCGCCTGCGTCGGCGGCGGATCCAACGCGATCGGCATGTTCGACGCGTTCCTCGACGACGAGGGCGTCGCGCTGTACGGCGTCGAGGCAGCCGGCGACGGTGTCGACACCCCCAAGCACGCGGCATCCATCGAGCGGGGTCGTCCCGGCGTCCTGCACGGCGCCCGCACGTACGTGCTGCAGGATGAAGACGGCCAGACCACCGAGTCGCACTCGATCTCGGCGGGCCTCGACTACCCCGGCGTGGGTCCCGAACACGCCTGGCTGGCAGACATCGGCCGCGCGCACTACATCCCCGCGACCGACGACGAGGCCATGCAAGCCCTGCGTCTGCTCTCGCGCACCGAGGGCATCATCCCCGCGATCGAGTCGGCCCACGCCCTGGCCGGAGCCCTGCGCGTCGGTCGCGAACTGGGTCCGGATGCCGTCATCGCGGTGAACCTCTCCGGTCGAGGCGACAAAGACATGGACACCGCCGCGCGCTACTTCGACCTCTACGATGCCGAGCACGCACCTCCGCCCGAGGGTCGCCCGGCGCAGACCGCCGGCGCCGAGACGGTGGCATCCGCCGCCGGTTCGCCGGTCGATGTGACGCCGGCCCCGGATGCCGCGAGCGGCGCAGGGGTGGAGCTGTGACCTCGCGCGTCTCCGCGGCGATCGAAGCCGCCCACGCCGAAGGTCGCGGCGCGTTCGTCGCCTACCTGCCCGCCGGATTTCCCGACGTCGCCACGAGCATCGAGGCCATCATTGCCCTGGCCGAGGCCGGCGCCGACGTCATCGAACTCGGCCCTCCGTACAGCGACCCGGTCATGGACGGTCTGGTCATCCAGGAGGCGACCCAGACGGCCCTCGCCAACGGCTTCCGTATGCGCGATCTCTTCACGATCATCCGCGAGGTCACGGCACGTACAGATGTCCCGATCCTGGTCATGACGTACTGGAACCTCGTCGAGCAGTACGGCGTCGACCGCTACGCCGACGAGCTCGTCGCCGCCGGGGGAGCGGGGCTCATCACCCCCGACATCACGCCCGACGCCGCCGCCGCGTGGATCGCCACGAGCGAGCGAACCGGCCTCGACCGGGTGTTCCTCGCCGCCCCCACCTCGACCGACGAGCGCCTGCGCATGATCGTCGAGGCCTCGACGGGCTTCGTCTACACCGTTTCGACGATGGGGATCACCGGGGAGCGGGCCGAGCTGGATGCCGCCGCCCGACGACTCGTCGAACGACTGCGAGCGCACGGTGCCGACCACGCGTGCGTCGGTATCGGCATCTCCAACGCCGCTCAGGTGGCCGGAGTGGTCGAGTACGCCGACGGCGCGATCGTCGGAACCGCCCTGGTGAAGGCGCTCCGTGACGGCGGTGTCGAGGGTCTGTCCACCCTCGCACGCGAGCTGTCCGCGGGCACGGCGCGGCGCGCCTAGACTCTTTCGCATGACGTTCGCCCTCTCGAGCGCCGCCTCCGGCGTGCTCGCCAGCATTCCGAGCCCGACGATCTCCTACGTCGATCTCGGTCCGTTCCGCATCCACTTCTATGCCCTGTGCATCGTCGCGGGCATCATCGTCGCCCTGCTTCTCACGAACGCACGGCTGACGCGGCGCGGCGCGGAGAAGTGGGTCGTCATCGACATCTGCCTCCTGGCGGTGCCGCTCGCCACCATCGTCGCGCGTGTCTACCACGTCGCCACGCACGCGGGCTTCTACTTCGGCCCCGGCTCCAACCCGTGGAACATCACCCAGCCCGGCTCCGTCTGGGCCATCTGGGTAGGGCGGGATCGCCATCTACGGCGCGCTCATCGGCGGCGCCATCGGCGCGATCCTCGGGTGCAAGTGGAGCGGTATCCGCTTCTGGACGTTCGCCGACGCCCTCGCCCCGGGCCTCATCATCGCGCAGGCGATGGGCCGCTTCGGCAACTGGTTCAACCAGGAGCTCTTCGGTCAGCCCACCGACCTGCCGTGGGGCCTCGAGATCGCCCCGGGCAACCCGGCGATCCCCGTCGGCCTGCCGGCCGGCACGCTGTTCCACCCCACGTTCCTGTACGAGGTCATCTGGAACCTCCTCGGCGCGGCCGTCATCCTGTACGTCGGCAAGCGCTTCACCCTGCAGTGGGGCAAGCAGTTCGCGATCTACCTCATGTGGTACAGCGCGGGCCGCATCGTCTGGGAGTCGATCCGCGTCGACCCCAGCGACATCATCCTCGGCCTGCGCACGAACGTGTGGGCGGCGATCTTCGGTGTGGTGCTCGGTCTGGTGATCTTCATCGTCCAGTCGCGCCGCCACCACGGCCTCGAACCCTCGCCCTACGTACCCGGGCGCGAATCCAAGGCTCCGGGGGCTGTAGACTCAACCGACCCCTCTGACTTCGTCGACGTGAGCGAGCCGCCCGCGACGAGCGACACCGTCGGCACCAGCGCCACAAGCAGCCCCGCCACGAACTAACACTCTGGGCCGACGTCGTCCCATTCGAAGCATCAACGTGAGGACGGTTGATATGGCTTCCAGCCTGCGTTCCGACACCGTCGGAGGCTCGTTCCCGGCCCGACAGGGAATGTACGACCCGTCGTTCGAGAAAGACGCCTGTGGCCTGGCCATGGTCGCGACTCTCCGCGGCGAGGCCGGACACGACATCGTCGACCTGGCCCTGACCGCGCTGCGCAACCTCGAGCACCGCGGTGCCATCGGCTCCGACGCCGGCACCGGCGACGGGGCGGGCATCCTCACGCAGATGCCGGATGCCTTCCTGCGCGAGGTCGTGGACTTCGACCTGCCGCCGGTGGGGGAGTACGCAGCGGGAATGGTCTTCCTCCCCCTCGGGCACGACGAGCGCGCCGCCATGAAGTCGGGGATCGAAGAGATCGCGCGTCACGAGAACCTCGAGGTGCTCGGCTGGCGCGAGGTGCCCACCGAGCCCGACAACCTGGGCAAGCTCGCCTTCGAGGCACGGCCCGCATTCGAGCAGCTGTTCGTCTCGCGTCCGGCCTCCGGCGACCAGCCCGCGCTGTCGGGGATCGCGCTCGATCGTCGCGTGTACCGCCTGCGCAAGCGCGCCCGTCACGAGCTCGACGCCTACTTCGTGTCGCTGTCGAGCCGCACGCTCGGGTACAAGGGCATGGTCACGACGCTCCAGCTCGAGCCGTTCTACCCCGACCTCCAGGACGAGCGCTTCGCGTCCGAGCTCGCGGTGGTCCACTCCCGCTACTCGACGAACACCTTCCCGTCGTGGCCGCTCGCGCAGCCCTTGCGCATGCTCGCGCACAACGGCGAGATCAACACCGTCAAGGGCAACCGCAACTGGATGCGTGCGCGTCAGTCGCAGCTCGAGTCCGAGCTGATCGGCGATGTGCGGCCTCTCCTGCCCATCTGCACCGAGGGCGCGAGCGACTCCGCCTCGTTCGACGAGGTCCTCGAGCTGCTCACCCTGACCGGGCGCAGCCTCCCGCACGCGATCATGATGATGGTGCCCGAGGCCTACGAGAAGCAGGCCACCATCGACCCCGACCTGCGGGCGTTCTACGACTACCACTCCATGCAGATGGAGCCGTGGGACGGCCCCGCGGCGCTCATCTTCACCGACGGCACGCTCGTCGGCGCCACGCTCGACCGCAACGGCCTGCGCCCGGGGCGCTGGACCGAGACCACCGACGGCCTCGTCGTCATCGGTTCCGAGACCGGCGTGCTCGACTTCGCCCCGGAGCGGATCAAGCGCCGCGGACGCCTGCAGCCCGGTCGCATGTTCCTCGTCGACACGGCTGAGCGCCGCATCGTCGAAGACGAAGAGATCAAGGCGAACCTCGCTGCGCTCGAGCCCTGGCAGGAGTGGGTGGACGCCGGTCGCGTCAAGCTCAGCGAACTGCCCGAGCGCGAGCACATCGTGCACCCGATCGCATCCATCACGCGTCGTCAGCGCACCTTCGGCTACACCGAAGAAGAAGTCCGGCTGCTGCTGACGCCGATGGGTCAGGGCGGCGCCGAGCCGCTCGGCGCGATGGGGAGCGACGCGCCCGTCGCCGTCCTCAGCGACCGCCCACGCCTGCTCTTCGACTACTTCTCGCAGCAGTTCGCGCAGGTGACCAACCCGCCGCTCGACTCGATCCGCGAAGAGGTCGTCACCTCGCTGTCGCTGGGACTCGGACCCGAGCGCAACCTTCTCGACTGGGGTCCCGAGCACACACGCACCGTGACGCTCGACTTCCCGGTCATCGACAACGACGAGCTCGCGAAGATCCAGCACATCGACACTGCCCTCAAGGGTCGGTCGTCGGTGACGATCCGCGGCCTCTACCGCGTCGAGGCCGGACACAAGGGCCTGCAGAAGCGCCTCGCGCAGATGTGTAACGAGGTCGACCAGGCCATCGAGGACGGCGCCGAGTTCATCGTGCTCAGCGACCGCGACTCGAACAAGGATCTCGCGCCCATCCCGTCGCTGCTCATGCTCGCGGCCGTGCACCACCACCTCATCCGCAACGAGACCCGCATGAAGGTCGGGCTCGTGGTCGAGGCCGGTGACGTGCGCGAAGTGCACCACGTGGCGACCCTGATCGGCTACGGCGCCTCGGCAGTCAACCCGTACCTGGCGATGGAGACCGTCGAGTACCTCGTGCGCGCGGGCTTCATCACCGGCATCACGCCCGAGAAGGCCGTCAAGAACCTGATCTACGCGCTCGGCAAGGGCGTGCTGAAGATCATGTCGAAGATGGGCATCTCGACCGTGTCGTCGTACGCGGGCGCGCAGGTGTTCGAAGCGGTGGGACTGTCGCGCGAGTTCGTCGACGCGTACTTCACCGGCACCGAGTCGAAGCTCGGCGGCGTCGGCCTCGACGTCATCGCTGCCGAGAACGCGGCGCGTCACGAGTACGCCTACCCCGAGGACGCCGCGGCTCGTGCGCACGAGCGCCTGTGGACCGGCGGTGAGTACCAGTGGCGTCGCGACGGTGCGCCGCACCTGTTCAACCCCGACACCGTGTTCCGCCTGCAGCACGCCACCCGTGAGCGCCGGTACGACATCTTCCGCGAGTACACGAAGCTGATCGACGACCAGGCGCACGAGCTCAAGACCCTCCGCGGCCTCTTCGAGCTGCGCACCGGGGTCCGCCCGCCCGTGCCGATCGACGAGGTCGAGCCCGTGTCGGCGATCGTGAAGCGCTTCTCGACCGGGGCGATGAGCTACGGCTCGATCTCGAAAGAGGCGCACGAGGTCCTGGCCGTCGCGATGAACCAGATCGGCGGCAAGTCGAACACCGGTGAGGGCGGAGAAGACGTCGACCGCCTTCTCGACCCCGCGCGTCGCAGTGCCATCAAGCAGGTGGCATCCGGGCGATTCGGCGTGACGAGCCTCTACCTGACCGAGGCGGACGACATCCAGATCAAGCTCGCCCAGGGCGCCAAGCCCGGCGAGGGCGGTCAGCTGCCGCCGACCAAGGTGTACCCGTGGGTGGCGCGCACGCGTCACGCGACGGCCGGTGTCGGGCTCATCTCGCCGCCCCCGCACCACGACATCTACTCGATCGAAGACCTCAAGCAGCTCATCTTCGACCTGAAGCGGGCGAACCCGAAGGCGCGCATCCACACGAAGCTCGTCAGCCAGTCGGGTATCGGTGCGGTCGCTGCGGGTGTCGCCAAGGCGCTGAGCGACGTCATCCTGGTCTCGGGCCAGGACGGCGGCACGGGTGCGAGCCCGATGAACTCGCTCAAGCACGCGGGCACCCCGTGGGAGCTGGGCCTCGCCGAGACGCAGCAGACGCTCATGCTCAACGGGATGCGCGACCGCGTGGTCGTGCAGGTCGACGGTCAGATGAAGACCGGCCGCGACGTCATCATCGGCGCGCTGCTCGGTGCCGAGGAGTTCGGCTTCGCCACCGCCCCGCTCGTGGTGTCGGGCTGCATCATGATGCGCGTGTGCCACCTCGACACCTGCCCGGTCGGCGTCGCGACGCAGAACCCCGTCCTGCGCTCCCGCTTCACGGGCAAGGCCGAGTACATCGTCAACTTCATGGAGTTCATCGCCCAGGAGGTGCGCGAGTACCTCGCCGCGCTCGGGTACCGCTCGATCGACGAGATCGTCGGCCACGCGGAGCTCCTCGACGTCAACGGTGCGGTCGAGCACTGGAAGGCGCGCGGTCTCAACCTCGCGCCGATCCTCGAGGGACCGCGCTTCGCCGACGACGAGCCGCGTCGCCACGGTCGCAACCAGGACCACGAGCTCGAGGACCACTTCGACGTGCAGCTCATCGAGCGCGCTCAGGACGTCATCGCCCGCGGCGGTCGGATCACGATCGACCTGCCCATCCGCAACACCGCTCGCGCGGTGGGGACGATGCTCGGCCACCACGTCACCAAGGCGCACGGCGAGCACGGACTGCCCGAAGGCTCGATCGACGTCCGTCTGACCGGCTCGGCCGGGCAGTCGTTCGGCGCCTTCATGCCCGCCGGCATCACGCTGCGGCTCGAGGGCGACTCGAACGACTACGTCGGCAAGGGCCTGTCGGGGGGCACGATCGTCGTGCGTCCGCACCGCGGCTCGACGTTCCCGGCGTCCGAGAACGTCATCGCCGGAAACGTCATCGGCTATGGCGCCACCCAGGGGCAGATGTTCCTGAACGGTGTCGTGGGCGAGCGGTTCCTCGTCCGCAACTCGGGCGCGACCGCGGTCGTCGAGGGCGTCGGAGACCACGCGCTCGAGTACATGACCGGTGGTCTGGCCGTGATCCTCGGCGCCACGGGCCGTAACCTCGGCGCGGGCATGTCCGGTGGTCAGGCGTACGTCTACCGGCTCGACCGCGACCTGGTGAACCGCGAGGCCCTGGCATCCGGTGAGCTCGTTCTCGGTGAACTCGGATCCGGGGATGCCGAGATCCTGCGCGACCTGCTCGAGAAGCACGTCGCGGAGACCGATTCCACATTGGCCCGTCGTCTGCTCGACGACTTCGAGGCCGAGGTGCACAATTTCGTCCGGGTTCTGCCGCGCGATTACGCCGCGGTCCTGCAGACCCGCCAGGAGGCAGTGGCCGAGGGGCTCGACCCCGACGGCGACGTCGTCTGGACACGCATTCTGGAGGTGACGGGTGGCTGACCCGAAGGGCTTTCTCAAGGTCACGGAGCGCGAGCTCCCCAAGCGCCGGCCCGTACCCGTGCGCATCATGGACTGGAAAGAGGTGTACGAGCCGGGTGATTCGGCCGTCATCAAGCGCCAGGCCGGTCGCTGCATGGACTGCGGCATCCCGTTCTGCCACAAGGGGTGCCCGCTCGGGAACCTGATTCCCGAGTGGAACGACCTCACCTGGCGCGGCGAGGGCCGCGCCGCGATCGAGCGCCTGCACGCGACCAACAACTTCCCGGAGTTCACGGGTCGGCTCTGCCCCGCCCCGTGCGAGAGCTCGTGCGTGCTGGGCATCAATCAGCCGGCGGTCACGATCAAGCAGGTCGAGGTCTCGATCATCGACGAGGCGTTCGGCAACGGCTGGGTCGAGCCCGAGCCGCCGGAGCGCCTGACGGGCAAGACGGTCGCGGTGGTCGGCTCCGGCCCCGCCGGCCTGGCCGCGGCTCAGCAGCTGACGCGCGCGGGACACACGGTCGCCGTCTACGAGCGCGACGACCGGATCGGCGGCCTCCTGCGGTATGGCATCCCGGACTTCAAGATGGAGAAGCGCCACCTCGAGCTGCGTCTTCGCCAGATGCAGGCCGAGGGCACGCGCTTCCGCGCGGGTGTCGAGATCGGCAAGGACATCTCGTGGAGCGACCTTCGGGTGCGTTATGACGCGGTCATCGTCGCCACGGGCTCGACGGTTCCGCGCGACCTGCCCATCCCGGGGCGCGACCTCGACGGCGTCCACTTCGCCATGGAGTATCTCGTCGAGGGCAACAAGGCGGTCGCGGGCGACCAGGTTCCCCAGCAGATCTCGGCCGAGGGCAAGCACGTCGTCGTCATCGGCGGTGGCGACACCGGCGCCGACTGCATCGGCACGGCGCACCGCCAGGGCGCGCTGAGCGTGACGAACCTCGCGATCGGCAAGCAGCCGCCGTCGGAGCGCCCGGCCGAGCAGCCCTGGCCGATGATGCCGAACCTCTTCGAGATGGCATCCGCTCACGAAGAGGGCGGGGAGCGCACGTTCCTCGCCTCGACGGTCGAGTTCCTCGGCAACGCCGCGGGTGAGGTGCGCGCTCTGCGCGTGGCCGAGACCGAATACGTCGACGGCCGCCGCGTTCCCAAGAGCGGCACCGAGCGCGAGATCCCGGCCGACCTGGTGCTGATAGCGATGGGCTTCACCGGCCCCGAGCGCGAGCACCTGGGCGACCAGCTCGGCACGCGTTTCACGAACCGCGGCAACGTCGAGCGCGACGCGACCTACGCCACCTCGACGCCGGGCGTTTTCGTCGCCGGCGATGCCGGTCGTGGGCAGTCGCTCATCGTGTGGGCCATCGCCGAGGGCCGCGCGGCCGCCGCCGAGGTCGACACCTACCTCATGGGCGAAACGGTGCTCCCCGCGCCGGTGCGCCCGACCGATGTCGCCATCGGCCTGCTGCCCGCCTAAGCTGGCAAGGGCCGATCCGGCCACTTCCCGAATCCTCACGGAGCTTGAAAACGGATGAGACGCGCCAAGATCGTCGCAACACTCGGGCCCGCCACGTCGTCGTATGAGATGGTTCGCGCCATCATCGACGCCGGGGTGGACGTCGCCCGCCTCAACCTGAGCCACGGAGACTACTCCGTGCACGACGCCAACTTCGCCAACGTGCGCAAGGCGGCAGAGGACGCCGGCCGCCCGGTTGCGGCCCTCGTCGACCTCCAGGGTCCCAAGATCCGTCTCGGCAAGTTCGAGAACGGCCCGCACGAGCTCGCCCCGGGCGACATCTTCAAGATCACGATCGAAGACATCCTCGGCACGAAGGAGATCGTGGGCACGACGTTCAAGGGCCTGCCCCAGGACGTCAAGCCCGGTGACTTCCTGCTCATCGACGACGGCAAGGTCCGCGTCCGCGTCGTCGAGACCGACGGCACTGTCGTGACCACCGAGGTCGTCGTCGGCGGCCCCGTGTCGAACAACAAGGGCATCAACCTGCCCGGTGTCGCCGTCAACGTCCCCGCGCTGAGCGAGAAGGACGAGGCCGACCTGCGCTGGGGCCTGAAGGCCGGTGCCGACCTCATCGCTCTGTCGTTCGTCCGGGATGCCAAAGACATCGAGCGCGTGCACGAGATCATGGCCGAAGAGGGACGCTACGTTCCCGTCATCGCCAAGATCGAGAAGCCGCAGGCGGTCGACAACCTCGAAGAGATCATCGACGCGTTCGACGGCATCATGGTCGCCCGTGGCGATCTCGGTGTCGAGCTGCCGCTGGAGGCCGTGCCGATCGTGCAGAAGCGCGCGGTCGAGCTCGCCCGCCGGATGGCGAAGCCCGTCATCGTCGCGACGCAGATGCTCGAGTCGATGATCAGCAGCCCGGTGCCCACGCGCGCCGAGACCTCCGACGTCGCCAACGCCGTCCTCGACGGCGCGGACGCGGTCATGCTCTCGGGCGAGACCAGCGTGGGCGACTACCCGGTCGTGGTCGTCGAGACCATGGCCCGCATCGTCGCCTCGACCGAGGAGCACGGTCTCGAGCGCATCGCGCCGTTGACCAACAAGCCCCGCACCCAGGGCGGCGCCATCACGCTGGCCGCGGTCGAGGTCGCCGACTTCGTCGAGGCGAAGTACCTCTGCGTGTTCACCGAGTCGGGCGACTCGGCGCGCCGCATGTCGCGTCTGCGTTCGACGATCCCGATGCTCGCGTTCACGCCCGAGCCCGGCATCCGTCGTCGTCTCGCCCTCACCTGGGGTGTCCGCTCGACGCTGGTGGAGCACGTCCCGCACACCGACAAGATGTTCCTGCAGGTCGACGACTACCTGCTGTCGAACGACCTCGCGAAGGTCGGCGACAAGGTCGTGGTCATCTCCGGGTCCCCTCCCGGAATCGCCGGTTCGACGAACGACCTGCGCGTGCACCGCGTGGGCGACGCCGTCCACGGTGCAGCCCCCGGCTACCAGGACGTCTGATCGTCGACGACGCGCGCCGGTTCCGCCGGCGCGCGTCGCTCGTGTTCTCCCGGTAGATTGGGGTTCGCGAGCACGAGCCGGTGTGGCGGAATGGCAGACGCGGGGCACTCAAAATGCTCTGTCGAAAGACGTGTGGGTTCGAGTCCCACCACCGGTACGACCCCCGGGTCGGCTCTTCCCGAGTCGGCCCGGTATCGTTTGCCCTCTATCGCATCGACGCTCCTCGCGGGCGATGCGCCCCTCCCAGTCCTAGGATGGTCACGTGACTGATCAAGAAGCCGCTCCGGCCTCCGCGCCCGCCGCCCCCCGCCGCGTCGTCGTGGCGGAAGACGAGTCGCTCATCCGTCTCGACATCGTCGAGATCCTCCGCGACAACGGCTACGACGTCGTCGGTGAGGCCGGCGACGGTGAGACCGCCGTGCAGCTGGCGACCGAACTCCGCCCGGATCTCGTGATCATGGACGTCAAGATGCCCCAGCTCGACGGCATCAGCGCGGCCGAGAAGCTGAGCAAGAACCACATCGCCCCCGTCGTCCTGCTGACCGCGTTCAGCCAGAAGGAACTCGTGGAGCGTGCGAGCGAGGCCGGTGCACTGGCCTACGTCGTGAAGCCGTTCACGCCGAACGACCTGCTGCCCGCGATCGAGATCGCCCTCGCCCGCTACGAGCAGATCATCACGCTCGAGGCCGAGGTCGCCGACATGGTCGAGCGCTTCGAGACCCGCAAGCTCGTCGACCGCGCCAAAGGCCTCCTGAACGAGAAGATGGGCCTTTCCGAGCCCGAGGCCTTCCGCTGGATCCAGAAGGCGTCGATGGACCGCCGTCTGACCATGCAGGACGTCGCGAAAGCGATCATCGAGCAGCTGGCCCCGAAGAAGGGCTGAGCGCGCCCTCATCGTGAAATGGATGCCACTTCGGTGGCATCCATTTTTCGTTGGCGGGGGAGGGGGTACAGGTCCCTTCGACGGGCTCAGGGACCTCCGTGGCGAGGGCGGCTGAGCCGGCAGGTGGCTGAGCCGGCAGGTGGCTGAGCTCGTCGAGGCCACCGGGCACGCGTAGGGGCAGGCACAGGTGACTGAGCTCGTCGAAGCCACCGGGAACACGCACGGCATGGACCCCTCGACAGGCTCAACGTCCTCGACGGGAGGTGCGGTCAGCGCGCGGGCGCGTCCTTGATCATGTTCGTGATCCGCACCGTGGAGCAGCGGCGTCCCTGATCGTCGGAGATCGCGATCTCGTGCACCGTGAGGCTCCGCCCGAGGTGGATGGGCGTGCAGACGCCGGTGACCAGGCCCGAGGTCGCGGAGCGCGTGTGGGTGGCATTGATGTCGATGCCGACGGCCAACTTGCCCGGTCCCGCGTGGAGATTCGCCGCCATCGAGCCGAGCGACTCGCCCAGCACGACATAGGCGCCGCCGTGCAGGAGACCGACCGGCTGTGTGTTGCCCTCGACCGGCATGGTGGCGACGCACCGTTCGACGGTGAACTCCACCCACTCGAAGCCCATCTTCTCGGCGAGAGCGCCCATGCCGCGCTTCTTCACCCAGTCGAGGCCGGACAGGGGGTCGGGAGTCGTGGACGTCATCATCGCCTTCGTGTCATCGCCGCGATCGGGCCGGGCCGGGGCAGTGTCCGTGGTCCTCGTTAGGCTGGAGGGGTGACGGATGCCGAAAAGCCTACCCTCCTCGTCGTCGACGGCCACTCGCTGGCCTACCGGGCGTTCTACGCCCTGCCGGTCGACAACTTCTCGACGAAGGACGGCCAGCACACCAACGGGATCTACGGCTTCCTGTCGATGTTCGTGAACCTCGTGAAGGCTGAGAAGCCGACGCACCTCGCCGTCGCCTTCGACACCTCGCGGCAGTCGTTCCGCACGCGGGAGTACGCCGAGTACAAGGCGAATCGGAGCGAGTCGCCCGCCGAGTTCAAGGGGCAGATCCCCCTGTTGCAGGAGTGCCTGGAGGCCATGGGCGTTCCGGTGCTGAAGAAGGAGGACTTCGAGGCCGACGACATCCTGGCCACCCTCGCGACGCAGGGCGCGGCCCAGGGCTTCGAGGTCCTCGTGTGCTCCGGCGATCGCGACACGATCCAGCTCGTCAACGACGACATCACGCTGCTGTACCCCAACGTGCAGGGGGTCTCTCAGCTCAAGCGCTACGACACCGCGGCCGTCATCGAGAAGTACGGACTGCCGCCGGAACAGTACCCCGACATCGCCGCTCTCGTCGGCGAGACGAGCGACAACCTTCCCGGTGTGCCGAAGGTGGGCGAGAAGACCGCGGTGAAGTGGCTGACGCAGTGGGGTTCGCTCGACGCCCTGCTCGAGAACGCCGACAAGGTCACGGGCGTGGTGGGCAACAACCTGCGTGAGCACCTCGACGGGGTGAAGCGCAACCGTGCGCTCAACCGCCTGCTGCGCGACGTCGAGCTGCCCGTGGGGCCGTCCGACCTCGAAATGAAGCCGCTCGACGGCCAGGCCGTGCGCGACATCTTCGCGCGCCTCGAATTCCGCACGCTCCTGCCGCGCGTGTTCGACGCTCTCGGCGCCGACGCGGGCGACGGCGCCGAAGAGGCGCGACCCACGGCGACCGCGCCGACGCCCGCTCCGCTCGATGCCGACGCCCTGGCGGCCTGGGCGGGGGAGTCCACCGACACGGTCGGCCTCACGCTCGTCCTCGCGCAGGGAGCGCCGGTGCAGATCGGTCTCGCGCGTGCCGACAGCGCAGCCGAGGCCACCTGGTCACCCGCGGTGCGCGACGCCCTGGCCGGGTGGTTGGCATCCGACGCCCCCAAGGTCATGGCCGACGCGAAGCCGCAGGTAAAAGCCCTGCTTCGCGAAGGGATCGCGCTCGGCGGCATCTCGTCGGACGTGATCCTGGCCGGGTGGCTCGTGCGTCCGAGCTTCCCCGACAAGACGCTGGGCGACCTCGTTCAGCGCTACCTCGACGAGAAGCTCCCCGAAGCCGACCCCACGCAGCTCGTCCCCGAGACCGAGGGGGCCACGCCGGGTCAGCTCGCCTGGTTCATCCGCCGTGTCGCCGAGGCGCAGCGGGCGGAGCTTCCCGAGCGCGTCGCCGGAGTGCTCGACGACATCGAGATGCCGACGCTGACCGCCCTCGCCGACATGGAGCTCGCCGGCGTCGCGGTGTCGCACGAGAAGCTCTCCGGCTTCTCCGCGGAGCTGGGTGCGCGCGCCGACGCTCTCGCGCGCGACGCGTACGCGGCGATCGGCCACGAAGTGAATCTCGGCTCGCCCAAGCAGCTCCAGGAGGTGCTGTTCGACGAGCTGCAGCTGCCGAAGACGCGCAAGACGAAGAGCGGATACACCACGGATGCCGCGGCCCTCGCCGATCTGCAAGAGAGCGCCCCGCACCCGTTCCTCGACCTCCTGCTGAAGCACCGCGAAGCGACCAAGCTGAAGCAGATCATCGACGCCCTCGACACCGCCACCGGGCCGGACGGACGCATCCACACGACGTACGTGCAGACGGGGAGCCAGACCGGTCGCCTCTCGAGCACCGACCCGAACCTTCAGAACATCCCGATCCGCACCGAGGAGAGTCGGCGCATCCGCGCGGCCTTCGAGGTGGGCGAAGGCTACGAGACCCTCCTCACGGCCGACTACTCGCAGATCGAGATGCGCATCATGGCGCACCTGTCGGGCGACCCCGGCCTCATCGAGGCGTTCAACTCGGGCGAAGACCTGCACCGCTTCGTCGGTGCTCGGGTGTTCGGCGTCGAACCGGCCGAGGTCACTCCCGCGATGCGCACGAAGGTCAAGGCGATGTCGTACGGCCTCGTCTACGGGCTGTCTGCGTTCGGTCTGTCCAAGCAGTTGCGCATCGAACAGTCCGAGGCCAAGAAGCTCATGCTCGAGTACTTCGCGCGTTTCGGTGCGGTCCGCGACTACCTGCGCGGCTCGGTCGAGCAGGCTCGCCAAGACGGATACACCGAGACGATCTTCGGCCGCCGGCGCCCGTTCCCCGACCTCACCAGCATGAACCGCGTGCTGCGCGAGAACGCCGAGCGCGCGGCCCTCAACGCCCCGATCCAGGGCAGCGCCGCCGACATCATGAAGGTCGCGCTGTTCCGGATCCGCGAGGAGTTGGCATCCGCGGGTCTGCGCTCGCGCGTCCTGCTGCAGATCCACGACGAACTCGTCGTCGAGGTGGCGGCGGGGGAGTGGGATGCCGTGGAGAGCATCGTGCGCGCCCGCATGGCGGATGCGGCCGAGCTGTCGGTGCCCCTCGACGTGCAGATCGGCCGCGGCGGGGACTGGGACGAAGCGGGGCACTGAGCGCCGGGAGCGGGGATGCGGCAGCGCTCTCGCTTCCCTAGGCTCGAAGGATGACTGACGCACAACGCACCCCCACGCCGATCGACACGATCGCCGAGGCGTGGGTCGACACCCTGGCGGAGCGCATCCCGACGCTGGCCACCTACATCGGGCGCGACGAGCACAACGGCCGCTTCGGCGACTACAGCCCCGAAGGCGCCGAGGCCCTCACCGCCGACGCCCGCGCCACGAAGGCCGCGCTCGAGGCGGCCGAGCCCGTCGACGCGATCGACACGGTCACGAAGATGGACCTCGTCCGCGAGCTCGACCTGATGATCGAGCAGCACGAGGCGAAGACCCATCTTCGCGACCTCAACGTGATCGCGTCACCGGCGCAGGACATCCGCGCGACCTTCGACCTCATGCCGACCGCGACGGTCGAGGACTGGGCCACGATCTCGGAGCGGATGAAGGCGCTGCCCGGGGCCATCGACGGCTACGTCGCGACCCTCCGCCGCGGCATCGCCGAGGGGGTCGTGCCCGCTCGTCGCCAGGTGAACGAGGTCGTCGCGCAGATCGCCCGCTACACCGCCGACACCGGCTTCTTCGCCGAGTTCGTCGGCAACGCCGCGCCCGCCGAGGGGCAGCTGCCCGCTTCGCTCGCGCGCGACCTCGACCAGAACGCCGGCGCCGCCCGCGTCGCGTACGACGGCCTGGCCTCCTTCCTCTCCTCGGAGCTCGCCCCGGTCGCGGGCGAAGCGGACGGGGTCGGTCGCGAGATGTACGCGCTGCACTCGCGCCAGTTCCTCGGCGCCGAGATCGACCTCGACGAGACCTACGACTGGGGCGTCGAAGAGCTCGCCCGCATGGTCGCCGAGCAGGAGGCGATCGCGAACGAGATCCTTCCCGGCGCGAGCGTCGAAGAAGCGGTGGCCTTCCTCGAGAAGGACGAGTCGCGCAAGCTCCGCGGCACGAAGGCACTCCAGGAGTGGATGCAGCGCACGAGCGACAAGGCCGTGGAAGAGCTCGGCCGGACCCACTTCGACATCGCCGAGCCCATCCGCGAGCTCGAGTGCATGATCGCCCCGACCAACGAGGGCGGGATCTACTACACCGGACCGACCGACGACTTCTCGCGCCCCGGCCGCATGTGGTGGTCGGTTCCCGAGGGCGTCGACACCTTCGACACCTGGCGCGAGCTGACCACGGTGTACCACGAGGGCGTTCCGGGCCACCACCTGCAGATCGCCCAGGCCGTGTACAACCGTGCGCAGCTGAACTCGTGGCGCCGCCTCCTGGCGGGCACGAGCGGTCATGCCGAGGGCTGGGCGTTGTACGCCGAGCGTCTGATGGAGCAGCTCGGCTACCTCGACGATCCCGCCGATCGCCTCGGGATGCTCGACGGGCAGCGCATGCGCGCCGCACGCGTCGTGCTCGACATCGGTGTGCACCTCGGCAAGCCGCGCCTCGACGGCACGGGCACGTGGGACCACGACTACGCGCTCGCGTTCATGCTGAAGAACGTCAACATGAGCGAGGAGTTCGTGCGCTTCGAGGTCAACCGCTACCTCGGTTGGCCGGGTCAGGCGCCCGCGTACAAGGTCGGCCAGCGCATCTGGGAGCAGGTCCGCGAGGAAGAGCGGGAGCGCCGCGGTGCCCACTTCTCGATGAAGCAGTTCCACACGCGGGCGCTCGACATCGGTGGCGTCGGTCTCGACACGCTGCGGGCCGCCCTGGCATCCGTTTGATCCCCCGAGGGGCGTCGCTACGGCGACGCCCCTCGTTCGTGCCGGGGAATGTTTCGCCCTCGCGTAAAGTTCATTCATCCGAATGCAAGGAGATCTCATGGACGCCACCCCCGTCGAGCTGGGCCTCGACACCTTCGGAGACATCTCGCGCGGCCCCGACGGGGCACTGCAGAGCGACGCGCAGACCATCCGCAACGTCGTGGAGCAGGCGGTGCTCGCCGACGAGGTCGGGCTGTCGTTCTTCGGGGTGGGGGAGCACCACCGCAAGGACTTCGCGGTCACGAGCCCCGAGATCGTTCTCGCCGCGGCCGCCGCGCGCACGAAGAACATCCACCTCGGCACCGCGGTCACGGTCCTGTCGTCCGACGACCCGGTCCGCGTGTACGAGCGCTTCGCCACGCTCGACGCCGTCTCGAACGGCCGCGCCGAGGTCATCCTCGGGCGGGGGTCGTTCATCGAGTCGTTCCCCCTCTTCGGGTACGACCTGAACGACTACGAGCAGTTGTTCGAGGAGAAGCTCGAGCTCTTCTCGCTCCTCCTCGACGAGAAGCCGGTCACCTGGTCGGGACGCACCCGGGCCGGACTTCGGGATGCCGACGTGTATCCCAAGACCGAGAACGGGCTGAAAGCGTGGGTCGGTGTCGGCGGGTCGCCCGAGTCCGTCGTCCGCGCCGCCCGCTACGGCTACGGTCTCGTCCTCGCGATCATCGGCGGGTCCTCCGCCCGTTTCCGGCCGTTCGCCCAGCTCTACCGGCAGTCGCTGCAGGAGTTCGGCGAGCCCGCGATGCCCATCTCGGTGCATTCGCCGGGCCACGTGGCCGAGACCGACCAGCAGGCGTGGGACGAGGCCTACGAGGGCGTCGCGGAGCTCAACACGACCATCGGTCGCGAGCGCGGATGGCCCGCCTACAACCGCCTGCGCTTCCAGCACGACGTCGGACCCGAGGGGGCGATGTACATCGGCTCGCCTGAGACGGTGGCGACGAAGATCGCCACGACCGTCCGGACGCTGGGCGCCTCGCGCTTCCAGATGAAGTTCGCCAGCGGATCGATCTCGCACGACCGCCTGATGTCGAGCATCGAGCTCTACGGCACGCGTGTCCTGCCGCTGGTCCGGGAGATGCTCGCCGACTCCGATTCCGACGCAGCGGCCTCGTGAGCGCGAGCACCGACACCGTGCGGGTGTCCGAGCGTCTCGACGCCCTGCCGTTCACCCGGCGTCACGGGCGGATCCTGGGCGGCTCGGGACTGGGCTGGGCCCTGGATGCCATGGATGTCGGGCTCATCTCGTTCATCATCGCCGCGCTGGCGGCACAGTGGAAGCTGGAGCCCGCGCAGGCCTCGTGGATCGCCTCGGCGGGATTCGCGGGAATGGCGATCGGCGCGAGCCTCGGCGGGCTCCTCGCCGACCGCTTCGGGCGGCGTCAGGTGTTCGCGCTGACGCTCCTCGTCTACGGCGTCGCGACGGGGGCCAGCGCGCTCGTCGGGGGGCTCGCGGCGCTCCTCGTGCTGCGCTTCGTCGTCGGTCTCGGACTCGGCGCTGAACTGCCCGTGGCCTCGACCTACGTCAGCGAGTTCGCTCCGGCTCGGATCCGCGGGCGCGTCATCGTCTTCCTCGAGGCGTTCTGGGCCGTCGGCTGGACCGCCGCCGCTGTCATCGGCTACCTCGTCGTCCCCTCTTCCGCCGACGGGTGGCGCTGGGCGTTCGCGCTCGGCGCGATCCCCGCGGTATACGCCCTGATCGTCCGCTGGGGTCTTCCCGAGTCGCCGCGTTGGTTGGCGTCTCGTGGCCGCAACACCGAAGCCGTCGCGATCGTTCGGGATCTCGAGGCCGCCGCCGGTCGCGTTTCGCTCGAGCCCTCGAGCGAGGGGGTGGCGGCATCCGCTCCCGCTCCTCGCGCCCGCGTCGGTGCGCTGTGGTCTCCGGGCCTCCGCGCGCGCACGGCGAGCCTGTGGGTGCTGTGGTTCTGCGTGAACTTCTCGTACTACGGCGCCTTCATCTGGATTCCGACGATCCTCGTGGCGCAGGGCTACGACCTCGTACGCTCTTTCGGTTTCACGCTCATCATCACCCTGGCCCAGCTTCCGGGGTACGCCGTCGCCGCGTGGCTCATCGAGGCGTGGGGGCGGCGCGCGACGCTCGCGACCTTCCTCGCCGGCTCGGCGATCGCCGCCGTGCTGTTCGGCACCGCCTCCGGTGAGGTCGCGGTGATCGCGACCGGAATGCTGCTGTCGTTCTTCAACCTCGGCGCCTGGGGTGCCCTCTACGCCGCGACGCCCGAGACCTACCCCACGTCCCTGCGGGGGACCGGTGCCGGGTGGGCCGCGGGCGTGGGGCGCATCGCGTCGATCCTCGCGCCCCTGTCGGTCCCGCCGCTGCTCGCCGCGGGCGGTGCTCCGCTGCTGTTCATCGTGTTCGCGGCGTTCTTCGCGGTGGCCGTCGTCGCGTCGCTCTTCCTCCGCGAGCAACGAGGGCGGGCGCTGGCCTGATCCTCCTCGGGTCGCGGGGGAGGGGCGCTTCGAACCGGGGAGCGTCGCCCGCGTAGGCTCGACGCATGGCATCCGTCCGCTATGTCGCGATCGGCGACTCGTTCACCGAGGGAGTCGGCGACGAACTCCCCGACGGCACGGTACGGGGGTGGGCCGACCTCGCGGCCCAAGGATGGGCGGATGCCGCGGGCGAACCGATCCAGTACGCCAATCTCGCGATCCGCGGCAAGCTGATCCAGCCCATCGTCGAGCAGCAGCTCAAGCCCGCTCTGGCGCTGAAGCCGACCCACCTGTCGTTCAACGGAGGGGGCAACGACATGCTCCGCCCCCGCTCAGACCTCGAGCGGATCATCGGGTTCTTCGAGCACGTCCTGCGTCGGTGCGACGAGGAGGGCGTGCAGCTCATCGTGCTGTCCGGCGCGAACCCGTCGGCGGGGCTGCCCCTCGGTCGGGTCCTGCAGATGCGCGGCGACCGCCTGTCGAAGGCGGTCGAGGAGCGGCTGGCATCGCGCCCCGACGTCATCACGGCGTACAACTGGTTCGATCGTGAGCTCGCCGGTGGCGAGTTCTGGTCGGTCGACCGGTTGCACATGAACCCGCGCGGACATCACCGGGTCGCCGCGCGTGTGATCGAGGCGGTCGGGCTGTCCGCGCCCGCCGAGTGGTGGCGTCTTCGTGACATCCCCGAGGTCGAGCGGTTGAAGGGGTCGGCCTACTACCGCGAGCACGTCGCGCCGTGGATCCGTCGTCGTCTCGCGGGCACCTCGTCCGGAGACGGCCGCGCCCCGAAATTCGGCGGCGAATGGGTGGAGCTGACGCCGGGCGGGTGAGCGTCGCCGGTCGCACGAACGGGCGCCGGGTGCCCGGGCTCAGAGCGCGCGACCCCCTGGTGTCTCGGCATCCGCGTGCCTAAGATCGCCGGATGTCTCCCTCGAACACGCGACTTCTGGCCCTTTCCGGCACCGCGATCGCGCTCGGCGCCCTCACGGGATGCTCCGGCGGTGAGGCGGAACAACCTTCGGCGCCCTCCTCGCCCTCTGTGGCCACGACCGCGCCGCCGACGACCGCGCCGCCCACACCGGACCCCTGGGCCGGCTACTTCGACGACGAGGTCGGCGATGCGGAGGTGGGGGAGTACCTCTGGCAGTCGTGGGGGACCTTCGGCGACGGCGATGAGGTCGCTCCGCGCCGCGGCGACAATCGGACCGTCGAGCCAGGCACGTACACCGTGACACTCGAGTGCGCCGGCCCCGAGATGATGACCGGGCGCATCACCACGACGTCGGGGACCGCCGTCATCGACCCGCTGTCGGTCTCGTGCATGGCCGCGACCCCCGTGCAGGTCGACCTCCCCGAGAAGGGGCTGCTCGTCGACCTCGACAGTGGCGGCGAAGAGGGCGCGTACCTGATCCGGGTCGCCGCGGCGGGATAGCGCGCGGATCACACGGCGATGGCACGCGTCACGGCATCGCGAGACGCGATTCCCGTGCGGCGGAACTCCCGCGTCCGGGCCGATCTCAGGGCAGACGGCACGCGGCGCTCAGCCCGAGATGCAGCATCCCGTCGATCGTCGAGCGGTCACGAGCTGACAACCGGATGACGCCGTCGTCCCGCAGGTCCTCCTGCATCGCGCGATCTTTCGCGTATCCCGCATCGTCGAAGGCGGCCAGAATCGCCGCGTACGAGTGCTCGTTGTCGCCGGTGGCGATCGTGAGGCCGAGACCCGTCGAGCCGTCGCAGACCAACTCGGACGCCGCCGGAATCGACACCGGCGCCCCGGAGGCATCCGTCACCGGTCCCGTCGCCGCTTCGAGGGCGAGGGATGCCATGCGCACGACCTCGTCGCGCGTGTCGCCGATCTGGTCGCTCAGTCGCGGGCCACCGTCGGGATCAGGGGAGACCGGATCCGGCGGAAGCTGCGCCGTGGGCTCTCGTCCTCCCACCAGACCGCACGCGGCATCGGCCGGATCGAGCAAACGGGGCAGCACGAGCTGAGGCTCACCGACGGTGGCCAGCGGTTCGGTGGAGCTGTCGAAGGTGTGCCACACGCGCACCTCATCGCCTTCGACGACCGCCATGTACGACCCCTGGGCGAAGGGGGTATGCCCGTCGTCCGTCTGCACGCTGTCGACCGGAGTGGCGAGAATGCCTTCGACGCGTAGCACCTCGATACGGGCAGAGAGAAGGAAAGCGCGCTCGCTCACGACGTACCCGGTCGAACAGCACATCGGCCACCACGGGCACGATGGACCCGCCCGTCAGGGCGGCCGCGAACGCCGCGAGCAGGAGCGCCGCGCACGCCGCCAACCGGAGAGGCACGAACAACAGCAGCCACCACCGTCGCGCGGGTATCGCGCACACCGCGACCACGAACGCGAGCAGGGCGATCTGCACGCTGGCACCCGCGATCGCTTCCGAGTCCCACCCGCCCACGATGACCTCTGTCGGGCCTTCTGATCGCGAACCGAGGATGGTGAGCGCCAACAGGACGGCGAGCGGCGGGAGCACGAGTACGGCCGACACGACGGCGACGACACGCCGCACCGGGCGCGGGCGCGCAGACGCGGGGGCAGCGGGCGGGAGGACGTCCTGCGTCATGCGGCCAGCCTGCCATCCTCCGCTGCGGGAGAGCCCGGGGCCGCGCCGACGGGGGAGAGGGGCACAGTCGGCTCATAGGCTCCGGACAGCGGCACGGTCCACAATGAGCACATGACCCTCGCACTCGTCACCGGCACCTCCAGCGGCATCGGCCTCCACACCGCGATCGGTCTCGCACGAACCGGCGTCGACGTGATCGCCACCGTCCGCGACACGGGCCGCGCCGACGCCCTGCGCGCGGCCGCCGCCGAGGCGGGGGTGGAGCTCGACATCCGCGCGCTGGACGTCACCGACGCCGAGCGCGCGCGTTCGCTCGTCGCCGACGCCGGCCCGCTCGACATCCTCGTGAACAACGCCGGCCGCGGCGCCGTCGGCACCCTGGAGCAGCTCAGCGACGAAGACCTCCAGAAGCAGCTCGACACGAACTACCTCTCCGTCGCGCGGCTGACCCGACTCGTGCTGCCCGGGATGCGAGAGCGAGGCAGGGGTCGCATCGTCACGGTGACGAGCGTCGGGGGAGCGGTGGGCCAGCCCTTCTCGGACGCCTACTGCGCCGCGAAATTCGCCGTCGAGGGCCTGATGCAGTCCCTCGCGCCGGTCGTCGCCCCGTTCGGCATCGACGTGTCGATCGTCGAGCCGGGTGCCGTCGCGTCGTCGTTCACCGCCTCGGTCGAGCGCGCGGAACCCGGCCCGTACGCGGCTCTCCAGCAGGCGTACCTCGATCGTGCGGCGACGTCGTTCGCGAGCGCGCAGTCGGCGGACGATGCCGCAGAGACCGTCGTCGAGGCGGCCATCACCGACGCGCCCCGGTTCCGCTGGCAGACCTCGGAGTCCGCGCTGCGGTTCGCTGGCCTGTCGCTCGCCGACCTCAGCGGTTCGCGTGTGCTCGACGTGACGTCGCACTGGGTCCGCTGACCGCCCGCGGCCGCGTTGAGTGTCCAAGACACGCCGCTACGGCCCGCGCCATGACGGCGTGTCTTGGACACTCGACAGGGAACGGGACGCGAGCGGCGGGGACGCTCGTTCGTGCCCAAGCTGACATAATGTGAATTATCGGCGTTACCACGACTGGAGCGCACGCCCGGGATTCGGGCCGCATTATGTACCCCGCGGCACCGGCGCACCACCCCCGAATCGAGCGGTCTTTACGCGCGTAGCGTCCCAGGAGAGCCAGGTGCCGCCCGTCGTCGACGTCCGCGCCGGTTCGCTGAGCCGAAGGACCGGATGAGCCAGTCGATCGATGCCGCGATGCCTTACACCGGCGACACCCTCGGAGGTCGCTACGTGCTGTCCGACCGCGTCGGAGCCGGCGGAATGGGCCGTGTCTTCCGCGCGCGCGACACCGTCCTCGCACGCGACGTGGCGATCAAGCTCTTCCACACCGACCGGGCCGACGCCATCGAACCCGGGCGTCGCCTGTCGGAAGCACGTGTTCTCGCCGCCTTCGACCACCCGTCGCTCGTCACGCTCTACGACGCTCGCCTCGACGCCGGCGACCACATCTACCTCGTCATGGAGTACGTCGACGGTCCTTCCCTGCAGCGACGCATCGAGGCGGGCGCTTTGGAGCCCGCCTTCGTCGCCGCACTGCTCGTCGATCTCGCGCGCGCTCTCGCCGCGGTGCATGCCACCGGCGTGGTCCACCGCGATGTGAAGCCGTCGAACGTGCTCCTGCGTCCCACCCGCCATTCTCCGCACGGGTTCGAGGCCGTTCTCGCCGACTTCGGCGTCGCCCACCTGATCGACGCCACGCGTCTGACCACCCCGGGCACCGTCATCGGAACCGCCGCCTACCTGGCCCCCGAGCAGGTCCGCGGCGAACCACCGCAGCCCGCGTCCGACATCTACTCCCTCGGGCTGCTCACCATCGAAGCGCTCACGCGTCTGCATCCCTACCAGGGCGGGACTCTGCAAGAGACGGTACTGGCACGGCTGGCCTGTCCCCCGTCGATTCCCGCCTCACTGGGTCGCGAATGGGCGTCCCTGCTCACCGACATGACCGCGTTCGATCCCGCGGTGCGCCCCCCGGCGGCCGTGATCGCCGAACGAGCGGCGGCGCTGACCTTCTCGACGGACATCGAGATCCCGGATGCCGACGACCTCGACCTTCTCGACCTGCTCGACGTCGAGACGGCTCCCTGGACGCCGCTCCCCGACCTCGAGGCCTCCGCTTCCGCCTCGACCCTCGCCACGTCGCCACCCACCCCGCCATCCTCCGGTGACCGCCGGCGGCGCGCGACGGCACGCCGACGACCCGCCATCCGCCGCGCCTGGCTAGGTGCCGCCGTGCTGGCCGCGGTGCTCGTCGTCGGAGGCCACGTGCTGGCCCTCTCGCTCCTGGCTCCGACGCAGCACGTGACTGAGATCGCGCCGTCTCCCTCGCCGAGCGCCCCCGCGGCGCAGGAGCCGGTTCCTGCGCAGCAGGTCGCCGTCCCCGGCTCGCGCTGACGCGGCGGGAACGGCGACCGATCTCAGCGCATCACGAGCGTCTGGGTGCGGACCCCGAGCTTCTGAGCGATGTTCATCGCCGAACCGTCGGCCACCATAGCCCAGTTCTCGCCGAGCAGGTAGCTGGTCACCTCACCCACCTTGACCACGGTCTGCGCGTCGAACCACTTCTGCGCCTCGTCGGCCGTCGCGAACACCGCGACGGTCTGCATCTGGCCGGACGCACCCGTGCAGTCGATCGACGATGTGGCGAGCGAGAGACCCGAGTCCTTCGGGTCCGTGCAGACGCCACCGGCCGCCACGAACGCGTCGACGACGGCTCGCGCGGTATCGAAGCTCGAGGCGTTCGCGTCGTCGATGTCGGCGGCGTAGTCGTCGAGTTCGTCGTCGATGTCATCGTCGGCGTCATCCGCCTTCGCGCTCGCCGACGCGGCCGACGGCGCAGCCTGGTCTCCCGTCGACGGAGCCGGGCTCGAGCATCCCGTCAGCCCGAACGCCGCGGCGGCCACGATGATCGAGGCTCCCAGGCCCCAGGCGGTCTTCTTCTCCAGCAGCATGCGCACGTGATTCCTCTCAAGGGGTGAAACGAGCCGCGGACTCTCCCGATCCGCGGTCGTGAGCCGATGCTATCGGCGGCCCGACGCCGGTCTCGGCGATCGCCGTGTAACGATTCGACGGCGCCGTTCCTCGCACTACGCTCGAAGGGATGCCTTCCGCCACCCCCGCGCCTCTCCCCCGGACCCGCGGATGAGCGGCGTCCTCACCGGTTTCGCGGTCGTCGGTCTCGCGGTCGTCGTCGGATACGTGATCGCTCGGATCGACCTGCTCGGGGCGCACGCGCGTCCCGTCCTCAGCCGGTTGACGTTCTTCGTCCTCTCGCCCTTCCTGCTTTTCACCGTGCTGGCGACGGCCGACGTCGGCACCCTGTTCTCCGCTCTCCTCCCCGTCTCGATGATCACGGCGGCCGTGATCATCGGCATCTACGCACTCATCTCGGCCGTGATCCTCCGGCGGCGCGTCGGCGAGACGGTGATCGGTGCGCTGTCCGCCGGGCAGGTGAACAGCAACAACATCGGCATCCCGATCTCGCTCTACATGCTGGGCAACGCGGCGTACTCCGCTCCGGTGATCCTGTTCCAGTTGCTCGTGCTGATGCCCATCGCCCTGTCGATCCTCGATGCCGCGACCTCCGGCTCGCGATCGCCGTGGCGCATCCTCCGACAGACGGCGAAGAACCCGATGCTGATCGGCTCGGCTCTCGGGGTGCTGGTCGCCGTTCTCGACATTGATCTGCCGCCGATCGTCTTCGACCCGCTGCATCTGATCGCCGGCGCCTGTGTGCCGGTACTGCTGATGAGCTACGGCATGTCGCTGTACGGCCAGCGCGTGCTGACCGAGCCGGGTCGTCGCCTCGACGTCATCCTCGCCTCGGCGTTGAAACTCATCGCGATGCCCGCTCTGGCGTGGGCGGTCGCCACGTGGTTCGCATTGCCCGCCGACCAGGTCTTCGTCGTCGTGGTCCTCGCGGCACTCCCGACCGCGCAGAACGTCTTCAACTTCGCCCAACGCTACGGCGTGGGCGAGATCCTTTCCCGGGACGTCGTCTTCATCTCGACGTTGGGCTGCCTCCCCGTCCTTTTCGCGGTGGCGCTCCTGCTCGAGCACTCCCCCGCCTGAGATCACCGGCGGATCCGCGTACCGGTCCGTGTCGCGCGGTCTGACCCTCGGGTCTAGGGTGAATATTGTTCTCAGCATTCACACAGAAAGGGGCGTCATGTCGTCCACCACCAACCCCGCCGTCGGCGCCGTGCGCACGGCGCTCGGCATCAGCGGCGCACTCTCCCTCATCATCGGTCTGCTGATCCTGCTCTGGCCGGGTCGCACCGCAGAGATCGCGGTCGGCATCATCGCGGTCTACGTGATCATAGCGGGCCTCGTGAACATCGGCATCGGCCTGTTCTGGCGGTCCGGTTGGGCTCGCATCGGCTACATCGCGCTCGGCGTGCTCTTCATCGTCGCGGGCATCTTCTCGTTCGCCAACCTCTCGGCGACGACCGCATGGTTCGGGGTCTTCATCGGCACCCTCGTCGGCATCCTGTGGATCGTGGAGGGCGTCGTCTCTCTCACGACCGTCAGCCACGGAACGAAGGCCCGCGGCTGGACGATCTTCTTCGCGATCGTCAGCATCCTGGCGGGCGTCGTCCTGCTGTTCTCGCCGCTCCTGGGCGCCGTGACGCTCTTCCTGCTGATCGGCATCTCGCTGGTCGTGCTCGGCGTCTTCCAGATCGTCCGCGCGATCCAGTTCGGCAAGGCCGCGTAACCCCGACGTCTCGTCACCCCGACGAGGAAGGGGCCGGATGCCATGGCACCCGGCCCCTCTCGTGTGTCAGGCGATCGGTAGATACCTGCTCCACCAGTCGAGTACCGCGTCAAAGCGCTGGACGCGATGCTGGGGGCGACCGCCGCGCGTGAGCTCGTGATCCTCCCCGGGGAAGATGAGCATCTCGGCCTCGGTGCCCTGCCGCTTCAGCGCCGCGTAGTAGCGCGTCGCCTGCTCGAGCGGGCAGCGGAAGTCGAGCTCGGAGTGCAGCACGAGCGTGGGCGTCCGCACCTGATCGACGACGGCCATCGGACTCTGCGCCGCGATCCGGTCGGGGTCGGTCCCGACATACTCCTGGCCGAAGAACGAGCCGATGTCGCTCGAACCGGGGAAAGCGGTCGGGTCGAGGAAGCCGCGCTCCACGATCGCCCCCGCGAAGCGGTGGTCGTGCGCGATCACCCACGCGGTCATGTACCCGCCGTACGAGCCGCCCATCACGCCGACGCGGTCTCCGTCGAGGCGCGGGTCGGCCGACACGACACCGTCGAAAAAGTCCATGACGTCGAAGAAGTCGAGCGTGCCCATCCGCTGACGGATCGAGCGCCCGTGGGCGCGGCCGTAGCCGGCGCTGCCACGCGGGTTGCTGTAGACCACCGCGTAGCCCGCGTCAACGAGCACCTGGGTCTCGTCGAACACGTGCACGCCGTACGAGGCGTAGGGGCCACCGTGGATCTGCAGGATGACCGGGAAGGGCCCCTCCCCCTCGGGCGTGGCCACCCAGCCGTGCACGGGATAGCCGTCGCGGCCGACGATCTCGTGCTCGACGGGCACCACGACCCCGCGCTCGCGCACGCCGGCGCCGAAGTCCGTGAGAGCGCGCACCTCGCGCCCCTCGACCAGGATCACCTCTCCGAACGACTCGGGCGAGGCGACGGATGCCACGACCCGCCCGTTCGCCACGGCGTGCCCGTTCACCTCGAGGTCTCCCCCGAGCACCTCGGTCACCTCTCCCCCGCGCGTGACGCGCAGCAGGCGCAGGCGGCCGCGCGTGCGGTCCTGGACGAGTGCGTCGTCGCCGTCGAACGAGATGTGGCTGCCGCCCTCGCCGAGGTCGATCGTCTCGGCGTCCGTGAGGCGCCGTGGGCCCTCGGCCTCGAGTGCGAACAGCGCGATCCCCGGGGCGACGAAGTCGAGGCCCTCCGACCCCACGTCGTTCGCGAGCACGAACACCGTGCCGTCGGGGGCGACGGCGACGTCGGCGATCGAGAGGTCGGCGTCACGTCCGAGCACCTCGCGCTCGCCGCTCCGGTCGACCGCGACGGCGACGACGCGGTCGCGGAGGTCGGGCCTATCGGCCTCGATGGCGTCGGGCACGCTCAGGATCTCGGCGCCGCCACGCGTCCACACGACCCCGTTCCAGCTCGTCTCGCCCGCCGTCAGACGGGTGGGATCCGCGGCGACGACACGCTTCTCGGTCTCGTCGAGCGACGGAGCCGGTGCGTAGAACGGCTCCGCATCCGTCGCGGGAGCGTCCACGACGAAGAGGTGGTTCGGGCGATCGAGATAGCCCAGCCCGTTCGCGTGCCAGCGGATGCCGGTGATCCGGCGCGGCGGCTCGGCCGCGGCATCCCGGCCCTTCACCGTGCCGTAGCGGCCGGGCTCGGGAACGCGCGCCGAGAACGCGAGACGTGTGCCGTCGGGTGACCAGGCGAGATCGGTGACGCCGCCGGGCTGATCGGTGACCTGCACGGGCTCACCGCCGCTCGCAGCCACCACGAAGATCTGCGTACGGCCCTGATCGTCGGCACGGAGGAACGCGATCGTGCCGCCGTCGGGCGAGAGGCGCGGAGCACGGTCAGCGACGCCTCTGGTCAGACGACGCGGCGAACCGTCGGGCAGATCGATGCGCCAGAGCTGTCCGACGCCGCGGTCGGCGGCGAGGTCGGGACGCGAGGTGGCAAAGACGACGAACCCGCCGTCGCGGGAGAGGACCGGGCGCCCGACGGAGATGAGGGCCTCGATGTCGACCGGACGCACGCTCACTCGCCTCCGAACGAACCCGTGTCTCCGACGAGGCGCGTGTTGTCGGCGGGCACCGGGTCGACGGCCGCGCGAGCGACCTCGGCGGCGAACTCCGCGACGTTGTAGAGCTTGCCGGCGTCTTCGCGGCGGGCGGAGATGGCGCCCGGGTTCGCGCGCTCGAGCAGGGTCGCGGTGATCGTGCCCTCGATCATGTCGCCAGAGACCACGGTGAAGCCGATGCCGCGCTCCTCGAGAGCGGGGATCTTCTCGCGCAGGGCGTCCTCGCCGGCACGCTTCGAGAGGGCGACGGGCTCGTACTCCGGCATGGTCGGTGTGGTGCGGATGAAGTGCGCCTGGTGGCTCGTGACGAAGACCACGCGCGCATCGGCGTTCAGCAGCGGGAGCGCCGTCTCGAGCACGTTGACCTGCGCATCGCGGTTCAGCACGAGGGCGTAGTCCTCGGCCATACCCGACTCCATGCCGCCCGAGGCGTTGAGCACGAGGATGTCGAGACCGCCGAAGGTGCGCTCGACCTCGTCGAACATCGCCTTCACCGATTCGGGGTCGGTCAGGTCGGCACCCACGACGAGGGCCTCGACACCGAGCTCACGCAGCTGCGTGGCGAGCTTTTCGGCGCGCGGGGCCTTGTTGCGGAAGTTGATGACGACGTTCGCGCCGGCCTCGGCGAAGTAGCGCACGGTGTCGGCGCCGATGCCGCGCGACGAGCCGGTGACGAGGGCGGTCTTGCCGCTCAGGGAGCCGGACGGAAGGGTCTGGGACACGGATTCTCCTGACGATTCGTGATCGAGCCGCGCACCGATGACGGCACGGACGACCTTCCCACCCTACCGAGCCGAACCCGCTTCGCTCCGGGGTCATGCCCGCTTCACGGGCGTGTCCCACCCGCGTGCTACGTTCGCCCGCGGAGGCTTCCGACATGATTTCCTCGAGCGCGCCGCGTCACCCCTACTTCGCGGCCGGCGACCCGCCGCGGGTGCTCGCACACCGCGGCCTCGTCACGGCCGAAGCCGCGTCGGCGGGGGTGGTGGACAACTCGTTCGCCGCGGTCGCCGAAGCTCACGCGGTCGGTCTCGCCTTCGTCGAATCGGATTGCCATCTCACCGCCGATGGCGTCGTCGTCCTCTTCCACGACGACGACCTGGCTCGCGTGACGGGCGACCCCCGCCGAATCGCCGATGTCCGCCTGCACGAGCTCGAAGAGGTGATGTCGGACCACGGGGGTCTCATCACTCTTGAACAGGCCCTCGAGGCGTTCCCCGACACGCGCTTCAACCTCGACGTCAAAGCCGAGGCGGCCGCCGACCCCGTGGGCCGACTGGTCGCCGCCCAGGCGCACCGGGTCCTTCTGACGAGCTTCTCGGAGGAGCGGCGGCGGCGCGCTCTCGACGCGGCCATGACCGCGGGGGCGAGCGTGCGGCCGGCGACCTCGCCCGGATCGGCGACGGTCGCGCGGCTCGTCGCCGCCGTCGCCACGGGCGTCGCGCCCGTCGCCCGACGCGTGCTGCGCGGCCTCGACGCCCTCCAGATCCCCGAGCGGCAGGGACCGGTGCGCGTGCTGACGCCGCGACTTCTCCGCATCGCGCACGCCGTCGGCGTCGAGGTGCACGTCTGGACCGTGAACGACCACGACGACATGATGCGCCTGCTCGATATGGGCGTCGACGGTCTGGTCACCGACCGCGGCGACGTCGCGCTCGAACTGGTGAACGGCCGCTGAACACCCGGGGTCCTGAGCATCGCCTGTGAGTTCTGCGAGCACGCGCTCATTTCGAATAAAGCGCACAGGTGCGGTCGTTATACATGGGGACCGACGAGAGGACCACACAATGGCAGATCGCAGTCTTCGAGGCATCCGACTCGGCGCACAGAGCCTTCAGAGCGAAGACGGGGTCGTTTTCCACGACCGCGCGCAGCACACCTACTCCTGCAGCACCTGCGGGCGTGACACCGTCCTGACCTTCGCGGCCGACGCCGAGGTTCCCCAGTCCTGGGAGTGCCGCACCTGTGGTGCAGAGGCACTCCTGCGGATCGGTGAGGGCACCGCGACCGTCGACCACAGCGACGACAAGGCTCCGCGCACCCACTGGGACATGCTTCTGGAGCGCCGCACGATTCCCGAGCTCGAGGAACTGCTCGAAGAGCGCCTCGCGTTCGTCCGCGCACGCCGCGGAGCCGGGCATCAGAAGATCAGCGCCTGACGCTGACCGAAGAGTTCAGACGCCGGCCCCCTCGGGGGTCGGCGTCTTCCTCTGTTTCCGCGACCGCAGCGCCACCGACAGCCCGGCGACGAGCACCGCGACGAGCGACCCGGCGCCCAGCACGATCTTGACCGCGGGGCCGATGACGACGGCCGGCGTCAGACCCGTGCGCAGGGGAACGTCCGTGAGCATGTGCCCGGCGACGTCGACCGGGAGCTCGGCGAGCGTCGCCCCGTCGGGGGCGATCACCTGACTCGTACCGACGGTCGAGATGTTCACCACCGAGCGACCCGTCTCGATCGCGCGCATCCGGGCGAAGGCGAGCTGCTGCAGGTTCTCGTCCGTGCCGCGGAAATCGGCATTGTTCGTCTGGAACATGTAGACCTCGGCGCCGTCGTCGGCACCGTCCCACACGACGTCGTCGTAGATCACGTCGAAGCAGATCGCGAGTCCCACGCCCACGCCGTTCAGATCGATCAGCGGCCGTGCGGTGCCCGGGGTGTACTCGCGGCCGATCAGACCGATGAGGTCGGGGGCGAACGGCTCCCAGAACGCCCGGTCCGGCACGTACTCGCCGAACGGAACCGGATGCCTCTTGTCGTACGTCTGCTCCGGCCCGCCATCGGCCGTCCAGAGCAACGACGAGTTGAAGAGCTCGGTCCCCCGCTCGGTGACCGCCGACACGATCAGAGGCGCGTCGACGCGTCGGGACAGCTCGTCCAGCACGGCGGCGGTCTGCGACGAGGTCGTGGGGTCGGAATCGACGCCACCCTCGGGCCACAGGAGCACGTCCATGTCCTGGCCGAAGAGCGGGGCGGATGCCGCGAACTGGGCGTTCAAGACGGCGCCCCGCGCGCGCTGGTCGAAGTAACCCGCGGGCCCGTTGCCCTGCACGGCGCCCACGCGCATCGAACCGGCATCCGTCGTGGGGAACTGCGGAAGCGCGACGAGGACGACGAGCAGCACGGCCGCCGGCACGGCGCGCCGCAGATCACGGAAGCTCCCCACCCGCACGAGTTCGATCACCGTCGCGCACAGCATCACGACGAGGAAGGTCAGTCCCGACATCCCGACCCACGACGCGACCTCCGCGAACGGGCCGTTCACCTGGGAAACGCCGATTCGCCCCCACGGGAACCCGCCGTACGGCCACGATCCGACGATCTGTTCGCGGAGGGTCCACAGGCCCGCGACGAGAGCGGGAAGCAGGACGAGTCGGCCGACGAGGCCCGGCACCACCCGCGGAAGCCAGCGGTACGCGAGAGCGATGGGTACCGCGAACACCGCGGTCAGCACAGCCTCGAGCGTCGAGAGCGCGATCCAGGGGATGGGACCGAGGTAGCGCGCCGTGAAGAGGAGGTTGACCGAGAAGAACGTCGCCCCGAAGAGGAGACCCACCAGCACCGCCGGCCAGAAGCGTCGCCCGGCGAGAGCCACGAGGGCCATCGCCACGGCGGGGAAGGCCATCGGCCACCACGCGAGCGCGGGGTACGCCGTGACGAGCAGGAGGCCCGCGGCCGCGGACAACGGCGCGGCGATCGCGAGTGGGACGATCGGTCGCGGCGACACGGCGAGAGGCACGCTCCCAGCCTAAATCGCCGGAATCGTCCCCGCGCTCAGGTGACGTGTGCGCCCGAGGCTCACGCGGAGGTGTAAGCGACGATCCCGCGGCGCACCGCGTCGAGCGCCGTTCGCGCGGTCTTGGCGAGCTTCGGTTCCGCGACGAGCGAGATCTGGTCGAGCAGATCGATGGTCTGCTTGGCCCAGCGCACGAAGTCCCCCGCGGCCATGTCGGCGAGCGTCAGCACGCTGTCGAGCGGCAGCCCCTTCGCCCACGCGTGCATCGCGGGCGCCAGGCCCGAGGCGGGCGACTCCGACCCCGGGAGGCGGTGGTCGCGTTCGAGGTCGTCGAGCTCTTGCCAGAGCGTCTGCGTGGCATCCAGTGCCCCGCGGAAGGCGCCTCGGGGCAGCCCCCGCTCGCCCGGTCCGGCTTCGTCGCGTCGCGGCTCGTAGACGAGGCAGCAGGCGAGCGCCGCGAGCGAGGGAACGTCGAGGTCGTCCCACAGGCGCTGGCGAAGGGATTCGGCGACGAGGAGGTCGCGCTCGCCGTAGATCCGCCGCATCGTGCGTCCCGCCGGAGTGAGGACGGTCGACCCGTCGTCGTCGGTGGACACGTACTCGAGCGTCGCGAGGACCTCCACGACCCGGTCGAACACCCGCGCGACCGTTCCCGTGCGCTGATCGATCTGCTGGCGGGTCTTGTCGGTGGTCCGCTTGAGCTTCCAGTAGCGCTCGGCCCACCGCGCGTGCGACTCGCGGTCAGGACACGAATGGCACGGATGCCGCTGCATCCGGCGGCGGAGGGACTGGATCTGCTGCTGGCGCTCGTCGCGCAGGCGACGGGGGGCCGTGGCATCCCGCCGATTGATCTTCTCGAGATCGCTCAGTTCGCGGCGGATCGTGGAGTACTCGCGGAAGTCGCCGCGGTCGCACGTCATCGCGCTCTCGTAGCCGGCGAGCGACTCCTCCGCCTCTTTCACCTGTCGAGCGAGGCCGACGACGGATCGGTCGGCCTGGAACTGGGCGAACGACGACTCGAGGATCTCGCGCGCGCGGGACCCGCCCGAACTGGTCGATGAGGTTGACCGCCATGTTGTACGTCGGCCGGAAGCTCGAGTTGAGCGGGTACGTGCGCCGCGAGGCGAGGGATGCCACGGACTGCGGGTCCAGGCCCTCGGTCCACTGCACGACGGCGTGCCCCTCGACGTCGATCCCGCGCCGGCCCGCCCGCCCGGTGAGCTGGGTGTACTCCCCCGACGTGATCGCGACCCGGGCCTCGCCGTTGAACTTCTCGAGCTTCTCGAGCACCACGGTGCGCGCGGGCATGTTGATGCCGAGAGCGAGGGTCTCCGTGGCGAAGACGACCTTGACGAGTTTGCGCCGGAAGAGCTCTTCGACGACCTCCTTGAACGCCGGCAGGAGCCCCGCGTGATGCGAGGCGATGCCACGCTCGAGGTTCTCCCGCCACTCCCAGAAGCGCAGGACCGCAAGGTCTTCGTCCTTCAGGGTGAACGTGAGCTCGTCGACGATCTGCCGGATCTCGACACGCTCCTCGGCCGAGGTGAGCCGGACGTTCGCGCGGCGCAGCTGCTGCACGGCGGCGTCGCAGCCCGCGCGACTGAAGATGAAGAAGATCGCCGGGAGCAGATGGTTTCGCTGGAGGAGCTCGACGACCTCCGGACGGTCGATGCGCTCGATGCGCGGCCCCTGCGACGCACGAACGGGTTTGTGCCCACCGCGACGCTGGTGCGCGTGGCGCGGACCACCCGCGTGACGCTGCGAGCGGTACTCCTGGGCGCGGCGGTTGTTCTCGTACCCTCCGGCGTTGCCGCCGCGGATGCGGAGGAGCTCTTGATTGACCTGAGCCGTGGCGACGCCCGCGCGATCGTCGAAGAGAGGCAGCAGATCGCCGCGCACGAGGACGTGCTGTTCGAGCGGCACGGGCCGCGTCTCGGAGACGATGACCTCCGTGTCTCCGCGGACGGTGTCGAGCCAGTCGCCGAACTCCTCGGCGTTGGAGACCGTCGCCGACAGCGAGACGAGCTTCACCGACCGCGGGAGGTGGATGATCACCTCTTCCCAGACCGCGCCGCGGAAGCGATCGGCGAGGTAGTGCACCTCGTCCATGACGACGAAGCGGAGGCCGCGCAGCGCCGGGGAGTCGGCGTAGAGCATGTTGCGGAGGACCTCGGTCGTCATCACGACGATGCGCGCCGAGGCGTTGATGTTCGTGTCGCCGGTGAGGAGTCCGACCTCGTCGTCGCCGTAGACCTCTTGGAGCTCGTGGAACTTCTGGTTCGACAGGGCCTTGATCGGGGTCGTGTAGAAGGCCTTGTCACCGGGTTCGAGCATCGCGAGGTGGATCGCGAACTCCCCCACGATCGTCTTGCCTGCACCGGTGGGCGCCGCGACGAGAACGCTGCGCCCGTCCTCGAGGGCGTGGCATCCGGCGATCTGGAAATCGTCGAGTTCGAAGCTCTGCGCCTCGGCGAAGTCGGCGGTGTGAGGGTGCGCGGAGCGGGCCGAGGCCCGCGCGAAGCGATCAGCCGGGCTGAGTCCGCTCACGCGGTCGGTCCCAGCAGGCCCTCAGCGGCCATTCGGCGCGCCCTGCGGCGGTCGAAGAGCATCGACACACCGGCCGCCGCGAAGAACAGGACGACCAGGATGCCGGCCAGCATGAGCATGCTGACGATATCGGCAGCCGGGGTGGCCAGAGCGGCGAACAGCGTCGCGATGAGGACCGCGACACGCCATCCCTTGAGGATCGCCTTGCCGCTCATGACGCCGGCGACGTTCAGGGCGACGAGGAAGACGGGGAGCACGAACGCGACACCGATGACCAGCATCAGCTTGAAGACGAAGTCGTAGTACTCGTTCGCGTTATAGAGGTTGGCCGCTCCCGTCGGCGTGAAACCCCACATCAGCTGGATCACATGCGGGACGATCAACACACCGACGTAGCACCCGCCGAAGAACAGGGGCACGGCGGATGCGATGAAGCCGATCGTGTACCGGATCTCTTTGCGCGTGAGGCCGGGCATGATGAAGGCCCAGATCTGCCACAGCCAGATCGGCGCCGACAGGAAGATGCCGATCGTGAAGGCGATGCGCATGCGCAGGTCGAACGCCGACGTGACCGCCGTGAAGTTGATGGCCGAGAGGTTGTCGCCGCGCTGAGCGGCGATCTCGCGGACGGGGACGGTGATCCACTCGATCACCGGCGAGGTGATCGCGAAAGCGACGATCATGCCGACGATGAGCGCCGCAGCGGCGATCATCAGGCGCTTACGTAGCTCGATGAGATGGGCGCCGATCGACATGCGCTTGTCGCGCCGCGGTCCTTCCGGAACGTCGATCCGCGGGGGTCCTGCCGTGGTCACGCCTTAAACAGAGGTGTCGTTCGGCTTGCGCTGCTCGGGGGCCGCGGCCGTGGCCGTGCCGACCTCGGTGGCGCGCGTGGCATCGGTGTTGCCGGCATCGACCTCGTCGTCGCGCTTCATCTCTTTCATCTCGTTCTTGAAGACACGAGCGGACTGCCCCACGCTCTTCGCCAGCGCCGGGAGCTTGGTCGCGCCGAACAGAAGGAGAATGACCGCGAGAACGATCAGCAGGTGTACTCCGGTGATTCCCTGGAACATGATGACTCCTCGTCAGTCTCGGGGGTGGTCGTCAGTCTAACCCGCACAAGTGCACGAAAGCCCGGATCACGGGCAAGGTTCACCCCTTCGATCAACTGGCGTACTGGGCGAGACCGGCTGCAGCCCAGGCGGCGGCAGCCCGTCGAGCCCCTTCCGGCTCGAGCAGCTCGACGTCACCGCCCCGTCGCGCGGCCAGTCTCTTCAGGCTCTGCTCGTCGGCCAGGCGCAGCGACGCGATCGATACGTCGCCGTCGTCGGCGATGTCGGCGCGTTCGAGGTAGTCCGCGAGCAGCGGAGCGACCTCGCGCGGGAAGCGGAATCGGGCGACGACGTCGTCGTCCGCGGGGGCGAACAGATCGGGGACGGGGTCAGCACCGTGCTCCGCGGGAATGTCGGTCAGCACGGGTTCGCTCACCCGGTCGAGGTGGAACGTGCGTACGGCCTGCCGCGTGTGGCACCAGCCCTGGAGGTACCACTGATCGTTCGCGATGTGGACCTTGATCGGGTCGACCGTGCGCAGAGTCGGTCCCGCACCCGGAGCTCGATACGTGAAGCTCACCGCGACCCGGGCGCGCAAGGCTCGGTCGACGACGTCCCGCACCCCGTCGACGGGTCCGGGGGCCACGATCACCGGCGGCGGGGTCGACGACGCGCCACGCGAGAGCTTCGCCAGCAGACCGGTGACGAGTTCGTTGTCGGCGACGCCGGGAAGAGTGCGCGCGAGCTGGAGGCCGGCCAACAGCGCGGCGGCCTCACGAGCGGTCAGCCGCGGAGATCGCTCCAGCCCGACCGTGTTCGTCATGGCGATGATGTCCTCGCGTTCGAGGAGATCCCAATCGATGTCGAACAGCTCGTTCGGCAGCTGCCAGTAACCACGCTCGCCCGGCAGCCCGATCACCGTCAGCCGTTCGACCATGGCACGCATCTGCGCGGGGGTCACGTCGAACTCCACCGCCGCCTCGGCGACCGAGACCTCGCCCTTGCCGATCAGGTACGGCACAAGCTGAAGGAGCAGCGCGGCACGGTCCAGCGCCTGCAGGGGCCTCTCGGCGGTCATGCCGCACCTCCGTGCAGCGCGAGGGTGGCCTCGAGTCGACGGACGACCTCGTCTCGCAGGCTCGCCGGCTCGACGACGCGGACCTCCGGTCCGTACGACGCGAGCTCGTCGGCGAACACGTGCAGGTCGACGAACGGGACGATGACGCCCTGCGGAGCCGGCAGCGCCCGACGGGCGAGCCGCAACGACGCCTCGGTGCCGGGGTGCACTTCGAGGAGAGCACGCTGACGACTCGCGACCTCGCGGAGACCGGCCAGAGCGCGCTCCCCCGCGCCCTGGCGCAGAGTCGGCGAGAACTTCTCGCGGGTAACGACGACCTCGCCCACGACCCGGGAGAGCAGGAAGGTGCGATCGGCATCCATGTTCAGATCGAAACCGAACACGTGCCAGCGGGCCTCGTATTCGACCAGCGCGAGGGGGCGGATCCGCCGCTCGCGCGGACGGGGCTCACCCGGGCGGAGGTACGAGAACGTGACCACGCGGCACTCCTCGATCGCCCTCTGGAACGTCGGGAACGACGCATCGCGGACTCTGATACGCGGCGCGTAGCCGATGATCGGCTCGTCGACGGCGATGCCGAGCGCGCGGATCTTGCGCAGACCGCTTCGCGCGTCGGCCGAGAGCGACTCGCTGCCCCAGACGTCGCCGGCGATGTTGAGCAGAGCGATCTCGGCCGGGCTGAACGAGATGTCGTCGGGGAGCGCGTACTCCGCCGTCGGCACGCGGTACCGCGCTTCACGCAGGTCGTCGGGATCGGCTCGCTCGCCGATCGTCTCGATCGGGATACCGAGACCGCGCAGGTTCTCTTTGTCGCGCTCGAACATCTTTTCGAGAGCGTCCTTCGACGCTCCGGCTTCGAGCTGCTCACGGTACCCGGCCACGGAGGAGAGGATCGTCTCTTTCGTCAGCCCCTGCTCGGTCGCCATGAGGGCGACGACGAGGTTGACCAGTCGCTCCTCGGGAGCGCTTCTGGAGCTGGTGGCGGGCACTCGCCCATCCTAGGCGGGGAGGGGACGACGGTCCCTCCCCGCAGCGCGATCGAGCGCCGCGATCGAGCGCCGCGATGGCGCGACGGCGAACGGGGCCGCGCAGACGAACCGCCTCGGGCCGGGTCAGCCGACCGTGCCCAGGATGTCGACGACGTAGACGAGAGCCTTGTCGGCGGGCGCGCGCAGCGCCTGCTGGTCGGCCGAGGTCTGGTCGGAGGGAACGACGACGAGGACCTGCGATCCCACCGTCTGCCCCTCGAGCGCCGAGGCCAGGGAGGGCGGCAGCTGGGATGCGGTCGCCTGGCCGGGGGCACCGTTCTCCCAGGTCGAGAAGAAGGTGGTCTTGGCACCCCAGGCGACACCGAGGAGGTGGATCATGACGTTCGAGTCCGCCGTCAGCACCTCGCCGTCGCCCTTCTTGAGCGTCTCGGTGCGCACGTCGGTCGGCGCATCGTTCTGCGGGAACGAGACGCCGGGCTGGCCACTGGGGGCGCGCACGACGGAGGGCATGCCGGTTCCGGCGTTGAACTGCTCGACGCCGTCGGCGGCGGGCAGGAAGACCTTGCGCACATCGAAGACGAACACCGCCGGAGCGCCCGCCGTCAGCCCGAGACCCTGGGCCTGCGCGGCGGGGATCGTGTCACTCGGAAGCGCGACGGCCACCCGCGAGCCCTCGGCCGCACAGTGCAGGAGGTCACCCACGCCCGGAACGTTCTTCTCGAGCTCGAGCAGGGTGAGCGGCCGAGAGAAGTCAGCGGCGTAGGGAGTCGCGATCGCCGTCTCGCCCGTCGCGGCGTTGACCACGGTCACATCGAGGAAGGCCTGCTGGCCCTCCTCGGTCAGCTTCTCTCCATCGCCCTGGACGAGGGTGTCGACCGCCGTCTGCGTGGGGAGGTAGGGGCTACGCAGGTTCACCGTCGGCGCGGTGCCCACGTCGCCCGGCGCCGAGATCGCCGCGGACAACGCGGGGTCGGCGGTCGGGGTCGGGCACGAGGCGCCGGCGGAGGCAGAGCATCCGACGAGACCGAATCCGGCGAGGGCGGTCACGGCGACGAAGGCGGGGAGTCTGCGCACCGGAACAGTTTAGGGCGTCGCGTCCGATGAATCCGCCGAGGGCGCTGGGAGGCCCTGGCGCCGACGCACCCCGTCGGCCGCCTTCTGCGCCTCGCGCACGCGCTTGCGGAGGTTCTTGTCGGTGATCTCGCGATCGCCGACAGCCCCCGGCGTCCACAGCTCCACGTCCTCGTCGCCGTAGCTCGACTTCGACGCGCGACGCTTGACCTCGGGCGGCACGGCGCCCGGCGCGAGCCGACGCGCGGTGAGGAGGAAGCCCGTGTGCGCGATCATCCGGTGATCGGGGCGGACGGCGAGACCCTCGACGTGCCACCCGCGGACCATGGTCTCGGACGCATCCGGATCGGTGAACAGACCCGTCGCGCGGATGTACTCGGCGACGCGGCTGAGCTGCGTGGCGGTCGCGACGTAGCAGAGCACCACTCCGCCGGGTGTGAGAGCATCGGCGGCGACGTCGATGCACTCCCACGGCGCGAGCATGTCGAGCACGACCCGATCGACGGACCCCGGCTCGACGGCGGTGGGAAGGCTCTCGACGAGATCGCCCACGACGACGTCCCACGTCGAGGGAGGGGCGCCGAGGAAGGTCTCGACGTTCGCGCGAGCGACGTCGGCGAACTCCTCCCGACGTTCGAACGACACGAGGCGCCCCGCGGGACCGATCGCCCGGAGCAGCCAGAGCGACAGCGCACCGGAGCCGACCCCGGCCTCGACGACGGTCGCCCCGGGGAAGATGTCGGCCGCCGAGAGGATCTGCGCCGCGTCCTTCGGGTACACGATCGCCGCTCCGCGGGGCATGGACATGACGAAGTCTCGCAGGAGCGGACGCAGCGCGAGGTAGTCGTGCCCCGCGCTGTTCGTGACGACGCTTCCGTCCGGCTCGCCGACGAGGAGCGAATGCTTGAGCACGCCGTTGTGCGTGTGCAGCTCACCGTCCTCGCGCAGCGTGATCGTGTGCAGTCGGCCCTTGGGGCCGGTCAGCTGCACGCGATCGCCGACCCGGAAGGGGCCGCTCAGGTGCGGGGTCTCACTCATCGGGTCTCCTGCGGGGTGATGATCGAAGCGGTGGGGAAGGCGGGCGTCTCGCGCCGCGAGGCGTGGAGCGCGCGGAGGTCGGCGGTGGTGCGACCCTCGAGGCTCGGCCAGAGTGCGTCGGCGCCGAGACCGTCGAGCGGGACCATCAGGGGCACTCCGAGCGAGACGGCACCGCTGGCGAGCGCCGAGCGCAGCCCGTTGGGCGAGTCCTCGATCGCCACGGTGTCGGCGACGTCGACGCCGAGCGCGGCGCACGCCTGGAGGTAGGGGTCGGGATAGGGCTTCGGACGCTCGACGTCGTCACCGGCGACGACGACGTCGAAGGCCGGGAAGTCGATCAGTTCGGTCACCGACAGGGCCATCCGCCGCATCGACATGGTCACGAGGGCTGTCTTCACCCCGTTCGCGCGGAGGTCGGCGAGGAGTTCCCGCGCCCCCGGACGGAACGGGACGCCGACCACGGAGAGCTGACGCAGCACCTCGTCCGTGAGGTACGCGATGATCTCGTCGACGCCCCAGGGCACGCCCGCGTTCTGCAGCAGGCGGGCCGAATCCTCGAGGGCGAGGCCGACCATGCCGAGCGCCTGCTCGTGCGACCACGTTCCCCCGAAGCGCTCGACCAGGGGCGTCTCGGCGGCCATCCAGAACGGTTCCGTGTCGACGAGAGTGCCGTCCATGTCCCAGAGGACGGCGGCGGGCGCGGAAGAAGTCATCGTTCCATCGTATCGAGCGCGCCCCGCCGCACCGCTCCCCCGCGAGCGCATGCGCCTATCCTGGAACCCAGCCCTTCCCGGGGCAGAGGAGGTCGCGTGGACGCACTGGGTCGCCGGATCATCGTCGCCGCTTTCGACGGATGGAACGACGCGGGAGAGGCGGCGTCCGCCGCCGCGAGTCTTCTGCGCGCCGACACCGAGTACGAAGTGGTGCACACGGTCGACCCCGAGCTCTACTTCGACTATCAGTACACACGTCCGCAGATCGGACTGGATGCCGAGGGCCACCGCACCCTCACCTGGCCCGAGGCGCGGCTGCTCCGCCCGGCTCATCGGTCCGACGACGCGGAGATCTGGCTGCTCGTCGGGGTCGAACCCGCGCGCGCGTGGCAGGCCTTCGCCGCCGAGTTCATCGACGTCGCCCTCCGCGAAGACGTGACGGGGTTCGTGGCGCTCGGCTCGATGATGTCCGATGTGCCGCACACGCGCCCGATCTCGGTCTTCGCCGGGAGCGACAACGAGGGCGTCCGTCAGGCACTCGACCTCGAACGGAGCCTGTACGAGGGTCCGGTGGGCATCCTCAGCGCGATCGGACACGCGGCCGAGGGGGTCGGCATCCCGACCGCCAGCCTGTGGGCGAGCGTGCCGCACTATGTCGCCGGTCACACCCCGTCACCGAAGGCGACCCTGGCGCTTCTCGACCGCCTGCAGTCGATCACCGGCATCGAGGTTCCGCGCGGCGAGCTCGCCGCCGAGGCCGTCGCGTGGGAAGCGTCGATCGACGCGGCAGCGGCCGACGACGAAGAGATGAGCGAGTACATCCGCCAGCTCGAGCAGACCCGCGACACGTGGGACTCCCCCGAGGCTTCCGGCGACGCGATCGCCCAGGAGTTCGAGCGCTATCTGCGCCGCGGAGGCGACGGGCCGAGCAAGCCCGGTCGCGACGACCCGCCGCGCCGCTGAGCTCAGCCGCACGGGCGCCCGGTCCCTTCGACGGGCTCAGGTACCTCGCACCGACTCACGGTCCGAACCGAGGTGGCTGAGCTCGTCGAAGCCGTCGGAACCCCACCTCCCCGGAACACCACGACGGCGCCGCCCCGAGGGGACGGCGCCGTCGTGGCATCCGGGATCAGCTGGTGATGACCGTCGACACCGCGGGGATGACGCCCGTCAGCAGCAGGATGATGATCAGGATGCCGAGCGCCACGCGATAGATCACGAACGGCAGGAAGCTGCCGCGCTTGAGGTACTGCATGAGGAAGGCGATGACCAGGTAGCCGACCACGAACGCGATCACGGTCGCGATGGCGGTCTCGCCGAGGTCGTAGGGACCGGTGCCCTCGTCGAAGCTCTTGTAGAGCTCGTAGAGACCGCTCGCGAACACCGCGGGAACGGCGAGCAGGAACGAGTACTCGGCGGCAGCCGTGCGCTTGTAGCCGAGGGCGCGCCCCAGGGTCGTGGTGGCGCCGGAGCGGGAGACGCCGGGAACGAGGGCGAGGGCCTGTGCGAAACCGAAGGCGAAGCCGTGACCGACCGTGAGGTCGTCGAGGTCGCGACGACGCTTGCCGTAGTGATCGGCGAGGCCCAGCAGGATGCCGAAGACGATCAGGACGATCGCGGTGATCCAGAGGCTGCGGAAGTTGTCGCGGATGAGGCTCTGGAGGAGGAAGCCGAGCACACCGATCGGGATGGTGCCGATGATGATGTACCAGCCCATGCGCGCGTCGGGGTCGTTGCGCGGGACCCGGCCCGTGAGGGACAGGAACCAACGCGAGAGCACGCGGGCGATCTTCTTGCGGAAGTACAGCAGCACCGCGAGCTCGGTGCCGATCTGGGTGATGGCGGTGAACGTCGCGCCGGGGTCGGTCTGCGACGGGAGGAACTCGCCCACGATGCGCAGGTGGGCGCTGGAGGAGATGGGGAGGAACTCGGTGAGGCCCTGAACGAGCCCCAGGATGATGACCTCGAGAATATGCATGCGGTCCTTCAGTACGTTCGGATGAGGTCGGCGAGGACTCGTCGACCGAACTCGAGCGCGTCGACGGGGACACGCTCATCGACACCGTGGAACATCCCGGTGAAGTCGAGGTCGGCGGGGAGTCGCAACGGCGCGAACCCGTAACCGGAGATTCCGAGGCCGGCGAGGGCCTTGTTGTCGGTGCCGCCGCCCATGAGGTACGGCACCACCGGCACGCCCGGGTCGTGACGGCCGAGCTGCGCGACCATCGCGTCGACGAGGTCGCCCGAGAACGGCACCTCGAGACCGATGTCCGTGTGGACGATCTCGATCTCGATGTCCGACCCGACGATGCGACGGATGTCGGCGAGCGCCGCCTCCTCGGTACCGGGGAGCACACGCACATCGATGAGAGCCTCGGCCCGGTCCGGGATCACGTTGTGCTTGTACCCCGCGGTCAGGCCCGTGGGGTTGGTCGTGGTCCGCAGCGTCGAACGGATGAAGCTGGATGCCGCTCCGGTGCGCAGTGCGAGCGCGTCGGGGTCGCCCGCGTCGTCGCCCGTGATGTCGGCGAGGCCGTTCAGCAGCGCCGCCGTGGTGTCGGTGAGCCGGATGGGCCACTCGGTGCGACCGAGGGCCGCCACCGCTTCCGCCAGCCGGGTGACGGCGTTGTCGGGGTGCAGGCCGCTGCCGTGCCCCGCGCGCCCACGGGCGATGAGCTTGATCCAGATGAGGGCCTTCTCCCCCACCTGCAGCAGATAGGCGCGACGGTCGCCGACGGCGATCGAGTATCCGCCGACCTCGCTGATGGCCTCGGTCGCTCCGCGGAACCAGTCCGCCCGGTCCTTCACGACCAGCGCGGAGCCCTCGACGCCGCCGTTCTCCTCGTCGGCGAAGAAGGTCACGATGATGTCGCGCTCGGGCTGCTCCCCCGCGCGCAGCACATCGGCGACGGCCGTGAGGATCATGGCATCCATGTCCTTCATGTCGACCGCTCCGCGGCCCCACAGGATGCCGTCACGGATCTCTCCGGCGAACGGATCGACGCTCCAGTCCTCGGCGACGGCGGGCACGACGTCCAGGTGGCCGTGCAGGATCAGCGCGGGCTTGTCGGGGTTGCGGCCGGGGACGCGCGCACAGACGTTCGTGCGGCGGGCGATCGGCTCGTAGTACTCGGTCGCGAGGCCGAGTCCTTCGAGGTAGGCACCGACGTATTCGGCCGCCTCGCGCTCGCCGTTCGAGCGTCCACCCCCGTAGTTCGAGGTATCGAACCGGATGAGGTCGGACGCCACGCGGGCGACCTCGGGTACGTCGTTCTCGAGCTCGGGCATGCGCACTACGGTACCCGGGCGCGGACCCGCGAACCGTCCTGTGTCGGCCTACGGCGGGCCCTCGAAGGGCTCGATGCCGCCGAGCCGCGCCCGGGGTGCACGCTCGGTTCGAGACGGGGCTCCGGTCGTGGTAATGTCGTTCCTCGTTGCGAAAGTGACAAAACACCCAGATGCGCGGGTGGCGGAATAGGTAGACGCGCTAGCTTGAGGTGCTAGTGCCCGTATTAGGGCGTGGGGGTTCAAGTCCCCCCTCGCGCACAAAACGAAGAAGGCCCCGGGTTCACCCGGGGCCTTCTTCGTTTCTGCGGCAGCGGGACGGCGTGACCTGGTTTCTCGGCGACGGTCCCTCCCGAGAAGCCCCGCCCAACCGTGACACCTCAGTAACACCCGCGTGACACACGCGCCCTAGCGTCGGAGCATGCCTCCATTCGCGGTTCCCCTCATCGACATCTCAGCCTGGGTCGGCGACGGGTCGGACGACGCCCGAGCCGCCGTGGTGGCGGCGATGGACCATGCGGCACGCACCGTGGGCTTCATGCAGGTGGTGGGTCACGGCATCCCGGACTCCGTCGTCTCGGGCCTGACGGGAGCGCTCGACGAGTTCTTCGCGCTGCCGCTGGATGCCAAGAAGGCCTACGTGCGACCGGCGGCCGAGAACCGCGGCTACAGCCCACCCAAGAGCGAGTCGTTGAGCTACAGCCTCGGCGTCGACCCGGTGACGCGGATGAACGACTTCTTCGAGGCGTTCAACGTGGGAGCCTCGTGGCGCGACTATCCCGGCACGAGCACCACGGTCGAGGACTACGCCGAGAACACGTGGCCGGATGCCGTACCGTCCTTCCACGGCGCGGTCGAGACGTACTTCGACGAGGCGCGCAGAGTCGCCCACACCCTCACGCGGATCCTCGCCGCGGCACTCCGGGTGCGCGAGGACTTCTTCGACACGCTCACCGACCACTCGATCGACGTGCTGCGGATGAACAACTACGCCCTCCCGCCCGGTTCGATCGAGCTGGGTGCGGAGCTGACGGGCATGGGCGAACACACCGACTTCGGCCTCGTGACGGTGCTCTGGGCCGATCAGGTCGCCGGGCTCCAGGTGCTCGGACAGGACGGATCGTGGAACGACGTGTCGCCCGCCGACGGCGCCCTGCTGGTGAACCTCGGCGACGTGGCGGCCCGGCTGACGAACGACAAGTGGATGTCGACGCTGCACCGGGTGAAGCCCCCGGTCATCGACGGCACGATCGAGCGCCGACGGTCGGCGGCCTTCTTCCACGACGGCAACGCCGACGCGGTCATCGCTCCGCTCCCGCACTTCGTCACGCGCGAGGCACCGGCGCTGTACGAGCCGGTGACGGTCCGCGAACACATCGCGGCGAAGCTCGCGGGCTCGCGGGCCGGACGCAAGAACGTCTCGGCCGTACGCGAGGCCGCCCGCGTCGCCGCCAGCCGCGGATAGCCCGGCCGCCGACGCTCCCGCGGTGCGCCGCGAGTCGGGGTGCGGCGGGTTCGCGGCGCGGGGCGCAGCGCCGTGCGGGGCGGAGCGCGGGGCGGGGCGGAGCGCGGGGCGCAGCGCCGTGCGGGGCGGGGCGGGGCGGGGCGCAGCGCCGTCGACCACGCCATAAACGCTTGCGCGGTGCCGCACGAACGGCGGACACCGCCACACCCCGGACGCGCTCCGGGCGAGCCACAGCCCCGGCGGGCCGCGGCCTCAGGCCGCCGACACCCCGAACAGCAGACCGAGCACGTAGGTCACCGCGGCGGCCCCGAAGCCGATCGCGAGCTGACGCAGGCCGCGCTTGAGAGGCGACGCACCCGAGAGCAGGCCGACCATCGCACCGGTGCCCATCAGTGCCACGCCGACGAGGGCGAGCGCGACGACAACCGCGACGATGCCGGACAGGCCGAAGATCCACGGCAGCACCGGGATGATCGCGCCGGAGGCGAAGAACAGGAAGCTCGAGAGCGCCGCGCCCCACGCGCTGCCGACGACCTCGTGCGACGACTCCCCCGGAGCGGCCGCGGCGGGGGCCGTTCCAGCCTGAGCGGCCGTGACGACCTCGCGCGCCTTCGCGAGGGCGTCGTCGGGCTCCATGCCGCGGGTGCGGTACACGAGCGCGAGTTCATTGGCATCCAGATCCAGGTGGGGCAGAGCCGAGTCGGCGAAGTCGCTCTCTTCGGTCGCTTCGAGCAGCTCGCGCTGCGAGCGCACCGACACGAACTCGCCGGCGCCCATCGAGAGGGCCCCCGCGAGGAGTCCGGCGACGCCGCTGAACAGCACGAAGCTGGGGGCGACGCCGGTCGCACCCACGCCCATCACCAGGGCGAGGTTCGAGACGAGTCCGTCGTTCGCGCCGAAGACGGCGGCGCGGAAGGTTCCCGAGAGACGCCGACGACCCCGCGCGGCGAGACCGCGGACCACCTCGTGGTGCACGCGCTCGTCGGCGGCCATCGCCGCGGTCGCGTACGGCTCGTCGGCGTAGGGCGAGCGGGCCTCGGCGTTCTGTGCCAGGGCGAGGACGAAGATCGAGCCGAAGCGGCGGGCCATCCAGGCGAGCAGGCGGGTTCCGATGCCGGGCTGCGGCAGCCGCTGCGGCTTCTCGCCGAGCAGGTCGATCCAGTGCTGCTCGTGGCGTCCTTCCGCTTCGGCGAGGGCGAGTAGGATGTCGCGTTCCTCCCCGGTGCGGCGGGAGGCGAGTTCGCGGTAGACGCGCGCCTCGGCGCGTTCGTCGACCAGGTAACGCGCCCAACGGCGGCGGTCGCGGGCGGTGGGTGTGGCGGGAGTCGTCACGGGGCTCCTTCGGGTCGACCCCACCGTAGTGAGCGAGAACCCCTCCCCGGGCGCGTCGGCTGACACTGACAGCATTTCGGGGACCCGAAGCCCGGAAAGCCGCGGCTGCCGCGGCGGAGATGCCAGTATTTCGGCGGCGCGAAGTCGTCTCGCGGCACACCTGCATGACCGATCCCGTCGAGCATGGTCGCCGAGCGCGCACGAGTGCACTTCTGCCCCACTGGTCCTGCAGATGAACCGCACGGCGTCAGCGTGTCGCGGCGACCCGCCGCTCGGCGCACAGCACGAACCGGGTTCAGGAGTGCACGCGCTTGCGCAGCAGGTCGATGCGCGCCTGCAGCTGCGCGACGGTTGCGTGCGACACGGCAGGTCCCCCGCAGAGACGCCGGAGCTCGGCGTGGACGAGGCCGTGCGGCTCGCCGCTCTGCCGCGCGTAGAGACCGACCATCGTGTTGAGAAGCTGACGCTGCTCTTTGAGCGTGCGGTGGAGAGGCGCGGGAAGCCCGCCCTCGTCGACGGAGGGCGGTTCGACGCCGTTCTCCTTCTCGTTCGCCTCGCGCGTGGAGCGATGCCGCGACTGCCGGGTGGCGCGCGACATGAGCACCTCGTGCACCTGCTCGGGCTCGAGAAGACCCGGGATGCCGAGGAACTCCTCCTCCTCGATGGTTCCGGGCACCGCGAGCTGGCCGAACTCCTGCCCGTCGAACATCACGCGGTCGAAGTGCGCGAGCGAACCCAGCGCCTGGTACTCGAACTCCTGCTCGAGCGCGTCGGATGCCTTGTCCTCGCGCTCGGCGGCATCCATCATGTCTTCTTCGGCGTTCCACTGGTCGTCCGCGTCGCTGTCGCGGTCGAGGGCGTGCTCGCGCTGGGCCTCCATCTCACCCGCGAGGGCGAGCAGCTGCGGCACGTTCGGCAGGAACACGCTCGCGGTCTCACCGCGGCGCCGCGCGCGGACGAAACGGCCGATGGCCTGGGCGAAGAACAACGGGGTCGAGGCGCTCGTGGCGTAGACGCCGACGGCGAGGCGGGGGACGTCGACGCCCTCCGACACCATGCGGACGGCGACCATCCAGCGGCTCGTGCCCTTGGAGAACTCCTCGATGCGACTGGAGGCCTCAGCCTCGTCGGAGAGGACGACGGTGACCTTCTCGCCGCTGATGTCCTCGAGGATGGCGGCGTAGGCGCGCGCGGCGGTCTGGTCGGTCGCGATGACGAGGCCGCCGGCATCCGGAACCGTCTCTCGCACCTCGGTGAGGCGCCGGTCGGCGGAGCGGAGGACCGCGGGAATCCAGTCGCCGTTCGGATCGAGCGCGGTGCGCCAGGCCTGGGACGTGATGTCTTTGGTGTTGTCCTGGCCGAGCTGGGCCTCCATCTCTTCCCCTGCCTTGGTGCGCCAGCGCATCTGCCCGGCGTAGACGAGGAAGAAGACCGGCCGGACGACGCCGTCTTCGAGGGCGCGTTTGTAGCCGTAGGCGTAGTCGGTTCGGGAGAGGCGGATGCCCTTGGAGTTCGGGTGGTACTCGACGAACGGGATGGGCGCCGTGTCGCTGCGGAACGGCGTTCCCGAGAGCAGCAGACGGCGGGTCGCTCGACTGTAGGCCTCGCGCAGCGCGTCGCCCCAACTGAGGGCGTCGCCGCCGTGGTGCACCTCGTCGAGGATGACCAGGGTTCTGGCATCCATCGTCAGTCGCTGGTGCACCTCGGCCTTGACGGCGACCTGCGCGTAGGTGACGGCGACACCGTGGTACTGCCGCGAGGGCGTGGCGTGGCGGTTCGAGAAGAACGGATCGAGTCGGATGCCGACCCGCGCGGCCGCCTCGGCCCACTGGGACTTGAGGTGCTCGGTGGGGGCGACCACGACGATGCGATCGACGACGCGGCGACGCATGAGCTCGGACGCGAGGCGCAGGGCGAAGGTGGTCTTACCGGCGCCCGGGGTCGCGGCGGCGAGGAAGTCGCGGGGACCCTTGCCCACACCGTCGGGACCGTCGGAGCCGAAGTACTGATCCAGTGCCTCGGCCTGCCACGCACGCAGACGCTGGGCGGTTCCCCAGGGCGCACGCTGCGGGAACGAGGGTGAGAGGTGCTCGGCGGCGAACGACCCGAAGTGGGGCTCGGTGCCGTCGAGCGGAGCCGGGGCATCGCCCGGCATCGGGTGGTCGGCAACGGGCGCGGTGGCGTGGGTGGGATCGACGGGAGCGGATGCCGCGGGCTCGGTGCCCGCGGCAGCGGGAGACACGGGAGCGGGGCCGGGGCTCGCCGACGGGCCAGGGCTTGCGACGGGGCCGGGACTCGCGACGGGGCCGGGACTCGCCACCAGGGCTGGGCTCGCGACCGGGCCGGGGCTGGCCACCGGGCCCGGACTCGCAACCGGGCCGGGGCTCGCAACCGGGCCAGGGCTCGCGATCTTCAGGGGCGCGCCGCCATCGGCGGGCGTCGGAGGGTGTTCCAGGTTCTGGGTGCGGGCTTCGTCTTCCAGCATCGAACCTCCATCCCTCGCGAGCGCGAACATCAACGATAGGTCACCGCCGACCGGGCGTGCGCCGGGGTGTGGACGGATCGGCCCGCGCACCGGCCATAAACGCGATTCGCTCACATAAACGCGGGGAGAACGTGTTTCTGTGCGTGGATCGCGTTTATGGGTGCGCCGCCGCGCGTACCCGCCGCGCCGCGCCCGCCGGATGCGCCCCTTGCCGTGTCGGAGGCCCGGGTTAGCCTGGGGGTCGGAGGTTTCGATGACACTCGATCCGCACTCGCCCCGCACCTCGTCTTCGCCCGACAACGTCGGCCCGCACCCCTGGCGGCGCTACGTCGCCCTGGGCGACTCGTTCACCGAGGGCATCGGAGACCCGCTCCCCGACGGGGGCCACCGCGGCTGGGCCGACCGCGTCGCCGAGGTGCTCGCCACGCAGGTCGACGACTTCGCCTACGCCAACCTCGCCGTCCGCGGAAAGCTTATCGGCCAGATCGTCGCCGACCAGATCGAGCCGGCCCTCGCGCTCAAGCCCGACCTCATCACCTTCTCCGCGGGGGGAAACGACGTCATCCGCCCCGGAACCGATCCGGATGCCGTGGCCCAGCAGTTCGAGGATGCCATCATCCGCCTGCGCCGCGACAACGCCACCGTCGTCGTGTTCACGGGCATCGACACGGAGTTCACGCCCGTGTTCCGCGGCATCCGGGGCAAGGTCGCGATCTACAACGAGAACATCCGCGCGATCGCCGATGCGCACGATTGCGTCGTCGCCGACCAGTGGGGGCTGAAAGAGGTGCAGGACATGCGCTTCTTCGACGACGATCGCCTGCACTACAACCCTCTCGGCCACCACGAGGTCGCGCGCATGGTGCTGCGGGCGCTGAACGTTCCGAACGACCTGCAGCCGATGCAGCCGGAGGCGCTCGCGGCGACGACCTGGCGCGCCGCGCGCGAGAAAGACCTCGTGTGGGCGCGGTCGTATCTCGTGCCGTGGGTACTGCGGCGCCTGCGCCACCAGTCGTCGGGTGATCACGTGAATCCCAAGCGCCCCGAGCCGCTCCCCGTCGTGACCCTCGCCCCGGGTCCGGATGCCGCCGCCTCACGCGGGACGCAGGTCTGACGCCGTGGCCTCGAAGGGCTTCCGCGGATTGTTCGGCGGCGCGCGACCCGAGGGCCAACAGGCGTCGCCGCCCGTCGGTTCGCCCGTCCCGCCGACGGCACCGGCCGAGGGGCCGATCTCGGGTCCTCTGTCGGCCGACCTCGCCGCCGAGATGGACGCGCGTCGAGAGTGGGTGTGGACGTCGGTGAGCGCCGATGCCCCGCTCGACCGGAGTGACAACCACACCGCGCTCTCGGTGATCGCAGCTCTCGTCGCCGAGGTCCGCCCCGACGAGACGTGGAAGCTGCAGTCGCTGGGGACCGTGTTCGGCGACGTCCTCGCCCGCGTGACCGGCGCGGAGTGGGTGCAGGTCGACGACGAGTTCGGGAGCGATGCTGCGCTCCGGTTCGGCGGACCCGACGACCTCGCGTTCCCGATGACCATGATCTCCAAGCGGATGGAGGCCGGCGAAGACGTCGACGTCCTCGAGCTGTTCCGCAGTGTGGCGACCGCGATCGGCGAGGCGCAGGCGCAATGAGCGACGTCGAGGGACGCCCCACCGTCGAGCTACCCGAAGCCGTTCTCGCCCTGCTCGCCGCCGCCGACGCCGACACCCTCCTGCGCGATGCCGAGTCGCTCGCGACGGGGCTGGCCGACACGGGGTGGACGCCCGACGTGGAAAGTGGGCGCTTCGCGGCCGGCGACTGGGATCTCCTGTCGTCCGCGTGGGCGCCGAATCTGTCGGTGTTCTTCGAGGGCGCGGAAGACGAGGTGCGCATACGGGCGCAGGCCGTGGCATCGTTCCTCACCTCTCAATCGGAGCGGTGGGCGTTTCACACCGACGGTGACGACTGGTCGGAGTGGACCCTCGACGACGTGCGGTGGACCGAGGGGGACGGGATGGCCCTCCATCCCCTGGAATGGAAGGGTGGCGGCGTCGTCGTCAGTCTCTACATCCAGCCCGACTATCAACCGGGCAAGATTCTGGCCCCCGCGAATCTGCACCTCGGCATCGACCGCGCCGACACCCCGTCCGAGGGGCTCCCCCGCGACGACGAGCGTGCGCGTCGCGTGGTGCGCGACGGGTCGGTCGTCGACCGGTGGTTCCTCGCCGGGGAGCACGAGCTGCCCGACGACGTGATCGCCGCACTGGAGAACGACCCCGACTCCCGTGTGCGCGCCGCCGCGGAGTCCGAGCGTTGGTACCGCGAGCGCACGATCATCGGAACCCCACCGATGCTCGAGGCAGACGGCCCCGACCCCGAGCACCCTCCCGCTCGTTTCGCTCCGCGGTAGCAAGACACCCCGCGGTCGCAGACCGCAGCGCCTCTCGCACGCGGAACGCCTCTCGAGAGGCGCGAGATCGTCGTCCGCGCCCGGGGCTCGCGCGCGCGCCCCGCGATGCGGGAGCGCGTCCTCGAGGAGCCCCCGACGCCCGGACGCGCGATCCTCAGCGCCTCCCGCGCCCCAGCTCCCACAGTGCCACGGCGCTCGCCGCGGCGACATTGAGGGAGTCCACTCCCCCGGCCATCGGGATGGTCACGACCGTGTCGGCCGCGGCGAGCGCACCACGGCTCAGTCCGTCGCCCTCGGCGCCCATCAGCAGGGCGACGCGCTCGTGCCCCGCCGCGGAGAAGGCGTCGAGCGTGACGGCGTCGTCCGAGAGGGCGAGGGCGGCGAGATGCAGCCCGGCCGCGTGCAGGAGCGGTTTGGCTTCCGACCACTCGGGGAGGCGCGTCCACGGCACCTGGAACACCGTCCCCATGCTGACGCGAACGCTCCGCCGGTAGAGCGGGTCCGCACACCGCGGCGTCACGAGCACGGCATCCGCCCCGAGGGCCGCCGCGGAACGGAATGCCGCCCCGATATTGGTGTGATCAACGATGTCTTCGAGCACCACGACCAGCGGCGCGTCCTTGACGACCTCTTCGACGGATGCCAACGCGGGGCGATGCATGGATGCCAACAGCCCCCGATGCACGGTGTACCCCGTCACCCGCTCGGCGATCTCGGCCGGGACGACGTAGACCTCGGCATCCTCGCCGACGAGGGCGAGCGCGTCGGCGAGGAACTTCTCCTGCACGAGGACCGACCGCGGACGGTGGCCGGCACGGAGTGCGCGGTCGAGGACCTTCGACGACTCCGCGATGTACAGCCCGCCCGCGGGCTCGGTCACCCGCCGGAGCGACACGTCCGTGAGATCGCGGTAGTCGGCGAGGCGCGGGTCGTCGGCGGAGTCGAGCGGGATGACGGGCATCCGTCCATCGTGCCAGCCCTCGCGCGCACCCGACTCGCCCGCTCCCGCCGTGTCCTACCCGGCCCGTGCCGCGACACCCGGCCAGCGCTCGTCGCCGCAGACGGATGAGTGTCCAAAACATCCGGAACGTTCGAAAATTCGTCCGGGTTTCGTGGACACTCAACGAAAGAGAGCCCTTGCACAACGGGAGCGCCCGCCACGGGAGGGCACGCGCCCGATCCGCTCACGCGACGTGCAGCACCCGCCCACCGCCGACGACCAGGGCGCGCTCGGGGAGCCGGACGAGCGCGTCCATCGGGTTCTCGGCATCCATCAGCACGATGTCCGCACGGGCGCCCACCTCGAGATCGTGCACCTCACGCCCTACCGCCCACGCCGCAGCGGTCGTGGCGAGCCGCACGACGCGGAGCAGATCCTCGTCGCGGACGAGTCCCGCCGCCCGCGCGTACTGCCACGCGATGCCGAGCGTGTCGCCCGTGCCATAGGGGCTCCAGAGGTCGCGGATGCCGTCCGTGCCGAACGCGAAGCGCACGCCGGCGGCGTCGAGCTCGGCGAGGGGCAGCTGCGGGAGCCGCAGGGGCGCGACCGTCGTCATCGAGACCCCGACCTCCGCCATCGCGGCCAACAGGTCGCGACGGTGCGAGGGCTCCAGCTGGGCGACCGCGAAGCCGTGCGCGATGTTCACGCGGCCGCGCAGGCCGAGCCGCGCGGCGCGGTCGACGAGCAGCTCGATCTGGAACGCGCCGAGCTCGGCGGGGTCGTGCAGGTGGATGTCGACACCCACCCCGGTGTCGGCGGCGAGCGCGGTGATCGCGTCGATCTGTCCGACGGGGTCGCGGTCGATGGTCGCGGGGTCGAGCCCGCCGATCGCGTCGACGCTCGGCCGGGTCGCGGCATCCCGCAGCGAGTCGAGCACGCCGGGGCGACGCAGGACGCCGTCCTGCGGGAACGCCACAATCCGCACGTCGAGCGCGCCCTCGTAGGCGGCGGCGGCTTCTTCGACCGCCTCGATCCCGCGCAGCCCGACGCCGGTGTCGACGTCGACGTGGGTGCGGATCGCCGTGGTGCCGTGACGCACGAACTCGCGCAGGACGTGCGCGGAGCGTTCGAGGGAGGGGATGCCGAGGGCGTCGCGTTCGGCCCGCTCGTGGCGGATGCGCCCCTCGGTGGTGCCCTCGCCCCCGTATGACTGCCACGGCAGTCCCCACCACGACTTGTCGACGTGGGCGTGGGCGTTCACGATGCCGGGCAGTGCGAGGAGGCCCCGCCCGTCGAACTCCCGGACGCCGATCGGCGCGGACCCTGCGGGGGTGACGGCGGTGATGATTCCGGCATCCATCGCGATGTCGACCGGCTCTCCGCCCCACGGTCGCACGCGGCGGAGGCAGGTGATGTCGAGCATGGCGGGTGGGGGGAGAGCGCTCATCCCTCCAGTATCGACGGCGTTCGGGTGCGCGTCCGGTGGGCGACGCCCCGCCCTAGACTCGATACGACGGAGGTGCGCATGACCGACACGACGAAGGATGCCGAGTCCTTGGCATCCATCGATCGGGCCGTCGAGGTGCTTGCGGGTCGCCGGATCGCGGTGCTCACGGGCGCGGGCGTGTCGACGGATTCGGGCATCCCCGACTACCGCGGAAAGGGTGCTCCCACCCGCACTCCGATGACGGTGCAGCAGTTCCTCTCCAGCGCCGAGGCCCGCCGCCGGTACTGGGTGGGCAGCCACCTGGGGTGGAAGGTCTTCGCCGCGGCCGAACCCAATGACGGCCATCGTGCTCTGGCCGATCTCGAAGCGGCGGGGGTGTCGAACGGCGTCGTGACGCAGAACGTTGACGGTCTGCACGTGCGCGCGGGCAGCGGGCGGGTCGTGGAGCTGCACGGCACGATGCGCCGCATCGGCTGCCTCCACTGCGGGCAGATCTTCGACCGCCGCGACCTCGCGGAGCGCATCGAGGCCGAGAACCCGTGGATCACCGCCCCCGAGAACGTCGAGCTCGGCCCCGATGGTGATGTGACCCCGACCTCGGCCGAGGGTTTCGTCGTCCCCGTCTGCTCGGTCTGCGGGGGCACCCTGAAGCCCGATGTGGTCTTCTTCGGCGAGTACATCCCGGTCGAGAAGTTCCGTGAGGCCGAGCAGTTGGTCCACGCGAGCGAGGCGCTCGTCATCGCGGGGTCATCGCTCGTGGTGAACTCCGGCATCCGCCTCGTGGAGCGGGCGCGCCGACGCCGCCTCCCCGTCGTCATCATCAACCGCGGCGAGACCCGCGCGGATCGCCGCGCCGCGGTCAAGGTCGACGGAGGCACGACGTCCGTGCTGCGCGCGTTCGCGGAACGGTTGCCGGGTCTCCTCTGAGCCGCACGCCCTCCACCGCCGGTTAGGCTCGACAGGTGACGATCCTGACCCTCGTGCGACACGGTGAGACCGACTGGAACTCCGGGGGCCGCATCCAGGGCTCGACCGACATCCCCCTGAACGACACCGGGCGCGCCCAGGCCCGCGAGCTCGCCGAGACCCTGGCCGCCGAGTACGCGGGGCGCGACGTCGTCATCGTCTCGAGCGATCTCTCCCGAGCGGCAGAGACCGCCGACATCCTCGCCGAAGCCCTCGGCATCACGGTGAGCCGCCGGATGCCAGGACTTCAGGAACGCTCCTACGGCGACGCCGAGGGTATGGACGCCCCCACCTTCTCCGAGACGTACGGCCCGTGGCACGCCGCCGACGTGCCGGGTGCCGAGACGTGGCCCGTGGTGCGGGAGCGTGCGCTCGCCGCGCTCGCCGAGGCCGTGGCATCCGCTCCCGAAGGAGCGGATGTCATCGCTGTCGCGCACGGCGCGCTCATCCGCGAGGTCATCATGTTCGCCACCGACGGCGCCTTCCCCCGCGAGGGCGAGAGGCTGCCGAACTGCTCGGCCACGACGTTCCGCCTCGACGGCGACCGCTGGGAGATGCTCGCGTACGCGGGCGTCGCGAGCTGACCCGCCGCCCCGGGCCGGCGCCGCGCGAACGCGGGCGTCGCGAGCTGAGCGCGCCGCCTGCGCGCGAGCATCGCGACCGCGACGCTCTCAGCTCACCCCCAGCGCCCGCGAGATCACCATCAACTGCACCTCGGTGGTCCCCTCGCCGATCTCGAGGATCTTCGAGTCGCGGTAGTGCCGCGCGACCGGGTACTCGTTGATGAACCCGTTGCCGCCGAACACCTGCGTCGCGTCGCGGGCGTTGGCCATCGCGGCGTCGCTCGCGGTCATCTTCGCGACCGCGGCATCCACCGAGAACGGCTTGCCCGCGTCGCAGAGGCGCGCGGCGTGCACCCACGCGAGGCGCGCGGTGTGGACGCGGGCGTGCATGCGCGCGAGGAGGAACTGGATGCTCTGCCGCGTCGACAGGCGCTCGCCGAACACCGTGCGGCTGCGCGCGTAGTCGACGGCGGCTTCGAGGCATCCCTCCGCCGCGCCCGTCGCCAGAGCCGCGATCGCCACGCGGCCCTCGTCGAGCGTGCGGAGGAAGTTCTTGAAACCCTGTCCGCGCTCGCCGAGGAGGTTCGCCTCGGGCACGCGGACGCCGTCGAACGTCAGCGGGTGCGTGTCGGAGGCGTTCCAGCCGACCTTGTCGTAGGCGGGGCCGACCGTGAATCCGGGCGTGCCGTTGGGGACGATGATCGTCGAGATCTCGGGGCGGTCCCCGGCGCGACCGGTGACGGCCGTCACGGTGACGAAACGGGTGATGGCGGTGCCCGAGTTGGTGATGAATTGCTTCGACCCGTCGATCACCCACTCCCCCGACTCGAGACGCGCGGTCGTGCGCGTCGCCCCGGCGTCGCTGCCGGCCTCGGCCTCGGTGAGACCGAAGCCGGCGAGCGCACGCCCGGCGACGAGGTCGGGGAGATACTCGGCCTTCTGCGCGTCGGTGCCGTAGCGGAACAGCGGCATCGCACCGAGACCGACACCCGCTTCGAGCGTGATCGCCATCGACTGGTCGACGCGCGCGATGCCCTCGATCGCGACGCAGAGGCTCGCGTAGTCGCCGCCCTGACCGCCGACCTCCTCGGGGAACGGCAGACCGAACAGACCGAGTTCCCCCATCTGCGCGACGAGATCGAGCGGCAGCTCGTGCGCGCGGTCGGCCTCGTACGAACGCGGCGCGATCACGTCGTCGGCGAACTCGCGGACCATGGCGGCGAGTTCGCGCTCTTCGTCGGTGAACGCCTGCTGGCTGTCGATGCTCACAGGGAGTCTCCTCCTCGAGGATGGGGGAACAGCATGGCTCGGCCGGGTTCCCGGAGCACGCCGGCGACATCGGTGAGGAACCGCGCCGCCTCGGCCCCGTCGACCAGACGGTGATCGAACGAGAGACTGAGCGTCAACACGTCGCGCAGCGCGATCTCGCCGTGATGCTCCCACGGCGTGCGCCGCACGGCACCCACCGCGAGGATGCCGGCCTCGCCGGGGTTGAGGATCGGGGTCCCGGCATCCACTCCGAAGACCCCGACGTTGGTGATCGAGAACGTCCCGCCCGTCATCGCGGCCGGTGCCGTCCGGCCCGCGCGGGCGGTCGCGGCGAGCTCGGCGATCGCGTCGGCGAGGTCGACGAGCCCGAGGGTGTCGGCATCCGGGATCACCGGCACCACCAGCCCGCGCTCGGTCGCCGCGGCGATCCCGAGGTTGACGTAGTGGTGCTCGATGATCTCACCCGCGGTCTCGTCCCATCTCGCGTTCAGCGCGGGCGTCCGCCCGAGCGCGAGGCACACCGCCTGGGCGACGATCGCGAGCACGCCGATGCGGTGTCCGTCGAGGGCACGATCGGTCTTGAGGGATGCCAACAGCTCGGTCGTCGCGGTGACGTCGAGCGTGAGGAACGTCGTCGCGTGCGGAGCGGTGAACGCGCTCTGCACCATCGCGGCGGCGGTGTGCTTACGCACTCCGCGGATAGGCGTGCGCGTGACGCGCGCACGCTCGGAAGCGGGTCTGGCCGGGGGGACCGTCGACGCGAAGGGAAGGGTGTCGGTGACCATGCCGGGCACCTGTGCTTCCGTGGGGGTACGGGCGGCGAACTCCTCGACGTGCGCGCGGGTCACCGTCTCCCCCGGGTGGGCTGCGGCGACGACGACGAGGTCGACGCCGAGGTCTCTCGCGAGCTTGCGCACGGGCGGCGTGGACCGCGGGCGTTCGAGGGGCAGGTCGATCGGCCCGGTGCGCAGCACGTCGTGCGGCGCAGCCTCTCGCACGGCGGTGTCGCCGTCGAGGACCGCCGTGGCCCCGCAGCGCGCTCGCCGCCGCGGGCGGCTCGCGGATGAGGGTGCAGCCCCGTAGCCGACGAGATTGGGGGTGGCTTTCTCGGACTCCCCCGGTGCCGTCGTGCGGAGATCGTCCGCGACACGCCGCTCGGCGGCGCCGGACATCCGCGTGTCGGCGACGAACTCCGCGGGACGGTCCATGCCCTCGGCCGGGGAGCCAGACTCCGTCGTGCGGAGATCATCCGCGACACGCCGCTCGGCGGCGCTTGACACCGGCGTGTCGGCCACGAACTCCGCCTGACGGTCCACGGGCGACGACGTTTCAACCGCGCTCGGGCTCTCGGCATCCGCCCCCACCGTGAAGGACACGAGCGGAGAGCCGACCTCGACGACGTCGCCCGCGGCCGCGTGCAGGTTCTGCACGGTGCCGGCGTACGGCGAGGGAATCTCGACGATGGCCTTGGCCGTCTCGACCTCGGCGATCGTCTGGTTGAGGGCGACCTCGTCGCCCTCCGAGACGTGCCACTGCACGACCTCGGCCTCCGGGAGACCTTCACCGAGATCGGGAAGGCGGAACTCCGCGATCATCGAACGCCCCCCTTCGCCTCGACGACACACGATGATTCAGCACAGCATTCCCGGTTCATCGCAACACCTCTTCCTCGCGCTCCAGGACCCGGTCCACGGCGAACAGGATCCGGTCCAGGTCTGGCACGTGGTGCTTCTCGAGCTTCGAGGGCGGGTACGGGATGTCGTGCCCGGTCACGCGTTGCGGGGGCGTTTCGAGGTAGGAGAAGCACTGCTCCGTGATGCTCGCGACGAGTTCCGCTCCGACGCCTGCCTCACGGGCCGCCTCGTGGGTGACGACGACCCGGCCGGTCTTGCGGACGGATGCCGCGACGGTGTTCATGTCGATCGGCGACAGCGAGCGCAGATCGATGACCTCGAGCGAGATCCCCTCGTCCTCCGCGGCGAGCGCGGCATCCAGAGCCGTGCGCACCTGCGCTCCGTAGGTGACGATCGTCGCGTCGGTCCCCTCGCGAGCCACGCGGGCGAGGTGCATCGGCGGGGCGTCGGCGAGCGCGGCATCCAGATCCACCTCGCCCTTCGAGTGGTACAGGCGCTTGGGCTCGAAGAAGATGACGGGATCATCGGATGCCACGGCCTGCTGCAGCATCACGTGAGCGTCCTGCGGGTTGCTGGCGGCGACGACCCGGAGTCCCGCCGTGTGGACGAAGTATGCCTCGGGCGACTCGGAGTGGTGTTCGGCTGCTCCCACGCCCCCGGCCCACGGGATGCGGATGACCAGTGGCATCCGGATCCGTCCGTTGCTGCGGTAGTGGAGTTTGGCGACCTGGCAGACGATCTGGTCGAACGCCGGGTACACGAAGCCGTCGAACTGGATCTCGACGACCGGGCGATATCCGCGCAGGGCCAGGCCGACGGCGGTGCCGACGATGCCCGCCTCGGCGAGGGGGGTGTCGACGACCCGCTGCGCGCCGAAGCGCTGCTGCAGACCGTCGGTCACGCGGAAGACGCCGCCGAGCTTGCCGATGTCCTCCCCCATGAGCAGGACTCTGTCGTCGTTCTCGAGCGCCTTCGCGAGGCCCGCGTTGATCGCGGCGCCGAGGGTAAGAGCGGTCATCGCGAGGTCTCCTCGTCGTCGTTCTCGAGCGCACGGAACAGCCCCGTGTTGATCGCGGCACCGAGAGTCAGCACCTTCATCGCGAGCCCTCACCCTCGAACCCGGCCAAGTACTCCACGTACTCCGCCTTCTGCCGCTCCAGCCCACCGTGGGGTTCCGCGTACACGTGGTCGAACATCGTCTCGGGCGCGCGCGTCGTGGCGCCGATGCAGGCCGCACGGACCTCGGCGGCGAGCGCGTCGGCGGCCCGGGCGACCTCCTCCAGCCCTCCGTCGTCGAGGATCCCCTCGGCCCGCAGGTAGGCCTCGAGCCGCTCGACGGGGTCGCGCTGTGCCCAGGCCTCGACCTCGGCCGGTTCCCGGTAGCGGGTCGGGTCGTCGCTCGTGGTGTGCGGGCCCATGCGGTAGGTGACCGCCTCGATGAACGAAGGCCCTTCTCCGCGCCGCGCGCGATCCAGCGCCCACCGCATCGCCGCGACGCACGCGAGCGCGTCGTTGCCGTCGATCCGCAGACTCGGGATGCCGAACCCCGGCGCGCGGCCCGCGATGGGGTACTTCGCCTGGACGGTGACGGGCTCCGAGATCGCCCACTGGTTGTTCGAGCAGACGAAGACGACCGGGGCACGGAACGAGGAGGCGAAGACCATCGCCTCGTTGACGTCACCCTGGCTCGTGGCACCGTCGCCGTAGTACGCGACGGCGACGTCGGTCGAGCCGTCGCGCTGCGCTCCCATGGCCCAGCCGGTGGCGTGCAGCGACTGCGCGCCGATGATGATCTGGGGCGGAGCGGCGTTGATGGTGGTGTGGTCGTAGGCGGAGTGCTCCTCCCCGCGCCACGCGAGCACGTAATCCGCGGGCTGCGCGCCTCGGCCGAGCAGAACCCCGTGCTCGCGGTAGCTCGGGAAGACGAAGTCGCCGGGGGCGAGTGCGTGCGCGGTACCGACCTGCACGGCCTCCTGGCCGCGGCACGGTGCCCACAGGGCGAGCTGACCCTGTCGCTGGAGGGCGACGCCCTCGGCATCCAGTCGCCGGGTCAGGACCATATCGCGGTGGAGGGCCCGCAGCTCGTGCGGCGAGAGGTCGGACACCCACGGGTCGAGGGTGGCGTCGGGCACGCGGGAGCCGTCGGGCTCGAGCACCCGCAGCACCTCTCCCTGGTCGGGGACTCCTCCGGTGAGAGAGTCCTGGGTCTGGGTGTACGTCATCGTCATCCCTCCAGCTGCGGCCCGAGCTCCTCGTGAGAGCCGGGGCGTTCCGGGTGTCGGCAACGTCGCCGACACGGCCGACCGTACGCGCGGAAGGCAGGGCGCTCAAGACCTCGGTACATAACTCAGCATTCTGCGCACTACGAGGGGTGGGTCCCCTGCTAATGTTTCGCAGCATGAGCAAGCTCGACGCCGTGGACCTCGACCTCCTCCGCGCTTTGTCCGCCGATCCGCGTGCCACCGTCGTCGCGCTCGCCGAGAAGCTCGGCCTCTCGCGCAACACCGTGCAGGCACGCATGAGTCGGCTCGAACGCGGGGGCGTGTTCCTCTCCTACGAGCGCACGCTGTCGGCCGAAGCCCTCGGGTTCCCGATCGAGGCGTTCCTCCAGGTCACGGTGCGGCAGGCCGAGCTCCCGGCGATCCGCGAGGAGCTCGCGAAGGTTCCCGAGGTGCTTCAGGCCCACGGCCTGAGCGGACAGGTCGACCTGCTCGTGCGGGTCGCGTGCCGCGACACTCAGCACCTGTTCGACACCGACGCGCGCATCCTCGCGATCGAGGGCGTCGAACGCACCGAGACGTCGCTCGTGATGGGCGAGGTCATCGGGTACCGCGTCGGCCCGCTGATGGACCTCGCGCGCGGCGAGATCTAGCCCGCGCGCCGCGTCCCCCGCGGGCGTCCGAGGTCCCTGAGCGTGCGAGCCCCAGGTCCCTGAGCCTGTCGAAGGGACCGGAACCCACTCCCGCGGTCCCCGCGAGCACCTGAGGCCCCCGAGCCTGTCGAAGGGACCGGAACCCCCTCCTGCGGCCCCCGCGAGCACCCGAGGTCCCTGAGCGTGCGAGCCCCAGGACCCTGAGCCTGTCGAAGGGACCGGAACCCCCTCCTGCGGTCCCCGCGAGCACCTGAGGTCCCTGAGCCTGTCGAAGGGACCGGAACCCGCCTCAGCTCACGGCGCCGGCACCACCGGGATGCTCGCCGTCTCGGTCTTCGGTTCGGCCGGGCTCCCGGCATCCAGCCGCACGAGCACAACCCCCACGAGGATCAGCGCCCCACCCGCGAACTGCACCGGAGCGGGAGTCTCGCCCAGCAGCAGCCAGGCGAAGCCGAGGGCGAAGAGCACCTCGCTGAGGCCGACGAACGACGCCAGGCGCGAACCGATGAGCGGCACCGCGATCACGCCGAGCGCGTAGCCGAGCGTCGTCGCCACGGCCCCCACCCAGAGCAGGGGCAGGATGCCGGGAACCTGAAGACCCGCGAGCGACACCGTGATCGAGGGAGCGGCGAAGGGAAGGATGCCGGTGCCCACGAGGATCCCCATGAGGACCGCGCCCACGATCAGCCCTCCTGCGGCGAGGGCCAGGGGCGGGAGGTCGTCGCCCGCGCGTCCCGCGATCACGAAGTAGGCCGCCGCGCAGACCGCCGCGCAGAGGGCGAAGACGGTGCCGAGCAGGTCGAAACGTGCGCCGCTGATGTCGACGACGAGAACGAGCCCCGTCATCGCGACGACCGACCCGATGAGCACCGCCTTCGATGGGGCTCGACGGGTGCGGACCCACACCGCGATGACGATGAGCACCGGCGCGATGTACTGGATGAGCAGGGCGACGGCCACCGGCATCCGCTGCATCGCGGCGAAGTAGAAGAGCTGGCACCCGGCGACGGCCGTGAGTCCGAACGAGACGATCAGCAGGCCGTGGCGTCGGAGGAACCCGCGCTGCCGACGGATCGCGACGACGAGAGCGGGCGAGAGCAGGAGAGCCGCGACGCTCATCCGCACCAGGAGCACCGTGCCGAGCGACCACCCGCCGTCGAGGAGCGGCTTCACGAACGGGCCGCTGCTCGAGAACGCGAGGGCGGAGGCGACCGCGATGGCGAGGCCCGTGACGGCGCCGGAGCCACGGTGAGTGGGGCGAGGGAGGGTGACGGACGACGTGGTCATGCGGGCCTGCTGTCAGGAGTGAAGAACGTTTACACTCGTGACAGTAGGACCTCGGCATGTCAGGAGTCAACATGGTCTTCATTCGTGACACCGAACTGGTGCTGCGCGCGACCGTCGAGCTGGTCAACACCCTGCCCCAGACCGACGTGAGCGGGGTCGACAGCCTGACCACGATGGCCGAGCTCGATGACTTCGCCGAGCGACACACCTACACCGGTTCGCGCGCGAGAGACGAGCACGAGCTCGCCGAGGTGCGTGGCATCCGTTCCCGCATCCAACAGCTGTGGAACGTCGATCGCGATGGAGCGGTACCCCTCGTCAACGCGATGCTGCGCGACGGACGGGCACTGCCGCAGCTCGTACGGCACGACGAGTTCGACTGGCACATCCACGCGTCGGAGCCCTCGGACCATCTCGCCCAGCGCATGCTCGTCGAGACGGCGATGGCTTTCGTCGACGTCATCCGCGCCGATGAGTACGCGCGCGTCCGCGTGTGCGACGCCGACGATTGCAACGGCGTCTACGTCGACTTCTCGAAGAACGGGTCCAAGCGATACTGCGACGCCGGCAATTGCGGAAATCGCATGAACGTCAACGCGTACCGCAAGCGGAAGGCGGAGACGACCTAGGGCTCTCGTCGCCCGAGCCGTGCGCGATCGGGCGCGTCAGCTGACGTCGAGGAACGTCCGGATGGCGGATGCCGCTGCCTCCGGCGTCTCGTAGTGGATCAGGTGGCCGACCTCGGGGATCTCGACCAAGGCGGCGTCGGGGAAGAGGGTCGCCAGGTGCCGCTCGGCCTCGATCGGCGTGATGTCGTCTTTCTCGGCCGCGATCAGGAGCGTGGGCTGCGCGATGCGCGGGGCGAACTCGCGCACGTCGTGCGAGACGCTCGTGACGAAGGCCTCGTGCAGCACGTCGCGGTCGGCGAACCGCGAGAAGTACTCGTCGTGCTGCTCGTGGACGAAGCGCCGCAGCGCGGGGTCTCGCGTCTTGGCCATCGCGTTGCTCATCACGCGGACGATGAGACCGTTGCGCAGCAGCGCGTCGCCCACGGCGCGCGGCAGCTTCGCCCCCGCGAGGTAGTAGAACACGGCGAGCCGGGTCAGGATGCCGCGCGGCCCCTCGAGCGCGGGCGCGCCGATCGGGTTGACCAGGATGAGCTTCGGCGTCGCGAGACCGCCCGCGACGGCCGCCGATGACACGATCGAGCCGAACGAATGGCCGAGGACGACGGCCCCCGGAGCCACGGCGTCGACGAACGCGCGCAACCACGCGGCGTAACCGTCGAGGTCGTGGGCACGTCCACGCAGCGGCGGCGTCTCGCCGAAGCCGGGCAGGTCGGGCGAGATCACGCGGATGCCAGGGAGGTGGGCGACCACCGGATCGAGCCCGTGGTGCTCACCGCGGAACCCGTGCACCGCCACGATCGTGGTCTCGGCGGCGTCATTACCGTAGACCCAGTACGCCGTCTCGCCCCCGAGCGCGTCGACCGTGCGGCGCTCGACCGGTATCGCGGCGAGGAGGTCGGCGTACGGGTTGGGCATGGCATCGAGTTTACGAGGGGGTTCCGACATCGCGGGTTCCGGCGGCGAAGCAGCCCGCCTGCACGACTGGGGGTTCCGACATCGCTGGTTCCGGAGGCGAGGCAGCCCATGTCCACAGCCGGGCGTGCCGGCATCCCCGGCGCCGGCGGCGAAGCAGCCCGCCTGCACGACTGGGGGTTCCGACCTCGCTGGTTCCGGAGGCGAGGCAGCCCGTGTCCACAGCCGTGCGTGCCGGCATCCCCGGCGCCGGCGACGAGGCAGCCCGCCTGCACGACTGGGGGTTCCGACATCGCTGGTTCCGGAGGCGAGGCAGCCCATGTCCACAGCCGGGCGTGCCGGCATCCCCGGCGCCGGCGGCGAGGCAGCCCGCCTTCACGACTGGGGGTTCCGACATCCCCGGCGCCGGCGGCGAGCACTCCCCGTGCACAACCCGGAGTTCCTGGCATCCCTCCCCCATTCCTGCGCGCCTCGCGGGTCGTGTCGGACCCCCGATCTACGGTGACCACATGACCCTGTGGCAGGCCGAGCCGCTTCCGCTCTTCCAGACCCCCGAATGGACGCGCCTCGTCGGCGTCTTTGATCTCGAGACGACCGGCGTCGACGTCGAGAACGACCGCATCGTGACCGCGCACGTGGGCGTGCTCGACGCGGACGGCCACGTGGTCGACGCTCGAGATTGGCTGGCCGACCCGGGAGTCGAGATCCCCGACGGCGCGGCCGCCATCCACGGGGTCACCACTGAGCGAGCGCGGGCCGACGGCGCTCCCGCGCCACGCGTCGTCGCCGAGGTGATCGAGGCGCTCAGTGCACTCTTCGCCGCCGGGATCCCGGTCGTCGCGTACAACGCGCCGTTCGACTTCTCGATGCTCAAGCACGAGGCGGTGCGGCACGGCATCGCTCCCATCGACTCCCCCTCTCCGGTGATCGACCCCCTCGTCGTCGACAAGACCTACGACCGCTACCGGCGTGGCAAACGCACGCTGTCGGTCGTGGCCGAGCATTACGCGGTGCCGTTGGAGTCGGCGCACGAAGCGTGTGCCGACGCGGTCGCCGCGGGCCGGCTCGCCCTGGCGCTCGCCGAACGCTTCGCGCCGTGGCTGCCTTCGACCGTCGAAGAACTGCACACGCGCCAGATCGCCTGGGCTCGCGCTCAGGCCGCGAGTCTCACCGAGTATTTCGTGAAGATCGGGCGTCTGGATGCCACGGCTCCCCCGCTCGACGGGGCGTGGCCGATCCGCTGAGACGCCTGCGGTTCTCCTCGATGTTCGGCGTCCCGGTCAATGTCGGAGGTCCCCGATAGCGTTTCGACATGGACACCTCCGCTCCACCCGCCGACCGGCCGTCGCCGGCGGTGCGGTCGTGCGATGGAGTCCCGTGGCCCGACGAAGACGAGCTCGAGAACGAGGCGGCATGGGCGCGCCTGTTGGATCTCGAAATGTCGATTCCCGCCGAGGCGTCGGAGCGTTTCGACGACGCCGACCTCACGTTCCCCGGCGGCGCTGACACCCGCGCCGAAGCCGCCTCTGCCGCGGTCTCCGATCTCGACGCCGTCCTCGGCCATCTCGAACTGATCGCCGCCGAACGGCACCGCCTCGCGGCCGAGGAGGGCCGCATCATCGCCGCTGTTCTCCGCGACGCCGCAGCCGACCCGACGCCCTGGGTCGGCCCCGACCCGACCCTCGACCTGGCGTGGAGCGATCCGCGAGGGCGCACCGTCCGCGCTGTCCGACGCGACCGCGTCGATCTCGCTCAGCGGGCCGCGGCAGCCGAGATGGCCGTGCGTCTGCGCGTATCCGAGCAGACCATCCGGACGCGCGCCACGCACGTCGAGGTGCTGCAAGAGCGCTGCCCCCGGCTGTGGGACGAGTTCGCCGACGGACGCACGTCCGAGCGTCACGCCGTCGAGACGGCCCGCCTCGCGACCTCTCTTCCCGAGGATGTCGGAGCCTGGAGCGCGTTCGACGAGGGCGTCGCCGACAGAGCGACGCAGCTGACCCCCACGAAGTTCGCCGTCTCTGCACGCGCTCTCCGTGAACGCGTCCACGCCGAGTCGATCGACGCCCGACACCGACGCGCCGCACGCGATCGCGGTGTGTGGATGACACCCGAGCTCGACGGCATGGCCTCGCTCACCGCGCTCCTGCCCGCCGACCGGGCGCGCAGCATCATGTCGCGCCTGGATCGCGCGGCCCGCCATCTCCACGCCGCGCCCGACGAGGAGCGCACCTTGGCGCAGCTACGGGCGGACGTCCTCGCGGATCTCGTGACCTCTCCCGAGCCCGACATGCCGGCTTCGGCGTCACTCCACGCCCCGTCCGCCGTCGCCGACGAGCGACCTGCCCCACCCGCCGCAGCGGAGCACCGCTCCCCGGCACCGCCCACCTCGCCCACCGTCGTCGTCACCATCCCCGCCCTGACTCTTCTCGGCGCCGACGCCGAACCCGCCACGCTCGAGGGGTACGGTCCGATCGACCTCGACACCGCGCGCCGCCTCGCCGGCGAAGCACGCTCGTGGGTCCGCCTGCTCACGCACCCCGTGTCCGGCGCTCCCCTCGTGCTGGATCGACAGACCTATCGGGTTCCCGCTGCGCTTCGTCGCTGGCTGGGGGTTACCTCACCCACCTGCATCTTCCCCGGATGCAACCGCACCGCTCGCGATTGCGACCTCGACCACCTCACCGCCTGGGCCGATGGCGGAACCACGGATGCCGACAACCTCGAGCCGGAATGCCGACACCACCATCGCCTCCGCCACGAGACCCGATGGACACCGACGCGCGATCCCGCCACGGGTCAGATGAGCTGGCATTCACCGCTCGGCGGAGCCTACGACGCCGATCCACCCCCGTTCTGAGCCCGCAGCACCCTCGCCCGCATGACCGTGTCACCGACCCGCATGACCGATGGCCTCTGCGCCTCTTGGCGCACCTGTGGGCGCCGCGGCGACCCTTCGAGGAGACGCCCAAGACTCACGCGCGGCCGCGCCGTGCGCGGCCTTCCGCAGCTCTCCACACGCTCGAAGGAGCAGCAGACAGAGCAGCGAAACAGAGCAGCGAAACAGAGCGGAGAAACAGCGCAGAGAAACAGAACGGCGAAACCACGCTCAAACGCTCCGTCAGCCCTCGACTGCCAGACTGATCCAGTGACCTGCCGCATCGCCACCGTCCAAATGGAGGCCGTTCCGAATGCCATCGACGGAAACGTCGCGCGCATCGCGCGCCTGGTCGAGGAGGCAGCGGCGGGAGGAGCCGACCTCGTGCTCTTCCCGGAAGCGGCCGTCACGGGTTATGACGACGGCACCTTCGCGCGACCACTGCCCGAGCTCGCCGATCCCACCTGGTGGGCTCGCCTTCAAGACGCCGTCGACCACGGCGGCGTCACCGCCATCGTCAACACCGCGATCCAGCGGGACGGATGCCGCTTCCTCGGCGACGTGATCCTGAGCCCGGGACGCGACCCGCTCCCCGCCTACGACAAGCAGCACCTGTACGACAGCGAGCGTTCCGTTTTCACGCCTGGCGCTCACGGCGCCTCCTTCACTCTCAAAGGCCTCCGGTTCGCGCTCTCCGTCTGTTATGACGCGAACTTCCCCGAGCACGCGGCCGCCGCGGCGCGAGCCGGCGCGCACGTGTACCTCAACAGCGGCGCCTACTTCCCCGGCGGTGAGCATCGCCGGGACCTCCACTACGCCGCGCGCGCCCTCGACAACGGCATGTACGTGGTCTTCAGCGGGCTCGTCGGCGCACCACACGACTTCATCGGTGGCGCCGCTGTCTTCGATCCGCTCGGTCGACGCATCACCGTCCCCGGTGAAGGCGAACACATCGCTTTCGCCGACCTCGATCCGGATGCCGTTGACGACGCGCGCCAGCACCAGCGCATGTGGGCGCAGCGTCGCGAGTCCCTCGGCGGCCATGAGCACGTGGGTTCGTTCGACAAGCCCGGCACCCGCCTCTGATCGCGAGCAACATCCGCACGAGGGGGCAAACACCCGCCCGACACGGTGCGGCGCCGTGCGCGTGGCCTTCGAGAGCATCCCTCACGCCCGAACAAGGTCGCCGAGCACCGCTCTCCCCCATGCCCACTCCCCGAGACCGCTCGCGGCGTTCAGGTGTCCGAGCGCACCGGCGTTCCGCAAGGTGCTCCCCCACCCGGAGGCGAGACCCTGCGCGACCTCCACCGAGCAGTACGGGTCGTCGGAACTCGCCACCACCGTGGTTGGACACGCCAGCGGCCGCACCGCGAGGCCGACGAAGCTCGGTGCCGCAGCTCGAGGAAAGGCATCGCCAGTCGGATCCGGAGGCGCCACGAGCAGCATCCCCGTCACCGGCGCGCGTTCGACCTGCTCGACTCGCTCGGGCTGCCTCTGGTCCCCGGTCCGCGCGTCCCACTCGGTCGCCGCCCAACACCCCAGACTGTGCGCGACGACGATCACCCGATCGGTCTGTCGCGCGAGGTCGGTCACGCATCGATCCACCGCGTCGACCCAGTCGTCGAGGTCGGGCTCATCCCACGATCGGGGCTCTACTCGCCGCGCATCACGGCCCCAACGCCGCTCCCAGTGCGTCTGCCAATGCTGCTCGCCTGACCCCCCGATGCCGGGAACGATCACATACGCCACCATCGACGACCACCTCTCGACTCTTGCGTCTTCAGTCGCGCTCTCCGTGAGCGCGCGACGCCGCTTCGGCGAGCATGATGGACTCACTCGCTCCGCGCATTTCGCGCGAGCGATCCATAAGCAAAGGGAACGGAACACGATGGAACCACTCGACGCGATCGACCGGCGCATCCTCGAACTCCTGCAGCACGACGGTCGACTGTCGGGTGCCGAGGTGGGGCGGAGAGTCGGCCTGTCGCAGCCCGCCGCGAGCGCGCGCATCCTGCGGCTCGAGCGCGCGGGCGTCATCGCCGGCTACCGCGCGGTGATCGACCCGGCCGCGGTGGGACTCGTCATCCACGCCGTCATCCGACTGCGCACGACCCACGCGCAGCTCTCGCCGGCCCGCGAGCTCGCCGAACGCCTCCCGGAGGTCACGGCGATGGTCCGCGTGACGGGCGAGGACTGTCTCCTCTTCGACGTCAACTGCCCCGATGCCGCGCGGCTGGAGAAGGTGGTCGACGCGCTGGCGCGATTCGGCCCGGTGACGACGTCGCTCGTGCTCAGCACCTACCCACCGAAGCCGCTGCTTCCCTCGCAGCGCGGGTGATCGAAGACCTTCGCGCACGCATCCCTTTCGAAGCCGCGGCTCCCCACCCCGCACGGCTGATCGAAGACCTTCGCGCACGCATCCCTTTCGAAGCCGCGGCTCCCCACCCCGCACGGCTGATCGAAGACCTTCGCGCACGCATCTCTTTCGAAGCCGCGGCTCCCCACCCCGCACGGCTGATCGACGACACCCGCACACCCCTACCCGCCCGGGCCACCCCCGCGCACACGCACCCGTCGCTGACAGCCCCCTCGAAACCAAAAGCCCCCATCCCGAAGGATGAGGGCTTTCGAAGCGAAACCGCTGAGGATCAACGACCGCCGAAGTTCTTGAAGCGCTGGTTGAACTTCTCGACACGACCGGCCGAGTCCATGATGCGCTGCTTGCCCGTGTAGAACGGGTGCGAAGCCGACGAGATTTCCACGTCGATGACGGGGTACTCCACGCCGTCCAGCTCGATCGTCTTGTCGCTCGAGACGGTCGAACGGGTGAGGAACGTGTCGCCCGAACCGAGGTCGCGGAACACGACGGCCTTGTACGTGGGGTGGATGTCAGTCTTCATGGGAGGTCCTTTGAGAAGTGGTGCCCTGGATTCTGCCAGGACGTCAAAGTCTGCGGCGCCGAAGGCACCAACAGGAGAGTCTACCAGGCGTGCGGAATGATTCGCGCGCAGTGATTCCCGCGCGACGTCAGACCGCGCGAGCGGCGTAGCGCCCCGCTTCGTGCGTGAGCGTGATCTCGAGGCCGAACGTCTTCGACAGGTTCTCGGCCGTGAGGGCCTCGCCGAGGGGCCCGGATGCCACGATCTCGCCGTCGCGGAGCAGGAGCACGTGCGTGAACCCGACGGGGATCTCCTCCACGTGGTGCGTCACCATCACCATGGCGGGCGTCGTGGGCGCCTGGGCGTACCCCGAGAGCAGCGCGAGCAGCTCTTCCCGGGCGCCGAGGTCGAGGCTGGCGGTGGGCTCGTCGAGCAGCAGCAGCTCGGGGTCGGTCATCACGGCCCGGGCGATCTGGACGCGCTTCTGCTCGCCGTCGCTCAGCGTGCCGAACGTGCGGTCCGCCAGGTGATCGAGTCGCCACTCCGCGAGCACGCGCAGCGCGCGACGCTCGTCGATGTCGTCGTACTGCTCGCGCCACCGACCCGTCACCGAGTACGCGGCGGTCAGCACGACGTCGAGCACCGTCTCCTCGGGCGGAACGCGTCGCGCCATCGCCGACGACGCGAAGCCGATACGCGGGCGCAGTTCGAAGACGTCGGTACGACCGAGCTGCTCGCCGAGGATCGTCACCGTGCCCGATGTGGGGTGCAGGAGGGTGTCCGCGAGCTGCAGAACCGTCGTCTTCCCCGCGCCGTTGGGGCCGAGCACGACCCAGCGCTCGTCATCGGCGACGCTCCAGTCGAGATGGGACACGATGTCCCGCGTGTTCCGGCGGACGACGACGTCGGAGAACTCGAGAACCTGGGGCATGGAACTAGCCTAGCCGCGACAAGACCGCGCCCCCGCGCGACGCGACGACCTGGGGAGAACCGCGCGACTACTTCCCCGAGACCTCCGCGTACAGAGCCGCCGTGGTCTGCGCGATCGCCGCCCAGCTGAAGTCGTCGATGGCGCGCTGACGACCGGCCTCACCGAAGGCGCGGGCCGTCTCGGCATCCGTCACGACCTCCGTCAGCACGCGGGCCAGGTCGGCGACGAAACGCTCGGGGTCGACGGGCGTCCCGGTGCCGTCCTGCACCTGCTCGATCGGCACGAGTCGTCCCGTGACGCCGTCGACGACGACCTCCGGGATGCCGCCGGTCGCCGTCCCCACGACCGCCGCGCCGCACGCCATCGCCTCGAGGTTGACGATGCCGAGCGGCTCGTACACCGACGGGCAGACGAACGTGGTCGCGGCGGTGAGGATCGCGCACAGCTCGTTGCGAGGGAGCAGACGATCGATCCAGACGACACCGTCACGCGTCGCCTGAAGCCCGCGGACCAGCTCTTCCACCTCGGCCATGATCTGCGGTGTGTCGGGCGCCCCCGCGCACAGGATCAGCTGCACGTCCGCCGGCAACAGCTCCGCCGCGCGGAGCAGGTAGGGCAGCCCCTTCTGGCGGGTGATGCGACCGACGAAAACCACCGACGGCCGCGACGGGTCGATGCCCACGGAGGCGAGGAAGGCGTCGTCCGACACTGGATGCCACGCCTCGGTGTCGATGCCGTTGTAGATCACGCGCACCTTGGCGGGATCCAGCGACGGGTAGCTGCGCAGGATGTCGTCGCGCATGCCCGAGCTCACCGCGACGACGGCTGCGGCGCCCTCGTAGGCCGTCTTCTCGATGTAGCTCGACACGGCATAGCCCCCGCCGAGCTGCTCCGCCTTCCAGGGGCGAAGCGGCTCGAGGCTGTGCGCGGTGACGACGTGCGGGATGCCGTGCAGAAGGGATGCCAGGTGCCCGGCGAAGTTCGCGTACCAGGTGTGCGAGTGCACGACGTCCGCGCCGGCGACGTCGGAGACGATCTCGAGGTCGGTGCCGAGCGTCTGGATCGCGCCGTTCGCGGAGGCGAGCTCTACGGGCACACCGTACGAGGTCGTGTCGGCTTCGTCACGCGCCGCACCGAACGCGCGGACCTGCACCTCGGTGCCCTCGGCGCGCAGTGCCTTGACCAGTTCGGTGGCGTGGACCCCGGCTCCCCCGTAGATCTCCGGCGGGTACTCCTTGGTCACGATGTCGACGCGCATGAGACGAACCGTAGTACAGCGAAAGGCACGCCGTGCACGTGTATCCGCGAGCCGCTACGACCCCTAGGGTGGTGCCATGCCTGCAGCGCCGAAGGTCTTCGGAATCATCCTCGCCGGCGGCGAGGGAAAGCGACTCATGCCCCTCACGGCCGATCGCGCGAAACCCGCCGTCCCGTTCGGCGGTCAGTACCGCCTGATCGACTTCGCGATCTCGAATCTCATCAACTCGGGCCTGCGTCAGCTCGTCGTGCTCACGCAGTACAAGTCGCACAGCCTCGATCGCCACATCTCGCAGACCTGGCGGATGTCGCCCATGCTCGGCTCGTACGTGGCATCCGTCCCCGCTCAGCAGCGCCTCGGCAAACGATGGTTCTCGGGCTCCGCCGACGCGATCCTCCAGTCGATGAACCTGATCCGCGACGAGAAGCCCGACATCGTCGTCGTCATCGGTGCCGACCACGTGTACCGCATGGACTTCAACCAGATGCTCGACGCGCACATCGCCTCGGACGCACGTGCCACCGTCGCCGGCATCCGCCAGCCCATTTCGCTGGCGAACCAGTTCGGCGTCATCGACACCGACCCCACCGACCCGACGAAGATCCGCGAGTTCCTCGAGAAGCCCCAGAGCCCGGCCGGCCTGGTCGACTCGCCGCACGAGGTGCTCGCCTCGATGGGCAACTACATCTTCGACGCCGACGCCCTCGTCGAGGCCGTCACTCACGACGGAGAGCTGCCGACCTCGGCGCACGACATGGGCGGCGACATCGTGCCCTACTTCGTCAATCGGGGCGAGGCGGCGGTGTACGACTTCCAGCGCAACGACGTTCCCGGCTCCACTCCGCGCGACCGGTCGTACTGGCGCGACGTGGGCACGATCGAGTCGTTCTACGACGCCCACATGGACCTGATCTCGACGCTGCCGGTCTTCAACCTGTACAACAACGACTGGCCGATCTACTCGCAGATCGTCAACGCGCCGCCCGCGAAGTTCGTGCGCGACTCGGTGGGTCGCATCGGCAACGCGATCGACTCCATCGTCTCCCTCGGCTCGGTCCTGTCGGGGACCCACCTCGAACGCAGCGTCGTGGGCCCCTGGGCCCTCGCCGGCGGCGGATCGACGATCACGGACTCGGTGCTGTTCGACGGCGTCCGGGTCGGGGCGGGAGCGCGCATCCACCGCGCCATCCTCGACAAGAACGTCGTCCTCGAACCCGGCGCGACCATCGGCGTCGACCGCGAGCGCGACATCGCGCGCGGCTTCACCGTCACCGAGACGGGCATCACCGTCGTCGGCAAGGACGTGCACGTCCACGCGTGAACCCGGATTCCGGATGCCAGAGGGGGCGGTGACCATCACGGTCACCGCCCCTTCCGTCTTCCTGTCTTCCTGCTTGTCAGACCCCGACGCGCTGGAAAGCGTCGCGCGAGATCCCCTTCTCGAGGACGACCTTCGACCACTCGCGCGCGCTGTGCAGGCTGTGGTCGCGGTAGTTGCCGCAGCTGAAGGCGTCGGTTCCGGGAACGTCGTCCCAGGTGACGTCCTCGGCGATCGCGCGGAGGGAGTCGGTGATTGCGTCGACCAACGTGGCGACCTCGGGCTCGCCCCACATGATGACGTGGAAACCGGTCCGGCATCCGAAGGGCGAGATGTCGATCAGCCCGTCGATGCGGTCGCGCACGAGGCTCGCGAGAAGGTGCTCGATCGTATGCAGACCCGCCGTGGGGATCTCTCCCTCGTTGGGCTGGACGAGGCGCAGATCGAAGTTCGTGATGACGTCGCCGCGGGGGCCCGTCTCGGTGCCGATTCGGCGCACGTAGGGGGCCAGCACGGCGGTGTGGTCCAGGGTGAAGCTCTCGACGTCGGCCATGGGTGTGGTCCCTTCAGTGGAGTCGGCGGTACCCGAAGAGCCTACGCGCGGCGGGTCGGCGCGAAGCTCCGCATGACGCCGCGCGACAGGCACGCGACCCGCTAGCGTGGATCGCGTGCCAGCGCCCGCCCGTTTCCTCGTCGTGCTCGATGCCGACTCCACACTGATCCGCAACGAGGTCATCGAATTGCTCGCCGACGAAGCGGGTCGAGGACCCGAGGTCGCCGCTGCCACGGAGGCCGCGATGCGCGGCGAGGTCGACTTCGCGACCAGCCTGCGCTCCCGGGTGAAGGCCCTCGCCGGGGTGCCCACCGAGGCGTTCGCCCGGGCGATCGCGCGCATCGAGCCGACCCCCGGGGTGCGCGACCTCGTCGCCGCCGTGCACGATCGCGGCGGCGTCGTGGGCGTCGTGTCGGGCGGGTTCCACGAGGTCCTCGACACCGTCGCCCCCGATCTCGGCGTCGACGCCTGGCGCGCCAACCGGCTCGTCGCCGTCGACGACGTGCTCACCGGCGACGTCGACGGGAAGATCGTGGATGCCACGGCCAAGGCCGACACTCTCCGGTCGTGGGCCGCGGAGCACGGCGTCCCCCTCTCGGCAACCTTCGCGATCGGCGACGGCGCCAACGACCTCGAGATGATGGCGGTCGCGGGCCTCGGACTCGCGTTCAACGCCAAGCCCGCCGTCCGCGAGCGGGCGGATCTCGTGATCGGTCCGGTCGACCTGTCCCAGGTCATCGCGCTGCTCCCCCGCTGAAGGTCCCTGAGCCCGCCGAAGGGACCACCCTCGACCCCACGGCTCCGACAGGTCCCTGAGCCTGTCGAAGGGACCCTCGACCCGACCCTCGCGAATGCCGGAGCCCCGTCCTACCCTCGACGCATGAAGGCCATCCTCGTTCCCGGTCTCTGGCTCACGGCGTCATCGTGGGACGCGGTTGTCCCCGCCCTGCTCGCCGCCGGGCATCATCCCGAACCGCTGAGCATGCCGGGCATCGGCGTTCCCGCGGCCGGCTCCGCGCAGGTCGGCATCGCGGACTGGATCGCCGAGGTCATCCGCGTCATCGACCGCGACGACGAGCCCGTCGTACTGATCGGCCATTCCGGCGGAGCCAACGTCGTCTGGGGTGCCGCCGACGCGCGACCCGACCGCGTCGCGCGGGTCGTCTTCGTCGACGCCGTTCCTCCCCTCGACGGAGCGGGCATCTGGGAGTTCCCGATCGTCGACGGCGTGGTCCCGTTCCCCGGGTGGGACTCCTTCGACGACGAGGAGGTCGCCGACCTCGACGCGCCCACGCGTCAGCGGGTCGAGGAGCAGGTCACCTGGATCCCCGCGCGGATCCCCACCGATCCGATCTCGCTGGGCGACGACCGCCGCCACGGCATCCCGATCACGGTGATCACGTGCCTCATGCCGTCCACTGACGTGCGGAGCATGATCGACGGCGGTGCGCCCTGGGTCGGCGAGCTCGCCGCGGCGGACGAGCTCGAGATCGTCGATCTACCCGGAGGACACTGGCCGCAGTTCGCTCAGCCCGAGGCTCTCGGGAAGGCGCTCGTCGCGGCGATCCGGTCCGAGCCGGTCGCCGAGAACTGAGCGTTCGTCTCGACGGGGCGCTCAGTGCCCCATGCCGAGGCCACCGTCGACCGGGATCACGGCGCCCGAGATGTATGCCGCGTCATCGCCCGCGAGCCACGTCACGACACCCGCGACCTCGTCAGGCGAGGCGAAGCGCCCCGCCGGGATGTTCTTCTTGTACTCGGCCTGCGTGTCGGCGGGAAGCTCGGCCGTCATGTCGGTCTCGATGAAGCCCGGCGCGACCACGTTGGCGGTGATCCCGCGGCCACCCAGCTCGCGGGTGAGCGAGCGGGCAAACCCGACCAGGGCGCTCTTCGACGCGGCGTAGTTGATCTGTCCCGCCGAGCCATACAGGCCGACGACGCTCGAGATGAGGATGACGCGACCCCAGCGCGCCTTGAGCATGCCCTTCGACGCACGCTTGACGACGCGGAACGCGCCGCCGAGGTTCGTGTTCACGACGCTGTCGAAGTCGTCCTCGCTCATGCGCAGCAGCAGGGTGTCCTTCGTGACGCCGGCGTTGGCCACGACGACCGCGATCGGGCCGAGCTCGGCCTCGACCTGGGTGAACGCGGCGTCGACCGCTGCGGCGTCCGTCACGTCTGCGCGGACGGTCAGCGTGCCCGCGGGGCCCTCGCCCGAACGTGCCGTCACGGCGACGCGCCACCCCTCGGCGACGAACCGCTCGGCGATGGCGCGCCCGATGCCGCGGTTTCCTCCGGTGACGACGACGACGCGGTCCTGCGACATGTGAACTCCTGCGATACGGCGGAATGGAACCGGCCCAGCCTATCCGCGCTCGCCCTGCAGCCGTGGCCTCGCACGCCTTCGCACGCCCTCGAACGGCTTCGCACCGTGCCACGCGAGGTTTGACACGACCCTCGCGGCGCTGGAAACCTGGAGCGGCGCGGGCAGACCACCGGGCGAGAAGAGGGAACGCCGTGAGCGACAACAGCACCCAGGACCCGAACACCGGCGAGACGGGCGCGACGTCGGGAATCGACGCTCCCTCCACCCCCGAGGCCTCCCCGAGCTCGACCAGCACGGACACGCCGCAGCCGGACGCATCGAGCACCTCCGCCTCGAACGCGGATGCCGCCGCGGCGGGCACCTCCACCGCGCCGCCGCTCCCGCCCGCGTACGGCGCTCCGACACCCGGCGACGCCGCCGCGACGCCCGCGCCCCCGCGCATATCCGGCGCCCGCGACCGACGCCCCTCCCGCATCCGGTTCGACCGGTTACGGGGCCCCCGCGACCGACGCCCCTCCCGCATCCGGTTCGACCGGTTACGGGGCCCCCGCGACCGACGCCGCGCCCGCCTACGGAGCGACGCCCTACGGAACCCAGGGATACCCGGCTCCCGCCTACGGGACGGCCGCCTACGGGGCGCAGGGCTACGCCGGCTACGGCACCCAGGGGTACGGCTCGTACGCGGCGACCGCGCGGACGAATGTCCTCGCGATCATCTCGCTCGTGGCATCCATCGCCGGTTTCGTCATGCTGCCGTTCGTCGGTCCGCTCGTCGGCGTCATCACCGGACACATCGGACTCGCTCAGATCAAGCGCAGCGGCGAGAAGGGGCGCGGCCTCGCTCTGACGGGTGTGATCCTCGGGTGGGTGAACATCGCGCTGATCGTGATCTCCATCGCTCTTTTCTTCACCTTCTTTCTCGCGACCAGCTCGAGCTACCGTTACTGAACGGTCAGCGTTCCTCAACGGTCCGCACTGTGCGCGAACGGGCGTACCCTGGGGGGACCGTGAAGACATCGTCCCGTGCCCAATCCGCGACGTCTCTCCCGCAGGCCCCGCGGGAAGACGCCGGCTCCCGTTTCACCAAGTACATGGTGATGATGGGGATCCGTATCGCGTGCTTCGTGCTCATGGCCGTGGTGCAGCCCTACGGGTGGTACACCTTCGTCTTCGCCGCGGGGGCGATCTTCCTCCCCTACCTCGCCGTGATCGTGGCGAACGTGGGCGCCGACGTGGGTGCACGTGCGGCCGAGGCACCCGAGCGGTCTCTCGAGGCGTCCGCCCCGGCTGCGCCGACGCCAGCGCCGGCCGCCCCCACCGTGATCCGTATCGCCGAGACGTCGCGACTCGACGCCGCTCGCGACGACCGCTCGTGACCGCCGAGGCCGCGGAGTGCTCGCGAGCCGGATGCCGAGACACCGCCGTGTGGGCGATCCTCTGGCGCAATCCGCGCATCCACACCGCCGAGCGCCGTAAGACGTGGGTGGCGTGCGAAGCGCACGTGTCGTATCTCCGCGAGTTCTTGAGCGCGCGCGACTTCCCCGTTGAGGTGCAGGCTCTGTCCGCGGTCGCCCGAGCAGGCGAGGCCCTGTGAGCGCGCGCGAGATGCCCACGGGTGCACGCTGGGCGATGTACGTCGGCATCGCGATCCTCTTCGCGATCGCGTGTGCGTACCTGTCGAACTGGCAGTTCTCGCGCAACGCCGAGCGCAGCGAGCAGCTGCAGCTCGTCACCGACAATTACGACGCGACACCGGTCGCGCTGGGTGATCTCCTCGCTCCCGGCGCCGACCTGGCGCCCTCCGACGAGTGGCGACCGGTCCGGCTCGAGGGCCAGTACCTCGCCGACGAGCAGTTGCTGGTGCGCAACCGGGCGCACAACGGCTCCGCCGCCTACGAGCAGCTCGTGCCGTTCCGCCTCACCGACGGCCGCGTCTTCCTCATCGACCGCGGCTGGCTCCCGCCGGGCAACAGCCAGTCGCTCCCCGACGACATCCCCGCTCCCCCCTTGGGCACCGTGACCGTCGAAGCGCGGTTGCGTCCCGGCGAGGCCGCGCCGACCTCGGGACGTACCGCTGAGGCGGGTCAGGTGCCGACGATCAATCTCGGCCTCGTCGCCGAGCAGACGGGTCCCATCGAACCCGGCGCCTACGGACTGCTCATGTCGGAGGACCCGGCTCCCGCCGACGCCCCGGCGCCCGTCGACCCGCCGAGCGACGACCCCGGTCCGTACCTGTCGTACGCGATCCAGTGGATCCTGTTCGCTCTCATGGGCTTCGGCTTCATCACCTACGTGATCGTCAGCGAGCGCAAGCTCCGCCGCGAGGAAGCCGACGACGATGACGACGAGCTCGCACCAGTCGCGCTGCCCGCGAGCGAGAGCACCGAACCCCGCCGTCGCGTCGACCCGGTCGCCCTGCACCGCGCACGCAAGCGCCCGAAAGATCGCGACGCCGACGACGAGGACGCCCTTCTCGACGCGCGCTGAACGGGAACGGATGCCGAATTCTTGGCCTCCGTGGTCCGGTCAGGCCAGCGTGACCAGGCGAGCGTGATCAACCCGGCGTGCCCGTCCAGCGAGACCGATCCGACACGCCAGGCCTGCGCGAGCAGGCCGGCGTCAAGCCAGCGTGATCAGATCCGCGTAGTCACGACCCCAGATGTCCTCGACACCGTCGGGGAGGATCAGCACGCGCTCGGGGTTGAGCGCCTCGACGGCGCCCTCGTCGTGCGAGACGAGCACCACGGCGCCCTCGTAGTGCGCGAGCGCGCCGAGGATCTCTTCGCGCGAGGCGGGGTCGAGGTTGTTCGTCGGCTCGTCGAGCAGCAGCATGTTCGCCGACGACACGACGAGCGTGGCGAGCGACAGACGCGTCTTCTCGCCACCCGAGAGGACACCGGCGGGCTTGAGCACATCGTCGCCGACGAAGAGGAACGATCCGAGCACCTTCCGGGCCTCGGTCGCCGTGATGTGTGGGGCCGACGACATCATGTTCTCGAGCACCGAGCGGTTGACGTCGAGGTTCTCGTGCTCCTGGGCGTAGTAGCCGATCTTCAGGCCGTGGCCGGGCTCGAGCTGACCCGTGTCGGGCTGGTCGACGCCGGCGAGGATGCGCAACAGCGTCGTTTTACCGGCACCGTTGAGGCCCAGGATCACCACGCGCGAGCCACGGTCGATCGCGAGGTCGACGTCGGTGAAGATCTCCAGCGAGCCGTACGACTTCGACAGTCCTGACGCCATGAGCGGCGTCTTGCCGCAGGGCGCGGGCTTGGGGAACCGGAGCTTCGCGACCCGCTCGTCCTGGCGCACCTCGTCGAGGCCGGACAGCATCTTCTCGGCGCGCGCGACCATCTGGTGAGCGGCGGCGGCCTTCGAGGCCTTGGCGCCGAACCGCGCCGCCTGCAGCTGCAGGGCGGTGGCCTTCTTCTCGACGTTGACGCGCTCCTTCTTGCGGCGCTCCTCGTCGGCCACCCGCTGGCGCAGGTAGTTCTTCCAGTTCATGTTGTAGACGTCGATGACCTGGCGATTGGCATCCAGGTAGAAGACCCGGTTCACGGTCTCGCCGACGAGCTCGACGTCGTGCGAGATCACGATGAGCCCGCCCTTGTAGCCCTTGAGGAATTCGCGCAGCCACACGACGCTGTCGGCGTCGAGGTGGTTGGTCGGCTCGTCGAGGATCATCGTCTGCGCGTCGGAGAAGAGGATGCGCGCGAGCTCGATACGGCGGCGCTGCCCACCCGAGAGGGTCTTCAGCGGCTGGTCGAGGATGCGGTCGGGCAACGAGAGGTTATGGGCGATGGATGCCGCCTCGGCCTCGGCCGCATAGCCGCCCGCCGCCTCGAACCGCTCGGTGAGGTTGCCGTACTTCTTCATCGCCTTCGCCGCGACGGCCGGGTCGTCGTCGCCCATCGCCATCGACGCCTCATGCATACCGAGGGCGAGCGAGCCGAGCCCGCGCGCGTCGAGGATGCGCGTACGCGCGAGCATCTCGGGGTCGCCGGAGCGGGGGTCCTGCGGGAGGTAGCCGAGCTCGCCCGAGCGGTCGACGCCGCCGTTCGAGGGCAGGAGATCGCCCGCCAGCACCTTGGTCAGGGTGGTCTTTCCCGCACCGTTGCGCCCGACGAGTCCGATCTTGTCGCCATCGGAGACGCGGAACGACACGTCGGACATGAGCACGCGGGCGCCCACGCGGATCTCGAGGTCGTGCACGGCAAGCACAGCGAACGTCCGTTCTTCGGGGTCGGGGATCGGCCAGAGAAAGGCCAGCCACCCAGTATACGGCCGGGTCGCCGAACGTCCCCCGACAACGAGCGGGGCCGCCCCGAGCCTCGATACCTCGGCGTCGAGACGATGGCCCGGGTTCTCGGCATCCGGGTTTGCGTTGACACCCGAAGCCTGACCTAAACTAAGCCAATCCTTACCTAACACGCAGGAGGCTCTTCGTGTCCCGATTCCGCGCTCTGGCGGCTCTCGCCGTCGGTTCCGCCCTCGTCCTCTCCGGCTGCGCCGGCACCACGGCCGCCCCCGGCTCCTCGGAGGGATCCACCGGGGCGGACGGCGCCTTCCCCGTGACCCTCAGCAACGTGTTCGGTGAGGCGACCATCTCCGCCAAGCCCGAGCGGGTCGTCACCGTCGACTGGGGCAACCAGGACGTCGCTCTGGCGCTCGGTGTCGTTCCGGTCGCCATGCCGAAGGTGACCTACGCGGACGAGGACGGCGACGGCCTGCTGCCCTGGACGAAGGACAAGCTCGCCGAGCTCGGCGCCGAGACCCCGGTGCTCATGGACGAGACCAACGGCTACGACTACGAGGCCATCGCCGACGCGCAGCCCGATGTCATCCTCGCCGCGTACTCCGGCATGACGCAGGAGCAGTACGACACACTCAGCAAGATCGCGCCGGTCGTGACCTTCCAGAATGTCGCGTGGGGCACCACCTGGCAGGACATGACCATCCTGGACGGCACCGCGCTCGGCCTGAAGGACGAGGCCGAGGCACTCGTCGCCGACAAGGAGAAGCACATCACCGACGAAGCGGCGAAATATCCCGCCATCGCCGACAAGAAGTCGCTCCTCACGTACTACGACCCGACCAACCTGTCGACGCTCGGCTTCTACAACACGCTGGACCCGCGCATGGGCTACCTCGAGGAGCTCGGGCTCGCGCCGTCCTCCTACGTCGCCTCGCAGTCGGCGGCATCGGACACCTTCTGGTTCACCCCCTCCACCGAGCAGATCGAGAACTTCGCCGACGTCCAGGTCATGGTGGCCTACGGAGCCGACGGCATGATCGCCGCGATGCAGGCCGACCCGCTACTGTCGAAGATCCCGGCCGTGGCGAACGGGGCGATCGCTGTGATCGAGAGCGGCTCGACCCTCTCGTCGGCCATCACCCCGACGCCGCTCAACATCGGCACGAGCTACGGCGATGAGTACATCGGCCTCGTCGGGGCCGCCGCGGAGAAGGCCGCGTCCTGATGCGGCTCACCCGCCCGTCGGCCCGATGACCGCTGTCTCCCCGACACTCGCCGCCCCCGGCGACGCCCGCGCGCGTCACTGGGGGCGGCGGCGTGCCGTCGGCGTCACGGCGCTCGTCGTCGTGCTCGTCATCGCCGCGGTCCTGTCGGTGACCTTCGGCGCGCGCGACGTCACAGCCGTTGACGTCTGGGCCGGGCTCACCGGTTCCACCGACACCGCTTCGGCGGCCGCGGTCGCCAAGCGCGTTCCGCGCACGCTGCTGGCGATCCTCGTCGGCGCGGCTCTCGCGGTCTCTGGCGCGGTCCTGCAGGGGGCCACGCGCAATCCCCTCGCCGACCCGCAGATCCTGGGCATCAACGGCGGAGCGGGACTCGCGATCGTCGTGGGGATCGCCTTCTTCGGCCTCGGATCTGCCACGTCATACATCTGGGTCGGCATGATCGGTGCCGCCGCGGCCGCGGTCCTCGTCTATGCGATCGGCTCGCTCGGCCGCGGTGGAGCCACGCCGCTGCGTCTTGCGCTCGCCGGCGCCGTGAGTGCCGTGGCCTTCAGCTCTCTCACCAGCGCCGTCCTCCTTCCGCGCATCAACGTCATGAACGATTTCCGTTTCTGGCAGATCGGCGGCGTCGGCGGCGCGACGTTCGAAACCATCCTTCAGGTGTTTCCTTTTCTCCTCGCCGGGCTGGTGATCTGCCTCGCCTGCGCATCGACGCTCAACACCCTGGCCCTCGGCGATGAGCTCGCCGCGGGGCTCGGTGCGCGCGTGCGCACGGCGCGGCTCGTCTCCACCGGTGGCGCCGTCATCCTGTGCGGAGCCGCGACCGCGGTCGCCGGGCCCATCGGCTTCGTCGGTCTCGTCATCCCCCACATGATCCGCCTCGTCGTCGGTGTCGACCATCGCTGGCTGCTCCCCGTGTCGGCTCTCGGCGGAGCCACCCTGCTCACTCTCGGCGACATCGTCGGCCGCGTCGTCGCACGACCCGAGGAGATCGAGGTCGGCATCGTCACCGCCCTGGTCGGTGCCCCGTTCTTCATCGCCCTCGTCCGGCGCCAGAGGATGAGAGCGCTGTGACCGTCACCCTCGTCTCCCCCTCATCCCCCGCGCTGACCTCCGTCATCGCCGGGCGTCAGCGCCGCCGCCGCAGGTGGGCACTGATCACCGGCATCCTCGTGCTCCTCGTGATCGCCGCCTTCTCACTCTCCCTCATGCTCGGGCAGACGGCCTACTCCCCCGTTCAGGTGTGGGGGGTCCTCACCGGGCAACGCGTGTCCGGAGCGTCGTTCACGGTGGGCGAGCTGCGCCTTCCCCGCGCGGTGACCGGGCTGTTCACGGGTCTGTGCTTCGGAATGGGCGGCGTCATCTTCCAGTCGATGCTGCGCAACGCCCTCGCGAGCCCCGATGTGATCGGCATCAACACCGGCGCGAGCGCGGCAGCCGTGATCGGCATCGTCGTGCTCGGGCTCGGAGAGACGGCCGTGTCGTTTCTGGCGATGGCTGCCGCCCTCGCAGCCGCCCTCGCGATCTATCTCCTCGCCTACCGAAACGGCGGATCGGGCGCGCGGCTGATCCTCGTGGGCATCGGCGTCGCCGCGATGTGCCAGGCCGTGGTGTCCTACGTCATCGCGCGCGCCGCGGAGTACGACCTGCCCGCCGCCATGCGCTGGATCACGGGCAACCTCAACGATGCGACGTGGGATCGGGCGCTGCCCGTGATGGTCGCTGTCCTCGTGCTCGGACCGGTGGTGCTCTCCCTCTCGGGCCGGCTCGAGATCCTGCGCATGGGCGACGAGACGGCCGCCGCGGTGGGGCTGCCCGTCGAACGTAGTCGCGTCCTGCTCATCGTCGCCGCCGTGGGGCTGCTCGCCTTCGGCACCGCCGCCGCCGGCCCCATCGCGTTCGTGTCTTTCCTCGCGGGCCCGATCGCGGTGCGACTCCTCGGGCCCGTCGGCTCCCCCATTCTCCCCGCGGGCCTCATCGGCGCGTTGCTGGTCCTCGTGGCCGACTTCTGCGGCCAGTACGCCTTCGGCACCCGCCTTCCCGTGGGCGTCATCACCGGCGTTCTCGGGGCGCCCTATCTCATCTACCTGCTCGTGCGCAGCAGCCGATCCGGAGGAACTTCGCTATGACCGTCGAGCGCTCCCTGGTGGCCGAGGGTGTCACCCTCGGCTACGGAGACAGGACCATCGTCGACACGCTCGACCTCCGGATCCCGCCTGGCCGGGTGACCACGATCGTCGGGGCGAACGCGTGCGGCAAGTCCACGCTACTGAAGGCCATGGCACGCCTGCTCACGCCCTCGGCGGGCCAGGTCCTTCTGGACGGCAAGGCGATCCACCGCCAACCCACCAAGCAGGTGGCGCGCGTGCTGGGACTGCTCCCGCAGTCCCCGATCGCCCCCGACGGCATCGCCGTTTCGGATCTCGTCAGCCGAGGCCGCCACCCTCATCAGGGTGCGCTGTCGCGGTGGACGAGCGCTGACGACGCCGCCGTGGCGCGCGCCCTCGCGGCGACCGACACTGCGCACCTCGCGGATCGTTCCGTGGACGAGCTCAGCGGCGGGCAGCGCCAGCGCGTCTGGATCGCCATGGCGCTCGCGCAGGAGACCGACGTCCTGCTGCTCGACGAGCCGACCACGTTCCTCGACATCAGCCACCAGATCGACGTGCTCGACCTCCTCACCGATCTCAACCACGAGCGCGGAACGACGGTGGCGATGGTGCTGCACGACCTGAACCTCGCCGCGCGCTACGCCGACCACCTCGTGGCGATGGCGCAGGGTCGCGTGGTCGCGGCGGGCGATCCGTCCGAGGTGCTCACCGAGACGATCGTGCGCGAGGTTTTCGGCCTCGACAGTCGCGTTGTTCCCGACCCCCTGACCGGTCGCCCGATGGTCATCCCGATCGGCCGGCACCACACGGTGACCGAGCCGGAGCAGGCGCTGAGCTGACCTGAGCTGAGGAGTGCGGATGCCGGCATCCCGGCATCCGCATTCTGGCGAACCCTCCTCGGGGGTGTAGCTGCATGGCCGTCAGGCATGGCTTCGTGCGCGGCTCGTCCGCTTGCGCGGGCGCAAGACCAGCGCTGCCCTTCGAGATGGACCTCGAGATCGCGAGGAGATCTGCGGGGGTTAGGAGAAGTCGACGATGGACTTCACTCTCATCGTCTGCTCGTGCAGCGACGGGTAGGAATGCATCTGTGACGGGTCGATCAAATATCCTGCCGCGTCCATCACGCCGAGCGATTCGAGCTCACTGTCGTTTCGCCATGCGGCGGCAAACTGCGCAGGTGTATCGATCGCGTATGCGACGGTGAAATCGCCGACGTGACCGATCGCTACTTGTGCCGATTCTCCGTCGATCGAGAGCGGAGCCGGTCGCCACGACACGTCGTTCGCGGCCGCATCGATGGCGATTCCTCGGAAGAGTCGAGACCGATCCAGAGAATTGGCAGCCAGGAGTGCGGCTATCCGAACACCCCACTCATCTGCCCACAGACCCGAAGTGACCAGGGCACGTCCCGCGGGAGCTGAAGCTGCCAGCGTGACATCCGTGGCAGCCTCAGTGACAAGACCGTTCCAGCCATACAGCCATCGCGTGGTGTTGTTCTCGGACCGATTGAATCGAGCCTCGAGGAGCGGAAATGCCGGCGGGCGATAGCCTTCCACCTTGGTCGTCATCCTCGCGAGGATACCGTGACCGCGGAATAGGCCGCCCCGGCGTCTTGCGCCCGTGCAAGATCTGACCTTCTGGGAGATCGTCGCAGCGATCCCACGTTCACGCAGCCGAGCCCGGTTCGCCTTCGAAGGACGGGAGGCCGTTCCGCAACAGGTCCTAGGCCGACCGCTCCGTCTGCCCCTCGCGCCAGTACCCCATGAAGGCGACGCGCTTGCGGTCGACGCCGCATCCCTGCACGAGCATCCGGCGCAGCGTCTTGACGGTCGACGACTCCCCCGCGATCCACGCGTAGAACTCGCCCTCTCCGTCCTCCGGGCTGTCCCAGAGCAGCTCCTTCTCGAGGTCGATATCCTCGAGCTCCTGCGGCCGCGGGGCCGCAGCCCGGGCGAGCACGTCGCCGGACGCTCGCGTCCACCCCTCGACGGCTTCGATCAGGGCCTCGCCGTGCGAGCGGTCGTCGCGGGCGAGCCAGGTCACCCGCGCATCGCCGACCGCCAGTGGAAGAGCGTCGTCGATGGTCGGCACCTCGATGAACGCGTCGACGTCCATGTCGGGCTCGAGTCCCTCGAGCACCGCGCACATCGCCGGAGCGGCGGTCTCGTCGCCGGCCAGCAGAAGGCGCCGAGCCGTGCCCGGGTGGAAGTCGATCCCCTGCGCCGACTCGGGGCTGCGCGCGTCGGGACCGACGACGAGGATCGAGTCCCCCGGCGCCGCGGCCTCGGCCCACGCCCCCGCGGGCCCGGCGTCGTGGTGCAGCACGAAGTCGACGTCGAGCTCGCGCGCCTCGGGATCGATCCGCCGCACGGTGTACGTGCGGAACGGCATCCGCTCCGCGTCGGGCAGATCCCTCCAGCGGACGTACCACTCGCCGTTGTCGATCGCCGACGGATCGTTCTGACCGATGTCGCACAACTGTCCGTCCGGCCCGGGCAGCACGATCTTGATCCGCTGGTCACGTCGGTCGGTGCCGAAAACGTCGAAATCCGCGGAGGTGAACGTGATTCGCGCGAAGTGCGGCGACAGCCTGCGTGCCTCCTTCACCACGGCGACGTAAGGACGGTAGGCGGGGCGCGTGGCGGTGGCGGTCACCGAATAAGGATACCCTTACCTATCTCCGGATGCCAGGACCCCGGCATCCATTACCCCACGGTCGAGACGACCGACCGTTCATGCTTCGCGCGCGAGCCGGCCGATCCGCTCGATCGCCTCGCGCAGAACCTCGGGCGCGCACCCGACGTTGATGCGGACGTGTCCCACGCCCTCCGTCCCGAAGAGCGGACCATGATGCAGGGCGACCTTGGCCTCCCGGCGGATGTGCGGCGCCGGGTTGTCGCCCCAGCCGTAGGCCGACACGTCCACCCAGGCGAGGAAGCCCGCCTCGGGCATGCGGTATCGCGCGAGCGGCAGATGCTCAGCGAGCAGCTCCGCCAGAAGGCGGCGGTTCTCATCGAGGGCGACCAGCAGTTGCTCGAGCCACGCGTCGCTCTCGGCCGCGAAGGCGGCACGGTTGGCGATCACACCGAAAAGCCCTGCCCGCCACTCCACCTCCCACGGCAGCCCCCGCACCACCGCCGCGGTCTCGTCCGAGCCGGTCACGATCACGGCGCACTTCAGCCCCGCCAGGTTGTACGTCTTGCTCGCGCTCGTGACCGCGTACCCGACAGCAGCCGCCTCGGGTGCGGCATCCAGGAACGGGGTGAAGACGGACGGGGCGTGCGTCAGGGGCGCATGGATCTCGTCGCTGACGACCGTGGCCCCGTGGCGGTGCGCCAGACGCGCGAGAGCGGCCAGGGATTCTCGCGTGTGGACGGTGCCGGTCGGATTGTGCGGATTGCACAGCAGCACCGAACGGGCACCGGCGGCCAGCGCGCGCTCGATCCCCTCGAGGTCGAGAGACCAGCGCTCGCCGTCGTCGAGGAGCGGGACGCGCTCGACCACAGCTCCGGCTTCCTCGACGGTGTCGTAGAACGGGGGGTACACCGGCGGGGTGACGATCACGCGGTCGCCCGGCGAGGTGACCGCGCGCAGCACCTCGACGACGCCCATCATCACGTCGCCCGTCCAGCGGATACGCGACGGGTCGGGACGCCATCCCCAACGACGGTCGGCGTACGCGGCGAAGTCCAGATCGATACCGGGTCGCGGGGGCGTGTAGCCGGTGTCACCGATCTCGACGGCCCGATACAGGGCGGCGGTGATCGCGGGTGCGAGGGCGAAATCGGTCTCGGCGACGAACATCGGAATGACGTCGTCGCCGTAGGAGCGCCACTTGGTGCTGCTGCGCTGGCGGAGGAGATCGAGCGGCAGGGCTTTCAAGGGGGGAACGCTCATCCCGAAAGCCTAATGAGAGCCTCGGATGCCACGGAATCCGGGTGTCAGAGGAGGAAACACGAATGCCCACCCCGCGAGGGGTGGGCATTCGTGGAAGGTGTTCAGATCGCGAAGCCGAGGGCACGCATCATGTCGCGGCCGTCGTCGGTGATCCGTTCAGGGCCCCACGGCGGCATCCACACCCAGTTGATGCGGAAGCGATCCACGACGTTGTCGAGGGCCTGGGCCGTCTGCTCTTCGAGCACGTCGGTCAGCGGGCAGCCGGCCGAGGTGAGGGTCATGTGGATGACGAGCGCGTCGTTCTCGTCGTCCCACGCGAGGTCGTAGATGAGGCCGAGGTCGACGACGTTGATCCCCAGTTCGGGGTCCATGACGTCTTTCAGGGCCTCGGTGACCTCGTCGTACTTCTCGGGAGCGAGGGTTGCGGTCATGTAACGATCTTACGCGTCGATCGGCGGTACCGGCCTCGAGGAAGCGGTCGTAGCCCTCTTCCTCGAGACGGTCGGCGAGCTCGGGGCCGCCCTCTTCGACGATCCGGCCCTTCACGACCACGTGCACGTAGTCGGGGCGGATGTAGCGCAGGATGCGGGTGTAGTGCGTGATGAGCAGCACACCGAGGTCGGTCCGCTCCTTCGCACGGTTCACGCCCTCGGACACGATCTTGAGCGCGTCGACGTCGAGGCCCGAGTCGGTCTCGTCGAGGACGGCGATCTTCGGCTTCAGCAGCTCGAGCTGGAGGATCTCGTGGCGCTTCTTCTCGCCGCCTGAGAAGCCCTCGTTGACGTTGCGCGAGGCGAACTTCGCGTCCATGCGCAGGTTCTCCATGGCGCCCTTGACGTCCTTGGTCCAGCTGCGGATCGCCGGCGCCTCGCCGTCGATGGCCGTCTTGGCCGTGCGCAGGAAGTTGGTGACCGTGACACCGGGGATCTCGACGGGGTACTGCATCGCGAGGAAAAGGCCGGCGCGAGCGCGCTCGTCGACGCTCATCTCGAGCACGTCCTCACCGTCGAGGGTGATCGAACCGCTCGTCACGGTGTACTTCGGGTGACCGGCGATCGTGTACGCCAGGGTCGACTTACCGGAGCCGTTCGGGCCCATGATGGCGTGGGTCTCGCCGGTGCGCATGGTCAGCGTCACACCGTTGAGGATCGGGGTCGTACCGTTCTCCGTCTCGACCGTCACGTGGAGGTCGCGGATCTCGAGGACAGACATGGTGTTCCTTACTCGTAAAGTCTTCAGGTCGTGGGCGTCGTCGTGGGCGTCGTCGTGAGCGGCGTCGTGGGCGGCGCTCAGGCCGTCGCCTTGGTGACGGACGGATCGATGAGCACGTCGTCTCCGTCGATCACGACCTCGTACACGGGGACCGGCTCGTAGGCCGGGAGGTTCAGCGGGCGGCCGGTCTTCAACGAGAAGGCGGAGCCGTGTGCCCAGCACTCCAGCGTCTCTCCCTCGACGAAGCCGTCGGACAGCGAGATGTCGCCGTGCGTGCAGACGTCGCCGATCGCGTGGACATCGCCGTTACCGTCGAGCACGACGGCGATCGCGACGCCGTCGATCTCGACACGCCGCGCCTCGTCCTGGACGAGGTCGCTCAGCGCGCAGGCACGCGTCGCGCTCACGCGGCAGCCCCCTCGGCCAGCTCGCGCTCGATCGCGGCGATGAGCTCGCTCTCGAGTTCCGGGATGCCGATGCGCTGGACGATCTCGCTGAGGAAGCCGAGCACGACGAGACGCCGCGCCTCTTCCTCTGCGATGCCGCGGGCCTGGAGGTAGAACAGCTGCTCGTCGTCGAAGCGACCCGTGGCGCTGGCGTGGCCGGCGCCCTGGATGTCGCCCGTCTCGATCTCGAGGTTGGGGATCGAGTCGGCGCGCGCACCATCGGTGAGCACGAGGTTGCGGTTGGCCTCGTACGAGTCGGTGCCCGTGGCATCCGATCCGATGAGGACGTCGCCGATCCACACGCTCCGGGCGCTCTCGCCCTGGAGCGCACCCTTGTAGAGCACGTCGCCGACGGTGTGCGGGCCCTTGTGGTGCAGGTAGACCTGCGACTCGAGGTGCTGGCCGGCGTCCGAGAACGACAGGCCGTACAGGCGTCCCTCGCTGCCAGCGCCGGCGAGCTCGACCGACGGGTTGACGCGGACGACGCCGCCACCGAAGCTCACCACGACGTGGGTGAGCTTCGCGTCGCGGTCGACGCGAGCCTGATGCGAGGCGGCGTGAATCGCGTCGTCGTTCCAGTTCTGCACCGACACGACCGTGAGCTCTGCGCCGTCGCGGACGAGGATCTCGACGTTCTGAGCGTGCTGCGCGCTGCCCTCGTGCCGCAGCACGACGGTGCCGCGCGAGTGCGGCTGGGCCTCGATCACGACGTGAGCGTGCGCGAGGCCGCCCGTGCCGTTGAGGTGGACGACGATCGGCTCGTCGAGCTCGACCTCGGCGGGGATGCGGAGAAGAGGAGCCTCGGCTTCGTGGGTCCAGGCGAGGGCGGCGAGCCGATCCTCGGGACGGAAGTGCTCGCCGCGCGGGGCATCGCCCGCCGCGAGACGCAGCTGCTCGACCGCCGCGGGCGCCTGGAGGTCGACCTCGATGACGCCGGTGGGGCCGGCCTCGTCGACGAAGAGCGGCGCGAGCCGATCGACCGGGCTCAGCTTCCAGTTGACCTCGCGGCCGGTGGGAACGCCGAAGTCGGCGGGGTCGAACGACGTGGGTCGCTCCGAGCGCGTCTGCACCGGGACGACGGATGCCACGAGGGCTGCCGGGTCGACATGACCGCTGGCGGCTGCGGGAGTTTCAGTCGCAGTCGTCACTTAACCAACACTGCCTTCCATGCCCATTTCGATGAGCTTGTTGAGTTCGAGCGCGTACTCCATGGGGAGCTCGCGGGCGATCGGCTCGATGAACCCGCGCACGATCATGGCCATGGCCTCGTCTTCGGGAAGGCCGCGGGACTGCAGGTAGAAGAGCTGCTCCTCGCTGACCTTCGAGACGGTCGCCTCGTGGCCGAGCTGCACGTCGTCGACGCGGATGTCGATCGCCGGGTACGTGTCGGAACGTGAGATCGTGTCGACCAGGAGCGCGTCGCAGCGCACGGTGTTCGCGGAGTGGTGCGCATTGGCATCCACCCGCACTTCACCGCGGTAACCGGCGCGACCGCCGCCGCGGGCGATCGACTTCGAGACGATCGACGACTGGGTGTACGGCGCCATGTGGATCATCTTGGCGCCGGCGTCCTGGTGCTGACCGGGACCGGCGAAGGCGACCGAGAGGGTCTCGCCCTTGGCGTGCTCGCCCATGAGGTAGATGGAGGGGTACTTCATCGTCACCTTGGAGCCGATGTTGCCGTCTACCCACTCCATGGTCGCGCCCTCGTGGGCGACGGCGCGCTTGGTGACGAGGTTGTAGACGTTGTTCGACCAGTTCTGGATCGTCGTGTAGCGCACGCGGGCGTTCTTCTTCACGATGATCTCGACCACGGCCGAGTGGAGGGAGTCCGACTTGTAGATCGGAGCGGTGCAGCCCTCGATGTAGTGGACGTAGCTGTCTTCGTCGGCGATGATCAGCGTCCGCTCGAACTGGCCCATGTTCTCGGTGTTGATGCGGAAGTACGCCTGCAGCGGGATCTCGACGTGCACGCCCTTCGGGACGTAGACGAACGATCCGCCCGACCACACCGCCGTGTTCAGCGCCGCGAACTTGTTGTCGCCCGCGGGGATGACGGTGCCGAAGTACTCCTCGAAGAACTCGGGGTGCTCGCGCAGGGCCGTGTCGGTGTCCATGAAGATGACGCCCTGCTGCTCCAGGTCCTCGCGGATCTGGTGGTAGACGACCTCGGACTCGTACTGGGCGGCGACACCGGCGACGAGACGCTGGCGCTCGGCCTCGGGGATACCGAGCTTCTCGTACGTGTTGCGGATCTCCTCGGGGAGGTCCTCCCACGACTGCGCCTGCTTCTCGGTCGAGCGCACGAAGTACTTGATGTTGTCGAAGTCGATGTCGGAGAGGTCGGCGCCCCACGTCGGCATCGGCTTGCGACCGAAGAGCTGGTACCCCTTCAGACGGGTCTTCAGCATCCACTCGGGCTCGGACTTGAGTGCGGAGATGCCGCGCACCACGTCCTCGTTGATCCCGCGCTGGGCCACCGCGCCGGCGGCGTCGGTGTCGTGCCAGCCGAACTCGTATTGCCCCAGGCTCTCGAGCTCTGGTCGGTCGATGAGGACATCGGACATGGTGATCACTCTCCTTCTCGGGCTGCAACGGTGTCATCCGCCCCGACATTCCGGACTCCGGTCGAAGTCTCAGGAAGGTCGCTGGTGAGCCCGCTCGAAGGCGCTGGCTGCGCGCCTAGACTGTCTCTGGTGCCGAACGCGTGAGCGCTGCACCCGGACCCTTTGATTCTACAGGCAAGACCCGCTCCTGGCACGGCAGCACCGCTGCCCCGACGGCCCCGAGCGGCCCGCTGCCAGGAAGCCCGACGCATGTCCTCCGCCTCGACCTCCCCCGCCCGCTCTCGCCTCGCCGGAGGGCTCCGCCGCTTCGTCGAATGGCTACCGGCCGACGTCGACCGCCGCGTGCGGGTCTTCGCGTGGCTCTCGTTCGTCGCGGAGGTCCTGATCATCGGCACCGGCGGCGCCGTCCGTCTGACCGGTTCGGGGCTCGGCTGCCCCACCTGGCCGCGTTGCACCGCCGACTCGATCGTCAACACCCCCGAAATGGGAATCCACGGGGTCATCGAATTCGGAAACCGGACGCTGACGGGGCTCGTCGGCATCCTGGCCCTCGTCGTGGTCGTCCTCGTCTGGCGAATGCGACGCGAGCGCCGCGCGCTGTTCGTGCTCGCGCTGATCGTGCTCGGCGGCGTCGTCGCGCAGGCGCTCGTGGGCGGGGTCACCGTCCTCACGGGCCTCAATCCCTTCATCGTCGGCTTCCACTACATCGCCTCGGTGTCGCTGGTCGCCGTGTGCGCCGCCTTCCTGGTGCTGATGTCGGGTCCGGCCGGGAGCCGCGTCCTCGCCGTGCCGCGCTGGTTCGCCGGCCTCGTCCACGCGACCACGGGCGTCCTCGCCCTCACCATCGTGTTCGGTGTCCTCACCACCGGGGCCGGCCCCCACTCGGGCGACGCCGCGGCCGGTCGCAACGGGTTCGACGCCGAGATCCTCGAGCACGTGCACTCCTGGCCGGGGTACGCCCTCTTCATCCTGACGCTGGTCGTCGTCGTCGCGGCGTGGCGTCTGCGACTGCCCGTGCGCCGGTGGGCGACCGCCCTCCTTGCGGTCGAGGTCGTGCAGATCGCCGTCGGCCTGTACCAGGCGCGCAACGGCCTGCCCGAGATCGCCGTCGGCACCCACATGGTGCTCGCGGCCCTCGCCGCTTCCGCGATGACCGTGGTCGTGCTGCGCCTCAAGGAGCCCGCGGCCGCGGTCGCCGCCGCCGACCGACGCGAGACGGCGTCCGCTCGCGGCTGACGAACGTCGAGATCGCGAAGGTCGCCCCGGATGCCGTGCGCAGGGGCGGCCTTCGCGTTTGGCGAGGAGTGCCCCTTATACGCTCATAGGGGATTCATCGGCGACCCCTAGCCACCGCCATGACGCGTGCGACACCGTGGACTGTCCGGTGCACCCCTGCGCCCGGATCCCCGGTGCCTTGCCACCGGAAACCGCATCCGCGCCTCCCCCGGGCGCGGAACGACAAGGAGTACATCTCATGCAGACCCGTCCCCGTCTGGTCACCAACGTCCCGTTCTGGGTTCTCGTGATCGCGTCGCTCGCCGCAGTGATCGGCGGACTCGTCCTCGTCCTGGCTCAGGTCAACGCGATCCAGGCCCTGGTCAACGACCCGAACGCCACGGTCGTCACCGTCTACGTCGCCCAGTCCTGGGTGTCGGTGGGTGCCGCCGTGCTCGCCGCTGGCGCGATCGGCCTCGCCTCGGCCCTCGCCGTCGCCACCGTCGTCTCGACGCGCACGAACCCCGAGGTCGCCATCGAGACCATCGACTGGACCAGCGACGAAGAAACGGCGCCCGAGCAGGCCCCGGACTTCGCGACCCCTCCCTCCGCGGCCCCGACCACCGCGGCCCCGATCGCCGTCGAGGACGCCGACATCGAGACGCCCTCGACCGCTCCCGCCCCGCCGCAGGCGGCAGCTCAGAAGGACGACACCGACTCCGCCGCGCGCTGAGTCACAACGAGAAAGCGCCCGCCCCGATGGCGGTTTCTAGGGGTCGTCGCAACACCAACTGAACTAAACGAGTTCTAGCAGACGCTGGGCTGGGGTGTCCCAGCCCAGCGTTTTGCGTGGGCGGCCGTTGAGCTTCTGGGCGACGTGCTCGAGGTCTTCCGGACCGTAGACGGACAGGTCGGTGCCTTTCGGGAAGTACTGCCGGAGCAGGCCGTTGGTGTTCTCGTTCGATCCGCGCTGCCAGGGGCTGGCGGGGTCGCAGAAGTAGACGGGGACGTCGGTGGCGACCGTGAACGCCTTGTGCGCGGCCATCTCCGTCCCTTGGTCCCAGGTGAGCGACCCCCGCAGGTGCGCCGGGAGGCTGCCGATCAGGCCCACCAGGACGTCGCGGACGGTTTCGGCGGTGTGATCACGGGCGGGCAGATGCCCGAGCATGACGTAGCGGGTGGCGCGTTCGACGAGGGTGACGATCGCGGACTGATTACCAGCTCCCATGATCAGATCCCCCTCCCAATGCCCGGGGACGGCGCGATCTGCGACCTCCGGCGGTCGCTCACTGATCATCACCATCGGATCAACGAAACGGCTCGTGCGGTGCTCGGGCGTGCGGTGCGGTTTGCGGCGGGCGCGCCCGGTGCGCAGCGCATCGGCGACCTCGCGTTTCAAACCGCCGCGAGCCTGGACGTAAATCGCCTGGTAAATCGTCTCCGCGCTCACCTGCATACTCTCGTCGCCCGCGTGATCTCGCGACAGGACGCCGCTGATCTGTCCCGGAGACCATTGTTCCTTCAGCCGGTCCGAGACGTACTCCCGCAACCGTCCGGGCTGGGCCAGCTTCGCGGGCTTCGGCCGGACCCTCTTCGCCGCGGCATCGCGGTGAGCGGCGTGCGGCAGGTAACGCCCGTTCGCATCCCTGCGCGCGTCGAGTTCGCGCTTGATCGTCGACGCTGCCCGGTCCAACTCCCGGCCAATCGACCGCAACGTCCACCCGAGCCGCCGTAAATCGGCGATCTTCTCCCGCTCCTGCAGAGACAGCAGCCGAGAACCGATCTGCGCCGGAACCCGGGGCGGTGGGGTCGTCATGGACTCCATCGTGGTGCGCCCAGTCGAGTAGTCAACGCGTCGCCCGTCCGGGTAGAACCGCGAGTTCCGCGAATGCCGGACCCCGTGATCCCAATCCCGTGCGGTGCGCTCGTGGATGCCGACCTGCGCTGCGGCGTCCCGCCGCGACACACCTTCCCCGCGCAGCCGGGCATACTCGCCCCGACGCGGATGCGGCCGCGCCGGGAACTTCCCCTCGGAACGGAACCCCGCCTTCCTGGCCCAGGTGAAACCCGTATTCCGATTTATCCCGAGCTCTCGCGCAGCCAACGTCACACTGCCGAGTTCCTTCAACAGCGTCAGGAACTCATCCCGACGACGATCCTTCTCCTCCGAAAACGACACGGTGGTCGCAACCTCCCAAAATCTGGGGTGTTGCGACCACCGTTAGAACCCGCGGATATCGGGGCGGGCGCTTTCTCGTGGACGCAGACCGTCAGAACGGCAGCAGCGGATCCACGGCGATCGCGACGAACAGGAGCGTGAGATACGTGATCGAAGCGTGGAACACGCGCATCGGCCGCGGCTCTCCACCGCGCACGGCGCGCGAGTACAGGCGGTGCGACTCGTAGATGAACCACCCGCCGAAGACGACCGCCGAGACCGTGTAGACGAGACCCATGGATGCCACGGGGATGAGCAGCAGCGAGCACGCCACGGTGGCCCACGCGTACAGGATGACCTGGAGGCCCACCTGCGATCCACTACGGGTCGCGCCGAGCATCGGCACATCGACCTCGTCGTACTGGTCGGCGTACTTCATCGACAGCGGCCAGTAGTGCGGAGGCGTCCACAGGAACACGAGCGCGAAGAGGATGAACGGCGCCCAGGAAAGGGATCCGGTCACGGCCGACCAGCCGATGAGCACGGGGAAGCATCCGGCGATGCCGCCCCACACGATGTTCTGCTCGGTGCGGCGCTTGAGGATCATCGTGTAGATCACGACGTAGAAGAAGATGGCCGCGGCTGACAGACCAGCGGCGAGGGTGTTCGTGAACGCCCACAGCCACACGGTCGAGAAGACCGCGAGAGTCCACGCGAAGGCGAGCGCTCCCCGCGGCGACACCTCGCCGGTGACCAGCGGCCGGTTCTCGGTGCGCTGCATGTGCGCGTCGATGTCGCGGTCGAGGTACATGTTGAACGCCGCGGCGGATCCGGCGCTCAGCGAACCGCCGATCACCGTGGCGAAGATCAGCCACAGGTTCGGCAGGCCGCCCTGCGCGAGGATCATGACCGGCACCGTCGTGACGAGCAGGAGCTCGAGCACACGCGGCTTCGTCAGAGCGACGTAAGCGCGAATGGTTCGTCCGACGGAGCGGCGATCGGTCGTCGCAATGACGTGCGACGTCGTCGAGATGTCCATCGTCCCCCGGGGTAGCGCGTATGAAACCTCCACGATTCTACGCCATGCCCACCACACGACCGGCCGCCTGTCGACCCCCGTCACGGACCGCAACGGTCGCGGTCGATCTCGCTATGCTGGCCGTGAACGCGCGCCCCGCGCCGACACCCCACCCCTCTCCCACTCCTACGGTGGTGAGTGCGGCGTCGGAAGTGATCCGGGCGCAAAGTATCGAGAAAGGCGACCCTGTTGTCGGACTTCGAATGGGACGAGATCGATCGGCGCGCGGTGGACACCGCTCGCATCCTCGCGGCGGATGCCGTTGAGAAGGTGGGCAACGGCCACCCGGGAACGGCGATGTCGCTCGCTCCCGCCGCGTACCTGCTGTACCAGCGCGTGATGCGGCATGACCCGGCCGACACGCACTGGCCGGGCCGCGACCGTTTCATCCTCTCGGCCGGTCACTCCTCGCTCACGCAGTACGTGCAGCTCTACCTCGGCGGTTTCGGCCTCGAGCTGAAGGACCTCGAGGCGCTGCGCACCTGGGGTTCGCTCACCCCCGGTCACCCCGAGTACGGCCACACCGACGGCGTCGAGATCACCACCGGCCCGCTCGGCCAGGGCCTCGCCTCCTCGGTCGGCTTCGCCTATGCGGCGCGCTACGAGCGCGGCCTCTTCGACCCCGAGAGCCCCGCCGGCGAGAGCCCCTTCGACCACTACGTCTACGTCATCGCCGGTGACGGCGACCTCCAGGAGGGCGTGACCAGCGAGGCGTCCTCGCTGGCCGGCCACCAGGAACTCGGCAACCTCATCGCGATCTACGACTCCAACCAGATCTCGATCGAAGACGACACGAACGTCGCCTTCACCGAGGACGTGCAGAAGCGCTACGAGGCCTACGGCTGGCACGTCCAGACCGTCGACTGGAAGAAGACGGGTCAGTACGTCGAGGACGTCGCCGAGCTCTACTCCGCGATCGAAGCGGCCAAGGGCGAGACGAGCAAGCCGTCGCTCATCATCCTCAAGACGATCATCGGCTGGCCCTCCCCCGGCAAGCAGAACTCCGGCAAGATCCACGGCTCCGCCCTGGGTGCCGACGAGCTCCGCGCGACCAAGGAGGTGCTCGGCTTCGACCCCGAGCAGAACTTCGCCGTCGCCGACGACGTCATCGCCCACACCCGCGAGCTCGTCGAGCGTGGCGAGGCCGAGAAGGCCGCCTGGCAGCAGAAGTTCGACGCGTGGGCCGCCGCCCACCCCGAGCGCAAGCAGCTCTGGGACCGCCTTCAGGCCCGCGAACTGCCCGCCGATATCGCCGACGCGCTTCCCGCCTTCGAGGCCGGCAAGGACGTGTCGACCCGCGCCGCCTCCGGCACCGTCATCAACGCGCTGGCCGCCGAGCTCCCCGAGCTCTGGGGCGGCTCGGCCGACCTCGCCGAGTCGAACCTGACGACGATCAAGGATGCCAAGTCCTTCATCCCGTCCGAGTGGTCGACGCACGAGTGGTCGGGCGACCCCTACGGTCGCGTGCTGCACTTCGGTATCCGCGAGCACGCGATGGGCGCCATCCTGAACGGCATCGTCCTGCACGGGCCCACCCGCCCCTTCGGCGGCACGTTCCTGATCTTCAGCGACTACATGCGCCCGCCGGTGCGTCTGGCCGCGCTGATGAACATCCCGACGATCTTCGTCTGGACGCACGACTCGGTCGCCCTCGGCGAGGACGGACCGACGCACCAGCCGATCGAGCAGCTCGCGACGCTCCGCGCGATCCCCAACTTCGCTCTCGTGCGTCCCGCGGACGCCAACGAGACGAGCGTCGTGTGGCTCGAGATGCTCCGCCGCACCGCCGGCCCCGCCGGTATCGCCCTGACCCGCCAGAACATCCCGGTGTTCGCGCGCGGCGAGGGCGAGGCATCCGGTGACGAGTTCGCTTCGGCCGCGGGTGCGGTGAAGGGCGCGTACGTCCTGGCCGAAGCCGCGAACGGCGAGCCCGACGTCATCCTCATCGCCACCGGCTCCGAGGTGCAGCTGGCGGTCCAGGCGCGCGAGACCCTCGCCGCCGAGGGTGTCCACGCCCGCGTGGTGTCGGCTCCGTCGCTCGAGTGGTTCGCCGAGCAGGACGAGGCGTACCGCGAGTCGGTGCTCCCCTCCTCGGTCAAGGCGCGCGTGTCGGTCGAGGCCGGCTCCGCGCTCAGCTGGCACGGCATCGTCGGCGACGCCGGACGCTCGGTCGCGATCGAGCACTTCGGTGCGTCGGCCGACTACAAGACCCTTTTCCAGAAGTTCGGCATCACGGCTGAGGCCGTCGTCGAGGCCGCGCGCGAGTCGCTGGCTGCCGCGAAGAAGTAATCCGAGGAGAACAGACACATGAGCACTCCCACCGAAGACCTGTCCGCCGCGGGCGTCAGCATCTGGCTCGACGACCTCTCGCGTCAGCGCATCCAGTCCGGCAACCTCGCCGAGCTCATCCAGTCCCGCAACGTCGTCGGCGTGACGACCAACCCGACGATCTTCGCCGGCGCCCTCTCGAAGGGCGAGGCCTACGAGGGCCAGGTGAAAGAGCTCGCCGCTCAGGATGCCAGCGTCGACGAGGCGATCTTCTCGATCACCACCGACGACGTGCGCGACGCGTGCGACATCTTCCTGCCGGTCTTCGACGCCACCGACGGCGTCGACGGCCGCGTGTCGATCGAGGTCTCCCCCGACCTCGCGCACGACACCGAGGGCACCATCGCCCAGGCGAAGGACCTCTCGGCGCGGGTCGACCGCAAGAACGTCCTCATCAAGATCCCCGCGACCAAGGCGGGACTGCCGGCCATCACCGAGGTCATCGGTGCCGGCATCTCGGTCAACGTCACGCTGATCTTCAGCCTCGAGCGGTACGCCGAGGTCATCGACGCGTACCTCGCCGGTGTCGAGAAGGCGCAGGCCGCCGGTCACGACATCTCGACCCTGCAGTCGGTCGCCTCGTTCTTCGTCTCGCGCGTCGACACCGAGATCGACAAGCGTCTGGCCGCCATCGGCACCGACGAGGCCGCGGCGCTCAAGGGCAAGGCCGGCATCGCCAATGCCCGCCTCGCGTACGAGCTCTACGAGCAGAAGTTCGCGGAGGACCGCGCGAAGGCTCTCCTGGCCGCCGGTGCCACCGTCCAGCGCCCGCTCTGGGCCTCGACCGGCGTCAAGGACCCGGCTCTGCCCGACACGCTCTACGTCACCGAGCTCGTCGCTCCCGGCACCGTCAACACGATGCCCGAGAAGACGCTCGAGGCGACCTTCGACCACGGCGTCATCACGGGCGACACGGTCACGGGCGCGTACGCCGAGGCGCACGAGGTCTTCGACCGTCTCGCCGCCGTGGGTGTCGACGTCACCGACGCGACGCAGACGCTCGAGGACGAGGGCGTCGAGAAGTTCATCGCCTCCTGGCACGAGCTGCAGGACACCGTGAAGACCGCCCTCGACGCCGGAAGCGCCCAGGCCGCGCAGTGACGTTCGAGGTCAAGGTCACCGGCCACGTCAAGTCGGTCGTCGACGCCGAGCTGCCCGGCTTGGTCGGCTCGCTCGTGGCATCCGGTATCACCGCCGGAGACGCGAGCCTGTGGGGGCCGGCCGCCGAAGACGAGGCGACTCGTCGGCTCGGGTGGGTGCAGGCGGTCTCCGTCTCGCGCCCGCTCGTGCCCGAGATCACCGCCCTGCGCGACGAGTTCGTCGCGCAGGGCGTGACCCGCGTCGTGCTCGCCGGCATGGGCGGTTCTTCGCTCGCACCCGAGGTCATCGCGCAGTCCGCGGGCGTCCCGCTGGTGATCCTCGACTCCACCGCCCCCGGACAGGTGCTCGCCGCGATCGACGGTGACGCTGAAGCGGGCGGGCTCGCCCAGACGCTCCTCGTGGTCTCCAGCAAGTCGGGCTCCACGATCGAGACCGACTCCGCCAAGCGGGCGTTCGAGGCGGCCTACCGCGACCTCGGCATCGACCCCGCCGAACGCATCGTCGTCGTCACCGACCCCGGTTCCCCGCTCGAGCAGGCCGCTCGCGCCGACGGCTACCGCGTCTTCACGGCCGACCCCACCGTGGGCGGTCGCTACTCGGCACTCACGGCTTTCGGTCTGGTCCCGGCGGGTCTCGCGGGCGTCGACATCGATGACCTCCTGAACGAGGCCGATGCCACCCTTCTCGAGGTCGCGATCGACTCCCCCGAGAACCCGGCGCTCGTGCTGGCTGCGGCCATCGCCGGCGGAGGAGAACACCGCCGCGACAAGCTCGGTCTCGTGATGGACGACGCTCACCTCCCGGGCCTTCCGGACTGGATCGAGCAGCTCATCGCCGAGTCCACGGGCAAGCAGGGTACCGGCATCCTCCCGGTCGTCCTGCTCCCCGTGTCTCCCGAGGTCGAATCGACTCCCGACGACCTGCAGGTCGCTCGCTTCGTCGAGGACGCCCACAAGCTGCACCTGTTCGAGCACCACCACGGTGAGATCCTCGTCAGCGGTTCGCTCGGCGCGCAGTTCGTCGTCTGGGAGTACGCCACGGCGATCGCCGGTCGGATGCTGGGGATCGATCCTTTCGATCAGCCCGACGTCGAGTCGGCGAAGGTGGCGACGCGAGGTCTGCTCGACGCGAGACCGGAACCCACTCCTCCCGCTTTCGTGGTCGACGGCGTCGAAGTGCGTGTGTCCGACCCCGCGCTGGCCGCGAGCGGGACCATCGCGGGCGTCCTCGAGGCCCTGTGGGCCACGGTTCCCGCCGACGGTTACGTCAGCATCCAGGCGTACGTGAACCGGCTCGATGTTCCGCAGCTGCACGGCCTGCGCGAGCTCGTCGCCGCCGATGCGGGACGCCCCACCACGTTCGGGTGGGGACCGCGGTTCCTGCACTCGACCGGGCAGTACCACAAGGGAGGGCCCGCCACCGGTGTCTTCCTCCAGATCACCGAACGCACCGACGTCGACCTCGAGATCCCGGGGCGCCCGTTCACGTTCGGCGAGCTCATTCAGGCACAGGCTGCGGGTGACGCGAGCGTGCTGGCGGACGGCCACGGCCGCCCCGTCGTCACGCTGACGCTGACCGACCCGCAGCTCGACGTTCTTTCACTCTTCGAGGCGGCACAGTAGAGCATGGTCGTAGAGATCACCCCGGGTCATAACCCCCTCCGCGATCCCGAGGATCGCCGGCTGAGCCGGATCGCCGGCCCCAGCGCACTCGTCATCTTCGGCGTGACAGGAGACCTGTCGCGCAAGAAGCTCATGCCGGCGGTCTACGACCTCGCCAACCGCGGGCTCCTGCCCCCGGGCTTCGCTCTCGTGGGCTTCGCGCGCCGGGACTGGGAAGACCAGGACTTCGCGAAGGTCGTCTACGAGTCGGTCAAGCAGTACGCCCGCACCGAGTTCCGCGAAGAGACCTGGAAGGAGCTCCTCGAGGGCATCCGGTTCGTCCAGGGCGAGTTCGACGACCCGGCGGCGTTCCAGCGTCTGCGCGAAACGGTCGATCGTCTCGACGTGGAGCGCGGGACGATGGGCAACCACGCCTACTATCTGTCGATCCCCCCGAAGGCGTTCCCGCTCGTCACCACGCAGCTCAAGGCCTCGGGCCTCGTCGGCGGAGACGCCGACAAGACGAGCGGGTGGCGACGCGTCGTCATCGAGAAGCCCTTCGGCCACGACCTCGCCTCGGCGCGCGCGCTGAACGAAGTCGTCGAGAGCGCGTTCCCGGCCGACTCGATCTTCCGGATCGACCACTACCTCGGCAAAGAGACGGTGCAGAACATCCTGGCGCTGCGCTTCGCGAACGAGCTCTACGAGCCGATCTGGAACCGCAACTACGTCGACCACGTCCAGATCACCATGGCCGAAGACATCGGCGTGGGTGGACGTGCGGGCTACTACGACGGGATCGGCGCCGCTCGCGACGTCATCCAGAACCACCTCCTGCAGCTGCTCGCCCTCACGGCAATGGAGGAGCCCATCAGCTTCAACGCCGCCGACCTGCGTGCCGAGAAGGAGAAGGTGCTCGCCGCCGTCCGCCTCCCGGAGAACCTCGCGGAGGCGACCGCTCGCGGCCAGTACGCGGGCGGCTGGCAGGGCGGCGAAGAGGTTCGCGGCTTCCTCGAGGAAGACGGGATGAACCCCGAATCGGTCACCGAGACCTACGCCGCGATCAAGCTCGAGATCAACACGCGTCGCTGGTCGGGCGTGCCGTTCTACGTCCGCAGCGGAAAGCGTCTCGGACGCCGCGTGACCGAGGTGGCCGTCGTCTTCAAGCGTGCGCCGCAGCAGTTGTTCTCGCGCAGCCAGACGCAGGAACTGGGGCAGAACGCCCTCGTCATCCGCGTGCAGCCCGACGCAGGGCGTCACGATCCGCTTCGGTTCGAAGGTCCCTGGCGACGGCACACAGGTGCGCGATGTGACGATGGACTTCGGTTACGGCCACGCCTTCACCGAGGCGAGCCCCGAAGCGTACGAACGACTCATCCTCGACGTCCTTCTGGGTGACCCGCCGCTCTTCCCCCGCCACGAGGAGGTCGAGCTCAGCTGGAAGATCCTCGACCCCATCGAGGAGTTCTGGGCCGCCCAGGGCGGTCCGCTCGAACAGTACTCGCCCGGATCGTGGGGCCCGTCGTCCGCCGACGAGCTCCTCGCCCGCGACGGCCGCACCTGGAGGCGCCCGTGATCATCGACCTGCCCGACACCACCGTCAGCGCGATCTCGAAGAAGCTCGTCAGCGTCCGCGAAGAAGGCGGAGCCGTCGCTCTCGGGCGCGTCCTGACCCTCATCATCGTCACCCACCACGGTGCCGAGGAAGAGGTCATCGAGGCCGCGAACGACGCCTCGCGCGAGCACCCGATGCGCGTCATCGCCGTGCTCTTCGGGGACGAAGACGAGGCTCCCCGTCTCGACGCGCAGATCCGCGTCGGCGGAGACGCCGGCGCGAGCGAGGTCGTGGTGCTGCGCGCCCACGGCGCCGCGGGCTCCAACGCCGAGAGCCTGGTCACCGGGCTTCTCCTCCCGGATGCGCCCGTCGTGGCGTGGTGGCCCGCCGACGCCCCCGAGAACCCCTCGAGGTCGGCGATCGGGCGCATCGCGCAGCGGCGCATCACCGACGCTTCGTCGCAGGAGGATCCTGCCGCCTGGGTCGCCCGCCTGGGCGAGCACTACGCGCCCGGAGACACCGACTTCGCCTGGACGCGTCTCACGCGGTGGCGTGAGCAGCTCGCGGCGGTGCTCGACCAGCCCCCGTACGAGCCGGTCACGGCCATCGAGGTCAAGGGTGCGGCGGACTCCCCCTCCACCGCTCTGCTCGCCGCCTGGCTCGGCCTCAAGCTCGAGGCTCCCGTCGACTACACCTACCTGTCGGAAGAGGAGTGGGCTACCGGCATCAAGTCGGTCCGTCTGACCCGCGAGAGCGGCAACACGCTCCTCGAACGACCCGAACCCGCGGTCGCCGTGCTGACCCAGCCGGGCCAGCCCACGCACGACCTCGCGTTCCCGCGGCGGACGTTGCGCGAGTGCCTCGCCGAGGAGCTCCGTCGCCTCGACCCCGACGTGCTCTACGGCCGCGTCATCACCGAGTGCGCGCACCTTCTGCGCACGGCGGATGAGCGGAGCGACGCATGAGCGAGAACGGTGCGTCGAAGCGCGTCATCATCAAGCGCGACCCCGACACCCTCGCGGACTACGTCGCGACGCGGTTCGTGAACCGCATCGTCAAGCGTGTCGCCGAGGGGAAGCGCATGCACGTGTGCCTCACGGGGGGAACGATGGGCGGCGCGGTCCTGCGCACCGCCGCGCGCGACCCCCGCGTCGCCGAGATCGACTGGTCGCTCGTGCACTTCTGGTTCGGCGACGAGCGCTTCGTGCCGCGCGACTCCGACGACCGCAACGAGAAGCAGGCGCGCGAGGCGTTCCTCGACCGGCTCGACATCCCCGCCGCGAACATCCACGCTGTCGCGTCGTCGGACGAGGGTCTCGACCTGGATGCCGCCGCCATCGCGTACGCGGACGAGCTCGCGCAGTTCGCCCCCTCCGACCGCAGCGAGACCGGCCCGTGGCCCTCGTTCGACATCTGCTTCCTCGGTGTGGGGCCGGACGCGCACATCGCTTCGCTCTTCCCCGACCGTTCCGAGATCTCGGTGACAGATCGCGCGACGGTGCCCGTGCGCGACTCCCCCAAGCCGCCGAGCGACCGTGTGTCGCTGACGCGACCGGTCATCAACTCGTCGAAGCGGGTGTGGATGGTCATCGCCGGGGCCGACAAGGCCGCCGCACTCGGTCTCGCCCTCGCCGGCGCGAGCTACCGGAGCGTCCCCGCCGCGGGCGCCAAGGGTCGCCGCCGCACCGCGTTCTTCGTGGACGAGTCCGCCGCCGATCAGGTTCCCCCGCAGCTCATCGACCGCGAGTACTGATCCTTCACGCGGTGAACACGAAAGAGACCGGATGCCGATGGCATTCGGTCTCTTCTCGTTACGGCGAAGCGTCGCTCGGGCGTTACTGACCGCGGCGCTCGCGCAGCTGCTGCAGCGCGTCGTCGAGGAGCGACGCCGCTTCCTCGTCGGTGCGGCGTTCCTTCACGTACGCGAGGTGCGTCTTGTAGGGCTCGGACTTCGCGAGAGCCGGAGGGTTGTTCTTGTCGCGGCCGGCGGGGAGGCCGGAGTGCGGTGAGTCGATGGTCTCGGGGATCTCGTCGTCCGGGATCCCGGCGGCGAAGTACCGCACCGTCTCGTTACCGAGGGCGTCCCAGTACGAGACCGCGACGCGATCGGCGTGGAAACCGTGGTCCTGCTCACCCATGGGGCCGGCGCCCACCCGGGAGCCGCGAATCGCGTTGCCGCCAGTAGCCATGTCAGATCTCCGCGAACTTGGTCAGCAGACCGAGGCCGACGATGGTGACGAACCACACCAGCGCGAGCACGATCGTGAAACGGTTGAGGTTGCGCTCCGCGAGTCCGGACGAGCCGAGGGCGGAACTCATCCCGCCGCCGAACATGTCGGAGAGACCGCCACCGCGACCCTTGTGGAGCAGGATCAGCAGGGTCAGCAGGAGGCTGGTGACGCCCAGCAGCACCTGCAGGACGAACTCGAGAATCTGCACTGTCGAAAGCCTTTCGCGAGCGACCTGGTCGGCCGCACAAGCGTCAAGTATACGGGGAGGCGGGGCGGACACACGGATGCCCGCGACGAAGCGCCGCGGGCATCCGGTACGGGGTCAGACCCCGACGTGCTTCTGGTAGCGGATGATCGCGGCGAACTCATCGACGACGAGGCTCGCTCCACCGACCAGGGCGCCGTCCACATCGGGCTCGCGCATGAACGCGGCGATGTTGTTCGACTTGACTGACCCGCCGTAGAGCACGCGCGTGCGCGCTGCCGCGTCGGCACCGAGCTTGTCTGCCACGACGGCGCGAAGCTTCGCGCAGACCTCCTGCGCCTGGTCGGGCGTTGCCGCCTGGCCCGAGCCGATGGCCCAGACCGGCTCGTACGCCACGACGATGTCGGCATCGGATGCCACGCCTTCGAGCGCGACCTCGAGCTGGCCCACGGGCACGGCGCTCGCGCCGAACTTCTCGAGGTCTTCCGACGTCTCACCCACGCAGATCACCGGGACGAGACCGTGACGGAGAGCCGCCTGGGTCTTGGCCGCGACGACCTCGTCGGTCTCGTTGTGGAACTGGCGGCGCTCCGAGTGACCGATGATCACGTAGCGCGCGTTCAGCTTCGCGAGGAACTGACCCGAGATCTCACCGGTGTACGCACCGGAGTCGTGGGCGGACAGGTCCTGACCGCCGAGAGCGAACTCGATCTTGTCGGCATCCAGGAGAGTCTGCACGGTCCGCAGGTCGGTGAAGGGCGGGAAGACCGCCACCTCGACACTGCCGTTCTCGTGCTTCGCTTCCTTCAGCGTCCAGTGCAGCTTCTGGACGAACGCGACCGCCTGCAGGTGGTCGAGGTTCATCTTCCAGTTGCCGGCGATGAGGGGGGTTCTGGTCACTGCCATCCGAGGACCTCCAGTCCGGGGAGCTTCTTACCTTCGAGGAACTCCAGGCTGGCACCGCCACCGGTGGAGATGTGACCGAACTGGTCGTCCGCGAAGCCGAGCTGTCGCACGGCAGCCGCGGAGTCGCCGCCGCCGACGACGCTGAGACCGTCGACCTCGGTGAGCGCCTGCGCGACGGTCTTGGTGCCGGCCTCGAACGCCTTCATCTCGAACACGCCCATCGGGCCGTTCCAGAAGACGGTGCGGGATCCGCGGATCGCGTCGGCGAACAGCTCCGCCGTGCGAGGACCGATGTCGAGGCCCAGGCCGGACGCGCCGAAGGGTGTGTCCTCCAGCTTGTCGGCATCGGCCACGACGTGCTCGGCGTCCGCCGAGAACGAGGCCGCGACCACGGCGTCGACCGGAAGCACGATCTCGACGCCGCGCTCCCGCGCCGTGGCGAGGTAGCCCTTCACCGTGTCGATCTGGTCCTGCTCGAGCAGGCTCGAACCGACCTTGTGCCCCTCGGCGACGAGGAAGGTGAACATCATCCCGCCGCCGACGAGAAGCTTGTCGACGCGCGGGAGCAGGTGCTCGATGACCCCGAGCTTGTCGCTGACCTTCGAGCCGCCGAGGACGACCGTGTACGGACGCTCGGGGTTCTCGGTCAGGCGGTCGAGGACCTCGAGTTCCTTCTGGATGAGAAGGCCCGCGGCGGACGGCACGATCTGGGCGAGGTCGTAGACGCTCGCCTGCTTGCGGTGCACGACACCGAAGCCGTCCGACACGAGAGCGTCGCCGAGACGGGCGAGCTCCCGGGCGAACGCCTGGCGTTCGGTCTCGTCCTTCGAGGTCTCCCCCGCGTTGAAGCGGAGGTTCTCGATGACGGCGACCTCACCGTTCTCCAGAGCGGCCACGGCATCCTGAGCCGACTCGCCCACCGTGTCGCGTGCGAACGCGACGGGCTGGCCGAGCAGCTCGGAGAGGCGCTGCGCGACCGGCTCGAGCGAGTACTTCGGGTCGGGCGCGCCGTCGGGACGGCCCAGGTGCGAGCACACGACCACACGCGCGCCGGCGTTGATCAGTGCGTTGAGAGTCGGCAGCGACGCCCGCACGCGGCCATCGTCCGTGATGACGCCATCCTTGAGAGGAACGTTCAGGTCACAACGGACGATGACGCGCGTGCCGGCGAGCGACCCCAGCGAATCGAGGGTGCGCAGAGCCATGAAGGGTTACAGGCGCTCGGCGACGTACTCGGTGAGGTCGACGAGGCGGTTCGAGTAGCCCCACTCGTTGTCGTACCACGACGACACCTTGACGAGGTTGCCGCTGACGTTGGTCAGCTCCGCGTCGAAGATCGACGAGTGCGGGTTGCCCTGGATGTCGCTCGAGACGATCGGGTCCTCGGTGTACTGCAGGATGCCGTTGAGGCGACCCTCGGCAGCGGCCTGCTTGTACACGGCGTTGATCTGGTCGGCGGTCAGGCCCTCGGTGGGCGTGACGATGGTGAGGTCGACGATCGAGCCGGTGGGGACCGGAACGCGGTACGACGAGCCGCTGAGCTTGCCGTTGAGCTCGGGGAGCACGAGGCCGATGGCCTTGGCCGCACCGGTCGAGGCGGGGACGATGTTGATCGCGGCGCCGCGGGCACGACGGAGGTCGCTGTGCGGACCGTCCTGCAGGTTCTGGTCGGCGGTGTACGCGTGAGCGGTCATCATGAAGCCACGCTCGATGCCGAAGGCGTCGTTGAATACCTTCGCCAGCGGGGCGAGGCAGTTCGTGGTGCACGAGGCGTTCGAGATGATGACGTCGGTCTCGGGGTTGTACGTCTCTTCGTTCACACCCATGACGATCGTGGCGTCGTCACCCGTGGCCGGAGCCGAGATGAGGACCTTCTTGGCGCCACCGGCGACGTGCTTCTTGGCGTCTTCCGCCTTGGTGAAGCGACCGGTCGACTCGATGACGATGTCGACGCCGAGCTCGCCCCAGGGGAGGTTCGCCGGGTCGCGCTCTTCGAAGACCTTGATGGTCTTGTCGCCGACGGTGATGGAGTCTTCGGTGTACGAGACGTCCTCGGCGAGCACGCCGCCCACGGAGTCGTACTTGAGGAGGTGCGCGAGGGTCTTGTTGTCGGTGAGGTCGTTCACCGCCACGATTTCGAGGTCGGCACCCTGCGCGAGAGCCGCGCGGAGGTAGTTGCGTCCGATACGGCCGAAGCCGTTGATTCCGATCTTGACGGTCACGGAATATCTCCTGAATCAGTTGTGCGCGAGAAGCGCGTGATTGCGGTGTTCGCTAGCGGACAACGGCGTCCCGGTGGGGTGTCCCACCGGGACGCCCGCACCGTTTACGACAGTACCAGCAGACCCGTGGTCTTCTCACGGGCAGCGGCGAAGCGCTCCTGAGCGTCGGCCCAGTTCGCGATGTTCCAGAACGCCTTCACGTAGTCGGCGCGGACGTTCTTGTAGTCGAGGTAGTAGGCGTGCTCCCAGACGTCGAGCAGCAGCAGCGGCACGGTGCCGGCGACGATCTGGCCCTGCTGGTCGAAGAACTGCTGGATGAGCAGGTTCTGGCCGATCGAGTCCCAGAACAGACCCGCCCAGCCCGAACCCTGCACGCCGAGGGCCGCGGCCGTGAACTGCGCCCGGAAGGCGTCGAACGAACCGAACTGGTCGTCGATCGCGGCCTCGAGGTCGCCGGTCGGCTTGTCGCCGCCGTTGGGCGAGAGGTTCGTCCAGAAGATCGAGTGGTTCGTGTGGCCGCCGAGGTTGAAGGCGAGATCCTTCTGCAGGCGGTTGATGTTGGCGAAGTCGCCCTTCTCACGCGCTTCCGCGAGCAGGTCGAGGGTGGCGTTCGCGCCGTTCACGTACGTCTGGTGGTGCTTGCTGTAGTGCAGCTCCATGATCGTCGCACTGATGTGCGGCTCCAGCGCGGCGTAGTCGTAGGGGAGTTCGGGCAGTGTGTACTTCGCCATGGTCTCTACTTCCGGATCGGTCGCAGCACGGACGCCTCAACGCGAGAAACGGCGTGCAGCGAGGGTGACTTTTTCATCCTAGTGACGGGTAACGCCGCACCCACGGGGTTGCTTCCCCGCATGACGGAAGATAGCTCTCCCGGGCGCGTCGCACGACCGCAACGCGGATGATGACGGATGCCGGAGGCGTGGCATCCGACGCCCTGCGTGCCGCGAGAACTCGACGCGCGCTCAGCCCTCGATGCCGACGGGAACAGCGGCTTCGGTGCCGGGGATGCCCTCGACTTCGGCCTTCTTATCGGCCATGGCCAGCAGGCGGCGGATGCGGCCGGCGACGGCGTCCTTCGTCAGCGGCGGATCGGCGTGGTGACCGAGCTCGTCGAGGCTCGCGTCGCGGTGAGCGAGGCGGAGCTCACCCGCCTGCTGGAGGTGCTCGGGCACCTCGTCACCGAGGATCTCGAGGGCGCGCTCGACGCGGGCGCAGGCGGCCACCGCGGCTTGCGCGGAGCGACGGAGGTTGGCGTCGTCGAAGTTCACAAGACGGTTGACGCCCGCGCGCACCTCGCGGCGCTGGCGCATCTGATCCCACTCCCCCGCCGTGCGACGAGCGCCCATCTCGTAGAGCGCACCGCGGATCGCCTCGCCGTCGCGGACGACGACGCGCGGGACTCCGCGCACCTCGCGAGCCTTCGCGGGGATGCCGATGCGGTGACCCGCACCGACGAGCGCCATCGCCGCCTCGGACGAGGGGCACGAGATCTCGAGCGCTGCGGAGCGGCCGGGATCGCTCAGCGAGCCGCTCGCGAGGAAGGCGCCGCGCCAGATCGCGCTCAGGTCGGGTCGCGATCCGGTCGTGAGCTTGTTCGGGAGTCCGCGAACGGGACGACGGCGCTGGTCGAGGAGGCCGGTCTGGCGCGCGAGCGTTTCGCCCGCCTCGATGACGCGCACCGCGTAGTAGCCGCCCGTGCGCCCGCCGGATCCCTGCACGTGGTGAAGTTCGGGACGGACGCCGTACAGCTCGACGAGGTCGCGGGCGACGCGGCGGGCGAGGACATCGGAGTCGAGCTCGGCCTCCACCGCGACGCGATTGGCGATGGAGTGCAGTCCGCCGGAGAAGCGCAGGATGGCCGTGAGCTCCGCGACGCGCGCGGTGGGGCGCGGGTCGCGGACGGTGATGAGCTCGGCCTTCACGTCGGCGGTCAGCGGCACGGTACTCCTCGGTTCGGGGGGGTGGGGGCGGGGGACGAGGGTACAGCCTACTCGCGGCCGAGGTCGCGGTGAGCCACGCGAACGGCCACCCCCGGGATCTCCTCCAAACGCTCAGCCAGCTCACGGGACATGACCACCGACCGGTGCTTCCCGCCCGTGCACCCGATGGCCACGACCGAGTGGCGCTTGTTCTCGCGCTGGTATCCCTCGAGCACCGGGCGCAGCGCCGCCGCATACGCCTCGAGGAATTCCGTGGCTCCCTCCTGCCCCAGAACGTTCGCCCGCACGGCGGGATCTTCTCCCGTGAGCGGGCGCAGCTCCTCGTTCCAGAACGGGTTCGGCAGGAACCTCATGTCCGCGACCAGATCGACGTCGGGCGGCAGCCCGTACTTGAAACCGAAGCTCATCAGCGTCACGGTGTGACGCGCCGCTCCCTCTTCACCGAAGAGTTGCACCGCGCGCAGAGACAGCTGGTGCACATTGAACATCGACGTGTCGATGACGATGTCGGCCGCTTCCCGTACCGGGGCGAGGCGGTCGCGTTCGCGGCGGATACCGTCGAGGATCGTCCCCTCCCCCTGCAGCGGGTGCGGACGGCGGACGGCTTCGAACCGCCGGACGAGCACCGCATCGGAGGCGTCGAGGAACACCAGCCGCACTTGACGACCGGCCTGCAACGACCGCAGCGCTTCGGGCAGGTCACTGAACAGCGTGCGCCCGCGCACATCCACCACCACCGCGACCTTCGGCACGGCCCCACCGGCCAATTCTGCAAGCTCGAGCAGAGGGCGCAGCATCTGCGGGGGGAGGTTGTCGACGACGTACCAGTCGAGGTCTTCGAGGGCGTTCGCCACGGTCGAGCGACCGGCTCCCGACATGCCCGTGACGATCAGCACGTCCCCTGGTTCGTCACGCCCCGGTTCCATCGCGGTCGCCTCCCGTCGTCGAATCCAGCCTATCGAGACAGGTGCGCGTGGATCGCCTCGGCCAGAGCCGGACCGATACCGGGAAGCGCCGTGATCTCGTCGGGCGTGGCGTTCTTGAGAGCCGTGACCGAGCCGAAATGCCGAAGCAGTGCCTTGATCCTGGTGTCGCCGAGACCGGGGACCTCGGCCAGCACGCTCGTGATGTCGCGCTTACGCCGTTTGCGCTGGTGGACGATGGCGAACCGGTGCGCCTCGTCGCGCAGGCGCTGCAGCAGGTACAGCGCCTCCGACGTGCGCGGCAGGATCACCGGGTACTCCTCCCCGGGCAGCCAGACCTCTTCGAGGCGTTTCGCGATGCCGCAGAGCGCGATCTCTTCGTGTCCCGCATCGGCGAGCGCCCGTGCGGCGGCGGCGACCTGCGGCTGCCCGCCGTCGACCACCAGCAGCTGGGGCCGATAAGCGAAGCGCGGTCGCTTGCGCGCCGTGACCACCTCGCCGTCGGCGGTCGCTTCCGCAGAGTCCGGAGCGGCGACGATCGCTCCCCCGATCGTCTCGGGCTCGTTCTCTTCGGGCCGGTCGAGGTACGCGAGCCGTCGGGTGAGCACCTGGTACATCGAATCGGTGTCGTCCGTCGTCTCCGCCACCCCGAAGGACCGGTACTGATCCTTGCGCGGGAGGCCGTCCTCGAACACGACCATGGATGCCACGACATTCGTGCCGGAGAGGTGCGAGACGTCGAAGCACTCGATGCGCAACGGCGCCTCGGCGAGGCCGAGGGCCTCCTGGAGGTCGGTGAGCGCCTGCGAACGGGCCACATAATCGCTCGTACGGCGCGTCTTGTGCAGCATGAGCGCCTGCTGCGCGTTCAGCGTCGCAGTCTTCAGAAGGTCGGCCTTCCGACCCCGCTGGGCCACTTGCAGGGTGACGGGGCGGCCTCGCCGCTCCCGCAGCCAGGCCTCCAGCTGATCGGCGTCGTCGGGCAGCTCGGGAACCAGGACCTGACGCGGGATGTCGGTGGCATCCGCGTCTCCGTAGGTGCGCTGCAGCACCTGGTCGACGAGGTCGGCGCCCGAGATGTCGATCTCTTTCTCGATCGTCGTCGCGCGGACACCGCGCACGCGGCCGCCCCGGACGACGAAGTGCTGCACGGTCGCCGCGAGCTCGTCTTCGGCGATACCGAACAGGTCGGCGTCGGTGTCGGACGCGAGCACGAGGGCGCTCTTGCCGAGCACGGCCTCGATCGCTTGCAGGCGGTCGCGGTACAGGGCGGCCGACTCGTAGTCCATCGCCGCGGACGCCTCCTTCATGCGTGCTGTCAGCTGCTTGGCGAAGCGCTGATCGCCGCCCGACATGAACGCGACGAAGTCGTCGACGATCGCGCGGTGCTCCTCGATGGTCACCTTCATCGAGCAAGGTCCGCCGCAACGGCCGATCTGGCCGGGGAAGCACGGCCGCCCCGACTGCATCGCCTTCTTGTACGACGAGTCGCTGCACGTGCGGATCGGGAAGACCTTGATCATCAGGTCGATGGTGTCGTGGACGGCCCACACCTTCGGGTACGGCCCGAAGTACTTGGCCCCGCGGATCTTGTGATTGCGCGTCACGATGACGCGAGGGGCCTCATCGGCGAGGGTGATCGCCATGTAGGGGTACGACTTGTCGTCCTTGTACCTCACGTTGAACGGCGGATCGAACTCCTTGATCCACATGTACTCGAGCTGGAGCGAGTCGACGTCGCTCGGGACGACCGTCCACTCCACGCTCGCCGCGGTGGTCACCATGCGGCGCGTGCGCTCGTGCAGCGAATGCAGGGGGGCGAAGTAGTTCGACAGGCGCGCCCGGAGGTTCTTGGCCTTGCCGACGTAGAGCACTCTCCCCTCGGCATCGCGGAATCGGTAGACCCCCGGGTTCGTGGGGATCTCGCCCGGCTTCGGCCGGTACGGCAGGTGCGACACCCGTTCTCGGGATGCCACGACTCAGACCCCCTGGCCGGCCAGCTCCGGCTCCCGGGCGCGGTCGGCCGGCGCCGCCGTGTTGCGCTGCGTGCCCGTGCGTCCGGTCTCGAGGAGCTCGGCCAGGAAGGCCCCCGTGTGACTCGCCTCGACCTTGGCGACCTGCTCGGGCGTGCCGGTCGCGACGATCGTGCCTCCGCCTGCACCGCCCTCGGGACCGAGGTCGATCACCCAGTCGCTGCTCTTGATGACGTCGAGGTTGTGCTCGATGACGATGACCGTGTTGCCCTTGTCGACGAGTCCGTTCAACACCTTCAACAGCAGCGAGACGTCTTCGAAGTGCAGACCCGTGGTCGGCTCGTCGAGCACGTAGATCGATCGCCCGTTGCTGCGACGCTGGAGTTCGGTGGCGAGCTTGACGCGCTGCGCCTCGCCGCCCGACAGCGTCGTCGCCGACTGTCCCAGACGCACGTACCCCAGGCCGACGTCGACGAGGGTCTTGAGGTAACGGTGGATCGCCTGGATGGGCTCGAAGAACTCCGCGGCCTCCGAGATCGGCATCTCGAGCACCTCGGCGATGTTCTTGCCCTTGTAGTGCACCGAGAGCGTGTCGCGGTTGTACCGCTTGCCGTGGCACACCTCGCAGTCGACGTAGACGTCGGGAAGGAAGTTCATCTCGATCTTCAGCGTGCCGTCACCCGAACAGGCCTCGCAGCGACCGCCCTTGACGTTGAAGCTGAAGCGCCCGGCCTGATAGCCGCGCACCTTCGCCTCGGGCGTCTCGGCGAACAGGCTCCGGATACGGTCGAACACACCCGTATAGGTGGCCGGGTTCGAGCGCGGGGTGCGACCGATCGGCGCCTGGTCGACGTGAACGACCTTGTCGAGGTTGTCGAGACCCGTGACGCGGGTGTGCTTACCCGGTACGCGGCGTGCCCCGTTGAGCTTTGAGGCGAGGACCTCGTACAGGATGCCGTTCACCAGCGTCGATTTGCCGGAACCGCTCACGCCGGTCACCGACGTCAGCACCCCAAGGGGGAAGTCGACCGTGACGTTCTGCAGGTTGTTCTCGCGGGCACCCACGACGGTGACCTGACGCTTCTTGTCGATCTTGCGCCGCTTCTTCGGCGCCTCGATCGCGCGGCGGCCCGAGAGGTACGCGCCGGTGAGGGACCGCTCGTCGTCCAGGAGCTCGGCGAGCGGCCCGGAATGCACGACGTTTCCTCCATCGACCCCGGCCCGAGGGCCGATGTCGACGACCCAGTCGGCCGCGTGGATGGTCTCTTCGTCGTGCTCGACGACGATCAGCGTGTTGCCGAGGTCGCGCAAGGTCTCGAGCGTCTGGATGAGGCGACGGTTGTCACGCTGGTGCAGACCGATCGAGGGCTCGTCGAGCACGTAGAGCACGCCGGTCAAGCCGGAGCCGATCTGCGTGGCGAGGCGGATGCGCTGCGCCTCACCGCCCGACAGGGTGCCGGCGGCGCGACCGAGGCTGAGGTAGTTGAGGCCTACCTGCAGCAGGAAGTCGAGGCGCGCGCGGATCTCGCGCAGCACCGCCGCGGCGATGGTCGCCTCGCGGTCGGTCAGCGTGAGCTTCGAGAAGAACTCGCGCGCGTCGGCCAGGCTCATACGCGACGCTGCCGCGATCGACGTGTTGTCGACGAGCACCGCGAGCACCTCGGGCTTCAGGCGGTCGCCGTCGCACACCGCACACGGCACCTCGCGAAGGTACTCCGACCACCGCTGGCGCTGCGCGTCGGACTCGGCCTGGAGATACTGACGCTCGATGTAGGGGACGACGCCCTCGAAGCCGGACGAGTAGCGCATCTCGCGGCCGTAGCGGTTCTTCCACTTGACCGTGACCTTGTAGTTCTCTCCGCGCAGCACCGCCTGCTGCACGTCGTGCGAGAGGTCTTTCCACGGAGTGTCGAGCGAGAAGTCCAGGTCGCGGGCGAGACCCTCGAGCAGCCGCTCGTAGTACTGGAACAGGCCCTTGCCCTGCGTGGTCCACGGCAGGATCGCACCGTCGCGGATCGACAGCTCTTCGTCGCCCAGCATCAGGTCGACATCGACCGACATGCGCGTGCCGAGGCCCGAGCACACGGGACACGCGCCGAACGGAGCGTTGAATGAGAAGGTACGCGGCTCGATCTCGGTGAGCTGCAGCGGGTGCCCGTTCGGACACGCGAGCTTCTCGGAGAACGACTGCCAGGCGTCGTCGCCCTCTTCGTCGACGAAGTTCACCTGCATGATGCCGCCGGCAAGGCCCATGGCGGTCTCGACCGAGTCGGTCACCCGGCTGAGGTTGTCACCGGATGCCACCAGCCGGTCGACCACCACGGCGATGTCGTGCTTGTAGCTCTTCTTCAGCGTGGGCGGCTCGGAGAGCTGGACGAGCTCGCCGTCGACCACGGCGCGCGCGTAGCCCTTCGCGCTCAGCTCCTTGAACAGGTCGACGAACTCGCCCTTCTTCTGCGTCACGACGGGAGCGACGATCTGATAGCGAGTGCGCTCCGGCAGTTCCATGAGCTGGTCGGCGATCTGCTGGACGGTCTGCCGCTGGATCCGCGCACCGCACTCGGGACAGTGCGGCACACCGATGCGCGCCCACAGGAGGCGCATGTAGTCGTGGATCTCGGTGATCGTGCCGACCGTCGACCGGGGGTTGCGGTTGGTCGACTTCTGGTCGATCGAGACTGCGGGGCTGAGCCCTTCGATGAAGTCGACGTCGGGGCGATCGACCTGTCCGAGGAACTGGCGCGCGTACGCGCTCAGCGACTCGACGTAGCGACGCTGGCCCTCGGCGAAGATCGTGTCGAACGCGAGGCTCGACTTGCCCGAACCCGAAAGGCCGGTGAAGACGACGAGCGAATCACGGGGGATGTGGAGGTCGACGTCCTTCAGGTTGTGGACGCGAGCGCCACGGACGCTGAGCTTTCCGCTGGAGCCGGAAGGGGCCGAGGACGGGGCGGGTACGACGGGAACGATGGGCACCTGTTAAGTCTAGGTCGGGCCTCCGACATCGGTCCCGGGTTCGCCCGGGGCGCACGGATGTGCGAAGGTTCTCGCCCTGGCGGGCCCCTCGAGATCGATGTCAGTCGCGGGGCCGACCGGCGAATGGCGCCAGCCCGTCACGGAGAGCAACGAGCGCGTGTTCGTCGATGCCGACGCGCGCCATGATCTTTCCGGGCACCTCGAGCGCCGCGGCGCGCAGCGCCGCACCCTCCTCCGTGAGGGCGATGTCGAGCATCCGCTCGTCGTCGGCACGGCGGGTGCGTACCACCCGCCCTTGCGCCTCCAGGCGCTTCACCAACGGCGACAGGGTGGCCGGTTCCATCGCCAGCTCCGCCGCCAGGGCGCCGAGCGATCGCGGAGCCTCCTCCCACAGTGCCAGCATCACGAGGTACTGGGGGTGCGTCAGGCCCAGGGGCTCGAGCACCGGGCGATAGATCGACACCACGTTGCGCGCAGCGGTGACCAGCGCGAAGCACACCTGATTCTCCAGCTTGAGCAGATCGTCCATGCGCCCTCTCTCAAAATAGTTAGTACACTAATAATCATGACACGAAAGGATGCCGATCGGCCGCCGTTGCGCGACCGCGTGCGCGAAGCCGGCGGCTGGTACCAGTACCTCAACTCTCGGCTGATCCGCGTCGCGGGCCCGGCATCGGTCGGCCCCTACGAAACCGACCCGGAGCCTGTCCGCACCGGACGCCCCTGCCCGCTCTGCGGACACGCGATGGCGGAGCACTCGGTCGATCGGACAGGTCCGAAACCCCTCCTCCACTGCCCCTGAAAGATGCGCGGGCCGACGCGGCTCTGACCGCCGGTCACCGCGGAGCACCGCCGGTCAGAGCTGCGGTCGACCGTCCTCATCGAGCGGCCAACCGGGGTTGACCGCGATCTCCCACGGGTGACCGTCCGGGTCGACGAAGACTCCGGAATACCCGCCCCAGGGAGTCGCCGCTCCCGCCCGAGCGAGCGTGGCACCGCGGGCGACCGCGGAGTCGAGGATCGCTTCGACCTCTTCGCTGTCACGGACGTTGTGCGCGAGCGTCACGCCTCCCCACCCGCCGCTGTCTGAAACGCCGGAGTCCGCGGCGAGCTTGTGTCGGTCCCACAGCGCAAGCACCATTCCGCCGAGATCAAAGAACGCCACCTCGCCCTCGACGGACGTCGGATGTGGCGTCCACCCGAGACTCGAGGAGAAGGCGATCGCCCTGCCGAGGTCTCCGACACCGAGCGTCACGAGCGTCATGCGCTGCTGCATCTCGGTCCCCCGATCAGGCGTGTCCGGCCCGCTCCATCGCTCGGAGCTCCTTCTTGAGATCCTGCACCTCGTCACGCAGCCGCCCGGCAAGCTCGAACTTCAGCTCGGCGGCGGCGGCGAGCATCTGCTGCGTCAGGTCAGCGATCGTGGACTCGAGCTGATCCGCCCCTTCGGCGGCGATACCCGTGCGTCGGAGCTGCGGCGTCGGCGACTTGCCCTTGGCGCCCTTGTCGTTGCGCGACAGGAGCTTCTTGGTGTCGGTCGCCTCACGGTTCAGGACCTCGGTGATGTCGGCGATCTTCTTGCGCAGAGGCTGGGGATCGATCCCGTGCTCTTTGTTGTAGGCGATCTGCTTCTCGCGGCGGCGCTCGGTTTCGTCGATCGCGTTGCGCATCGAATCGGTGATCTTATCGGCGTACATGTGCACCTCGCCCGACACATTGCGGGCCGCGCGCCCGATGGTCTGGATGAGCGACGTTCCGCTGCGCAGGAAGCCTTCCTTGTCGGCGTCGAGGATCGCGACGAGCGAGACCTCGGGAAGGTCGAGACCCTCACGGAGGAGGTTGATGCCGACGAGCACGTCGTACACACCGGCGCGGAGCTCGGTGAGAAGCTCCACGCGGCGGAGGGTGTCGACATCGGAGTGCAGGTACCGGACGCGGACACCGTGCTCGCCGAGGAAGTCGGTGAGCTCCTCGGCCATCTTCTTCGTCAGTGTCGTGACGAGGATGCGCTCGTCTCGTTCGACCCGGACACGGATCTCTTCGAGGAGATCGTCGATCTGTCCCTTCGACGGCTTGACGATGATCTCGGGGTCGACGAGGCCGGTCGGTCGGATGATCTGCTCGACCACCCCGTCGGCGATTCCCATCTCATAGCGCCCCGGCGTCGCCGAGAGGTAGACGGTCTGTCCGACGCGCTCTTTGAACTCGTCCCAGCGGAGGGGCCGATTGTCCATCGCGCTCGGGAGCCGGAACCCGTGCTCGACGAGGGTGCGCTTCCGGGACGCGTCGCCCTCGTACATGGCACCGATTTGGGGAACCGTCACGTGGGACTCATCGATCACGAGCAGGAAGTCGTCGGGGAAGAAGTCGAGCAGCGTGTGCGGCGGCTCGCCCGCCACGCGGCCGTCCATGTGCCGCGAGTAGTTCTCGATACCGGAGCAGAAGCCGAGCTGCTGCAGCATCTCGAGGTCGAAGGTCGTGCGCATGCGCAGTCGCTGCGCCTCCAGCAGCTTGCCCTGCGACTCGAACTCTTTCAGACGCTCTTCGAGCTCGTGCTCGATGGTGCCGATCGCGCGCTGGACCGTCTCCGTGCCGGCGACGTAGTGAGACGCAGGGAAGATCGGGACGGAATCCATCTTCTCGATGACGTCGCCCGTCAGCGGGTGCAGCGTGTAGAGCGCCTCGATCTCGTCGCCGAACATCTCGATACGGATGGCGTACTCCTCGTACACCGGGATGATCTCGATCGTGTCGCCGCGCACGCGGAAATTGCCTCGCGAGAAATCGACGTCGTTGCGGTTGTACTGCATCGAGATGAACTTGCGGATGAGCGCGTCGCGGTCGTAACGCTCCCCCACCTGCAGAGCCACCATCGCGCGCAGATACTCTTCGGGCGCACCCAGGCCGTAGATGCACGACACCGTCGACACGACCACCACGTCGCGGCGCGACAGGAGCGAATTCGTCGTCGAGTGACGCAGGCGCTCGACCTCGGCGTTGATCGACGAGTCCTTCTCGATGAACGTATCGGTCTGGGGGACGTACGCCTCTGGCTGGTAGTAGTCGTAGTACGAGACGAAGTACTCGACCGCGTTGTTCGGCAGAAGCTCGCGGAATTCGTTCGCCAACTGCGCCGCGAGGGTCTTGTTGTGCGCCAGGACGAGTGTCGGACGCTGGACCTGCTCCACCAGCCAGGCGGTCGTAGCGGACTTGCCGGTGCCGGTGGCGCCGAGGAGCACGACGTCGGTCTCACCGGCGTTGATGCGCGCGGCGAGGTCGGCGATCGCCTGCGGCTGGTCGCCGGAGGGGCTGTACTCGCTGATGACCTCGAAGGGACGAACGGATCGCGTGGCCTGCATGATTCCAGCGTAGGCGGGGCCTCCGACATCGGGGGCGGCTTGCGTTCGCCCACCACGAACGCCGTCAGTGCGAGGGCACGATCCGCTGCCAGAGGTCGTCGACCTGACGCCGGGTGTCCGCCACATCCGCGGTCGTGTCGATCACGACATCCGCGAGCGCGAGTCGATCCTCATCGGATACCTGAGACCTGATCCTCGCCCGGGCGTCGTCCTCGCTCAGCCCGCGATTCTCGACGAGGCGTCGGACGCGAAGCTCCTCGGGCGCGTGCGTCACGACCACCAGGTCCCACGAGTCGCCGCCGCGCGCTTCGGCGAGCAGCGGGACGTCGTAGACGACGACCGCCGCAGGATCCGCCGCCAGAGCGTCGCGGAACCTCCGCTCCGACTCGCGTCGGACAGCGGGGTGGACGAGCGTGTTCAGTGCCGCGAGGCGCTCGGGATGACCGAACACGAGCGCCCCCAGAGCCGGCCGGTCGAGCTGTCCGTCGGCCGACAGGACGGCGGAGCCGAACTCGTCGACGATCGACGCGAGAACGGGCGACCCGGGGGCCTGCACGTCGCGCACGATGGCGTCGGCATCCACGACGACAGCTCCGCGGTCTCGGAGCATGGCGGCGACGGTCGATTTTCCCGACGCGATGCCGCCGGTGAGAGCGAGGAGGGGCACCTGTCGAGGATGCCACACACCCGCCGAGCACGAACGGTGGTCTAGCATTTCGAGGGGAGCCGCGCAGTGGCTTTCTCGCCCCACCCCGCGGAAGTCCGATCATGCCGAACCCGATGCTCGCGGTCGTCATCGAAGATGATGCCGATATCCGGTCGCTGGTCGTCGCTGTCCTCGAGCAGGCGGGGTACGTGGTGCACGCGGCGTCCAGCGGCTTGGACGGCATCGAGCTGGTCGCTCGTCACGACCCCGCGGTGACGACCCTCGACGTCAGCATGCCGGGTATCGACGGCTTCGAAACGGCGCGGCGCATCCGTGGATTCAGCAACACGCGCATTCTCATGGTGAGCGCCCGGGCCGACGAGACGGAGGAGCGGGAGGGCCGCGACGCCGGCGCGGACGATTACCTCACCAAGCCGTTCCGTCCTCGCGAGCTCCGCGAACGCGTGCGGATGCTCGTCGAAGGCGATTGACTCTCAGGCGAGCCCGAACGGCTGCCGCCCCGTCAGGACCGCCTCCGCTGCCGCCGCATCCGCCGCTTCGATGAGCCGCTCGGCGTCGAATCCGACCTGGCCGGCGAGGGCGACGCCCGCACCCACGACGGGAGCGACGGATGTCTGGAGAGCCGCGACATCGGCCACGACGCGATCGCGAAGCGACCGTGCAACGCGGCTCACGTCGGTGACGCTCGTCGTGATGAAAGCCACCGTGATCCCGGTCGTGTCCGTCTCCCCAACCAGGGCCATCGTCGGAGCATGCCGTCGGGCGGCCGCGCGAAACGCGCGGAGAATGGCGTCCGCTTCTTCGGGGCCGAACGCCATGGCCACGCGCCGGAGGTCGTCGATTCGCAGGCAGACGACGCACGGATCCTCCTCCGCCGCACGCGCCCGCGTCAGCAGGATGCCCAAGGCCCCGCGGAACGAATCGCGGAACAGGATGCCGTCACCGTCGACCGTCAGGTTTCGAGCGGCGACATGACCGCGGAAGGCCGATTCGCTCGACCGCAGGGTCGACGTCACGATGACGGCCGCGACGACGAGGACGATGGTCAGGAGCGACGCCACGCGCGTGTCGAAGACGGCACGGAAAAGGGCACTGTCCGGTCCGAGAGCGATGAAGACCACGGCCCGCGCCGCGAACCAGACCGACTCGATCGCCATGATCACGGTCAGTCCCCCGGCGCTCCACCGTCCACGGACGGCCCCGCGCCGGGTCTCGATGGCACCGAGCGCACCGAACAGCGCATTCCCCAGGAAGAACGGCACCGAGCCGGCCCAGGTTCCCCCATCCGGACCCGCCGCGAGGGCGGCGACCGCCACCGCCACGACCGCCGCGGCCCAGACGATCACGGGCACGAGCATCGGCCGCCCGTTGAACGAAAGACAACCCAGCCAGATGAACCCCGTGGCCCCGACGAACACCCCGTTGCCGATCGCGACGGCGATGTATGCGCCGGGCAGGACGAGCCCGATGAGGTAGCACAGGGCCGAGAGACAGCCGCTCAGGTAGGCGGCCGACCAGTACCTGCCCGGGCTGCCGTCTTTCAGCATGAGCGTGTCCAGGACGTACATCACCGCCGAGATGAGGATGACGAGGAATGCAGCGACTTGGAGAGTCACCGAATCGAGGATCATGTCGCGCTCCCCTGCTTGCGCGGCAGGCGCACGATGAAGGTCGAGCCGCTGCCGAGGGCCGAGCTCACCGTGATCTCGCCTCCATGCGCGCGGACGATGTCGCGGCTGATCGCCAGCCCCAGCCCGCTGCCGTGAGTGGACGAGTTCCGCACTGCATCGCCGCGGAAGAAGCGATCGAAGACTCTCCCCTGCTCGGACCGCGAGATTCCCGGCCCGTCATCGGCGACCGCGATCTGCACGGACGTGGCGCCGATTTCCACGGCGACCGTGACCGTCCCTCCGCGGACGTTGTACTTGATGGCGTTCGACAAGAGGTTGTCGACGATCTGACGCAAGCGTCGCGGATCGACGTGCGCGATCCCGGGTCTCACCCCGGACGAATCGATCCGGATGCCATGATCCGCCGCGCGTGGCTGCTGGGACTCCACCGCCGCACGAACGATCGTCGCGATGTCGGTGTCCACGGGAATGAGATCGAACTCCGCACCTTGGCGAGAGGAGGCGGACATCGCCAGGATGTCGGCGACCAGCTCCCTCAAACGCGTGGCGTTGCGCTCAGCGACCTCCAGACGATCGCGCGTTTCCGCGTCGATACCGGGGTCGTCGAGAGCGAGATCGAGGTAGCCGATGATCGAGGTGAGCGGGGTACGGAGTTCGTGCGAGACGCTGGCGACGAGATCGTCGCGCGCTCGCAGCGCCTGCTCCTCGGCCGTCACGTCCCGTGAGACCACGATCGTGCTCTCATCCGCGTCCGTCCCCGAGGACAGTCGTCGCGCCGTGACGCTCAACGCACGCCGGTCCTGTCCCGGCGCACCGAACCAGACGAGCTCGCCCTCGAACAGTTCTCCGGCGCGCGCTCGGGCCAGGGGGGTCTCGTTCGGCGGGACAGGGGTGGTGCCGTCCGCAGCGTAGGCCGCGATCGGCTCGCCCAGAACGTCCACGGTGGCTTGCAGCCGAGCGTGAGCTTCGTTCGTCACGGCGAGGTCGCCCTCGCGGGTGACGCGGATGACACCGAAGTCCACGGCGTCGAGCACCTCGGTGACGAGGTCTTCCTGCCGCCGCGCCCGCTCGACGGAGCGACGAAGCTCGGCCGACTGCTTCTCGAGCAGGGCGCGTTGCGCTCGTGCCCGACGCGCCGTCGAGTGTGCCAGGGCCGACAGCGCCACGACGGAGAAGGGCAAGACGAACGTCGCCGCTGTAAGGCGTTGTTCGTCGTCGTTGACGAGCTGGAACAGAACGATCGCGGAGACGCCGATGAGAACGGCGACGACTCCCCCGACCCCGAAGGTCGATCCGATCCAGATGGCGGGGAAGGCCCAGAGCAGACCGACACCGGCGAGGGGAGCACTCTCACGCAGGGCGGCGATCGCGATCATGTCGATGACCGGCACGAGCCCGAGAGCCCACGAGGGCAGCGATCGCCACGGGGCGAGGATCGCGAGGATGGCTCCCCCGAAGATCACCGTTACGCAGACGGTGAAGAGCCCGACGTCGCGCACCTGGCCGAGCACCGAGGACGAGACCACCAGGAGAAGGGTCGCCGCAAGAAGAAGCGCCTGATTGGAGAGGATGCTTCGGTGGATCCCGAGTCGCTCGGTGAGTGACGTGCCCGGCATGGCCCTGACCATAGCGCGCACATCCGCTCACCGCGCGCCTCCCCGCGATACGGCGGGTCGCGCGGTGGCTTCTGGCCGCTCAGCGGCGCGCGGTGGCTTCGCTCACCCACCGTGCGAACAGCGACCACGGGTCGTCGACGCCGGCGCGCAGCTCGTCGATGTGAGATGAGAGGGCATCGCTCAGCCGGAACCACTCCGTCCGCGCGAAACGCTCGTCCGCGAACCGCTCGTGCCTGCGACGTTCCACCTGGCGGTCGCCGCGCTCGAACGCGAGCAGCTGGTCGTGCCAGATCGCTCGCAATCAATGTCGAGGCTGCGAGGTCGTGCCGATCTTGACCCGGTCTTCGAAACGGAGGTAGTAGACGACGTCGACGCGTGGGGCGGGGAGCTCATCGTCCACCGCATCACCGACACGCCATTCGCAGACGGCGCAGAGCCATCCGCTCGGCCACCGGACACCGAGCCGGGAGCCGCAGAGGCGGCACGGCGACGGCAGCACGTCGGTGACGCCATCGCGTGAACCCGCCCAGTCCGCCGCCACGGCGAGATGCCAACCGCAGAGGTCGAGCGGAGCCCCGTCCTCGACGGGTGACGCGCAGCCGGAGGCGACGCAAACGATGGAGGCCATGGCCTCACCGTAGACGTCGCCTCCGACATCGTTCCCGGCGGCATCCTCACTCTGCGGGAGCATCCTCCATCACCAGGAAGAGTCCTGCGTAGGGCGCGAGCTCGAGGGCGAAGCTCTGTAGCTCGTCGACGCGACCGACGACATCGCCCGTGGCGGCGTCGACAGCCGTGCTCTGGGGCACCAGCCACTCGGACCGTACCGTTCCCTCGATCGTCTCACCCGAGAAGTTGAGAACCGTGATCTGCAAGGGAGCGTCCTCGCGGCGACGGTCTCCCCCGTCGAGACGGTGGACCATGACCAGCATGCTCGGGTGACCGACCTGCGGGATGTCCACCTGGGATGCCACCGCGATCCCGCTCTCGGTACGGATCCTCAACACGTCGCGCAGACCGGAGAGGAACGACGAGGAGTCGTTCTGCTGTGCGGTCAACGAGCCGTACAGGGAGCGGGCGCGCGGCATCCCCGAGGCGGAACCGCTGGCATCCGGTGCGACATCGAGCAGGTCGTGCGCTCCACGCTCTATCCACCGCGTGTCGCCCGACGCGATGAGATGACGCACGTCGTCGGCGGGAAGCGTCAGGGAGCCCGTGAGATCCCAGCCCGACAGGGCGAACACCCCCGGCTGCCACGAGTTGTACTTGGCCAGGAGCAGATGAGCGTCGCGGATCGCAGGGACGTCGTCGTCGGTGATCTCCGCCAGTGTCGCGCGTCCCTGCGTCGCCGCGATGAGCGAGGCGGTCGTGCAGGCGATCCCGTTCTGGGTGAAGACCAGGTTGTAGTCCGCGTTCACGGTGAGCTTCTCGGTGAGTTCCGCGCGAACCATCTCCGCGATCTCTGCTCCGGTCGCCTCGCCGTGCCGGAACGGATACACCGTGTCGTGGTGGGTCGTCGCCCAGTGCACGAGCTCATAGGTCAGCTCGTCGTGGTTCTGCATGCCGTGCACGAGCTGCGCCGGCTCCACGCCGATCTCGAGGGATGTCGTGAGGGCCAGCCGCAGGAACTCGGTGTTCGCCGTCGCCAATGCGTGGTGGTATCCCGGCCGAGTGACGAAATCGTAGGAGAGATCCGCACCGACCGCCGCCGTGTCTCGGATGTCCTCGATCGTGAGGTTGAGCTCCTGGAACGTGAAGCCGCCGACCTTGCGCACCATCCCGGCGATGATGTGGTTCGCCGCGTGCGAGAGCGGATGGCCCTCCGACCACGCGGGCAGACCCTCAGCGCTCTTCTCGACGCCGAGGAAGCCGTTGGCGTCGAGCCGAAGGGCGCTCGTCCCGAGATCACCGAGGGAGTGGAGAGCGTCACCGATCACGAGGCGCATTCCCGCGAACGTCGGGTCCAGCCAGTTGATGGAGGGCTGCCCCTCCTTGAAGTAATGGAGGTACACCCATCGCCGCTCCATGCCGTCGGTTCCCAGCACCGGTGCGGTCGCGCTCCAGTTGGTCTCCTTGACCCCGGGCGTATAGAAGATCACGCGCTGCAACTCGCCGATGATGTATCCGCGCTTGCTGAGCTCCCGCTCGGTCTCGGCGTCGAGGTTGACCGAGTCACGACCCGCGGGGACCTCGGGGAGCAGACCCCAGTCCTCGCGGGGGATCTCGACCATGTGGTAGATGCCCGGATAGTCCTTGTACGCCATCTCCGCGAGCCGGAAGTCGGCTCCCTTGCCGGTGTGGCCCGGGACGATGTCATCGATGACGCTCCCGCCGTGTGCGTCCGCCACGTCGGCAACGCGTCGGAAGGCGTTCTCGTCTCCGAAATCGGGATCGATCTGCGTGCTGATGCGGTCGAAGTGGCCGTCGACGCTCGGTGTCTCCTGCCACCCCGTGATGCCGCCCGCGCGCTTGACCGGTCCAGTGTGGATGCCGTTGATCCCGACCCACTCGAACGCTTCCCACAGCGCCTCATCACCGAGCGCATCGAGGAACGACTCCCCCGGCCTCGTGATCAGTGAGATCGGGTAGGCGGTGAACCACACGTCCGTCGACTCGATCGCCCGGCGGGCATCCGGGCGAGCGTACGGATTGCGCCACATGGACGGTTGCCCCGACAGCTGACGGCTGAGCACGTCCGCGTCCTTCAGCATGGACTGCCGAACGAGCCACTCGACGTAGGAGGGATTGCCACCGTTCGCGTTGCGCGGGTCGGTCAGGAACCGCCGCAGTGTGCCTCCGCGGAACTGGTCGCGCGGGCGGAGGCGGCGAGGACGCGCCGGATAGCGCTGCTCGTCGTAACTGATCTCCGCGGCGGTCTCGACCGTTTCGTCGGTCGCTTCCTGCACCTCGGCGTCCGTCACGTCATCCACCACGGTGCGCTCGTCCGCATCGTCCACTCGGAACCTCCCTCACGTCACATCCGACGCTAGTCGGTCACGCCGAGATCGGACGTGGGCATTGACCTCGAACCGGCGTCACGCCAAAGTTTCGTGTTCTCTCTTCATCGCGTGCCGGTCGCGTGGGCCCGGAGGGTGAGAGCCGCGACGCCCGCCGCGATCGCGCACATCACCAGAACCACGGCGAGGAACATCGCCCATCCGGCTCCGGAGAAGACCACTCCCAGGACCCACCCGAACAGACTCGATCCGGCGTAGTAGCCGAGGTAGTAGAGCGACGACGCTTGCGCGCGAGCCCCCGGGTCAGCCGCGACGGGTGTCCATCCGGATGCCACGGCGTGCGCGCCGAAGAAGCCCGCGGTGAATGCCACCAGGCCGACGATGACCGCCGGCACCACCGGCAGAAACATCACCGCCGCCCCGGCCGCCATGACACCGATGCTGCCGAGCAGCACCGGCAGACGGCCGAGTCGGACCGCCAACATCCCGGCACGAGGAGACGACACCGTCCCCGCCAGGTACGCGAGGAAGAGCAGCGTCACGAGACTCGGAGCGATGTCGAACGGCGGCTCGGAGAGCCGAAAGCCGAGGTAGTTGTAGACGGCGACGAAAGCTCCCATCAGCAGAAAGCCCTGCGCGTAGAGAGCGAGCTGCGCGCGAGACCGCAGATTGAGCCCGATGCGCCGACGCACGGACGGCCCCCTCTCCGACCGCATCCGCCCCGGTACGAACCCCCGCGCCTTCGGCACCAGAGTCACGAAGACGACCGCCGCCCCCGCGCAGAAAAGGACAATGGATGCCACCCCCCACCGCCATCCCGCGAGTTCGCCGATCCATCCCGCCACGATCCGGCCTGAGAGGCCACCGACCGTCGTCCCCGCGATGTATGACCCCGCTGCTGCCGCGACGTGTCGAGCAGAAACCTCCTCGCTCAAGTAGGCGAGGGCCACCGCCGGCACAGCCCCCAGGGCCGCACCCTCGAGGACGCGTATGGCGAGAAGAACGTCGAGCGATGGGGCGAAGGGGGTCGCAGCCCCGAGAACGGTCGCCGCAACGAGCCCGAGGGCCATGACCGGAACTCGACCTACTCGATCAGCGACCAGTGACCACGGGATGACCGCGACGGCAAGTCCCAGCGTCGCGGCCGAAACGGTCAGCGCGGCGCCGGCGGGACCAGACTCGACATCTTGAGCGATCGCCGGTAGAACCGACTGCGTCGCGTAGAGCTGCGCGAAGGTGGCCACGCCGCCGAAGAACAGGCCCAGGAGGAGCCGTCGATACTCACGACTGCCGGGCTGATGGCCGGAAAAGTCGCTCACGTCTTCGACCCTAGTCACCCCCCGGGAACGACGAAGCGCCGACGCGGTCTCCGTCACCGGAGAGCGCGTCGGCGCTCGTGGCATGTGCCCGTAAATGCGAAATGGCCACCCAGCTTTGGGTGGCCATTTCGTTAGAAGAAGTCCGGCGGTGTCCTACTCTCCCACAGGGTCCCCCCTGCAGTACCATCGGCGCTGAGAGGCTTAGCTTCCGGGTTCGGAATGTGACCGGGCGTTTCCCTCTCGCTATGGCCGCCGAAACACTATTGATGTTTCAAAAACCAACAACGATTACTTTCATTGTTGTGTTCCCGACCGTACATCGAGAACCACTCAGTGGACGCAAGCACCAAAAACGGTGTGTTATCAAGTCATCGGCTTATTAGTACCGGTCAGCTTCACGTATTACTACGCTTCCACATCCGGCCTATCAACCCAGTAGTCTGGCTGGGAGCCTCTCACCCGAAGGTATGGAAGTCTCATCTTGAGGCCGGCTTCCCGCTTAGATGCTTTCAGCGGTTATCCATCCCGAACGTAGCTAATCAGCGGTGCTCCTGGCGGAACAACTGACACACCAGAGGTTCGTCCAACCCGGTCCTCTCGTACTAGGGTCAGATCCTCTCAAACTTCCTACGCGCGCAGCGGATAGGGACCGAACTGTCTCACGACGTTCTAAACCCAGCTCGCGTACCGCTTTAATGGGCGAACAGCCCAACCCTTGGGACCTACTCCAGCCCCAGGATGCGACGAGCCGACATCGAGGTGCCAAACCATGCCGTCGATATGGACTCTTGGGCAAGATCAGCCTGTTATCCCCGAGGTACCTTTTATCCGTTGAGCGACAGCGCTTCCACAAGCCACTGCCGGATCACTAGTCCCGACTTTCGTCCCTGCTCGACCTGTCAGTCTCACAGTCAAGCTCCCTTGTGCACTTACACTCGCCACCTGATTGCCAACCAGGTTGAGGGAACCTTTGGGCGCCTCCGTTACATTTTGGGAGGCAACCGCCCCAGTTAAACTACCCACCAGGCACTGTCCCTGAACCGGATCACGGTCCTAAGTTAGATATCCAGAGTGACCAGAGTGGTATTTCAACAATGACTCCACACTCACTGGCGTGAATGCTTCAACGTCTCCCACCTATCCTACACAAGCCACACCGAACACCAATACCAAGCTGTAGTAAAGGTCACGGGGTCTTTCCGTCCTGCTGCGCGTAACGAGCATCTTTACTCGTAATGCAATTTCGCCGAGTTCGCGGTTGAGACAGTTGGGAAGTCGTTACGCCATTCGTGCAGGTCGGAACTTACCCGACAAGGAATTTCGCTACCTTAGGATGGTTATAGTTACCACCGCCGTTTACTGGGGCTTAAATTCTCAGCTTCGCCTTGCGGCTAACCGGTCCTCTTAACCTTCCAGCACCGGGCAGGCGTCAGTCCGTATACATCGTCTTGCGACTTGGCACGGACCTGTGTTTTTAGTAAACAGTCGCTACCCACTAGTCTCTGCGGCCACCACACCCTTTCGGAGCAAGTCCTAATAAGTGGATGGCCCCCCTTCTCCCGAAGTTACGGGGGCATTTTGCCGAGTTCCTTAACCACGATTCTCTCGATCTCCTTGGTATTCTCTACCTGACCACCTGAGTCGGTTTGGGGTACGGGCAGCTAGAACCTCGCGTCGATGCTTTTCTCGGCAGCATAGGATCACCCACTTTTTATCCGCATCGTGTCTCAGCCTGAATGACTCCCGGATTTGCCTAAGAGTCGGCCTACGCACTTGCACCAGGACAACCATCGCCTGGCTTGGGCTACCTTCCTGCGTCACACCTGTTAATACGCTAGCCGCACCAGCATGGGGTCGAGCGTTCACACAGACGATCATCACCCCGAAGGGATCCGAAACATTCTGAGCTAGGACTCTTAGCACCACTGGATTAGCTTGGGCGGTTCTTCGCCGGTACGGGAATATCAACCCGTTGTCCATCGACTACGCCTGTCGGCCTCGCCTTAGGTCCCGACTTACCCAGGGAAGATTAGCTTGACCCTGGAACCCTTGGTCTTTCGGAGGACGTGTTTCTCACACGTCTTTCGCTACTCATGCCTGCATTCTCACTCGTGTAGCGTCCACGGCTGGGTCACCCCGCCGCTTCACTCGCCACACGACGCTCTCCTACCCATCAACACGGCTGGACCACGAAGGCCTACCAAAAATGTCAATGCCACAACTTCGGTGGCGTGCTTGAGCCCCGTTACATTGTCGGCGCGGAATCACTTGACCAGTGAGCTATTACGCACTCTTTCAAGGGTGGCTGCTTCTAAGCCAACCTCCTGGTTGTCAAAGCAACTCCACATCCTTTCCCACTTAGCACGCGCTTAGGGACCTTAGTTGGTGGTCTGGGTTGTTTCCCTCTCGACTATGAAGCTTATCCCCCACAGTCTCACTGCTGCGCTCTCACTTACCGGCATTCGGAGTTTGGCTGACGTCAGTAACCTTGTAGGGCCCATCGGCCATCCAGTAGCTCTACCTCCGGCAAGAAACACGCAACGCTGCACCTAAATGCATTTCGGAGAGAACCAGCTATCACGAAGTTTGATTGGCCTTTCACCCCTATCCACAGCTCATCCCCTCAGTTTTCAACCTAAGTGGGTTCGGTCCTCCACGACGTCTTACCGTCGCTTCAACCTGGCCATGGATAGATCACTTCGCTTCGGGTCTAGGACACGCGACTGAATCGCCCTATTCAGACTCGCTTTCGCTACGGCTACCCCACACGGGTTAACCTCGCCACGTATCGCTAACTCGCAGGCTCATTCTTCAAAAGGCACGCTGTCACCCCTACTAAGGAGGCTCCAACGGTTTGTAAGCAAACGGTTTCAGGTACTATTTCACTCCCCTCCCGGGGTACTTTTCACCTTTCCCTCACGGTACTTGTCCGCTATCGGTCATCTGGGAGTATTTAGGCTTATCAGGTGGTCCTGACAGATTCACACGGGATTTCTCGGGCCCCGTGCTACTTGGGATACTCTTCACGCCAAGAACAGGCATTTCGACTACGGGGTTCGCACCCTCTATGACCGGCCATTCAAAACCGTTCGTCTATACCCTCTTGTCACGTCGACTGCTCGGCAGAACAATCAGAAAAGTCCCACAACCCCCAACATGCAACGCCTGCCGGCTATCACACACGCTAGGTTTAGCCTCTTCCGGTTTCGCTCGCCACTACTCACGGAATCGCTGTTGCTTTCTCTTCCTGTGGGTACTGAGATGTTTCACTTCCCCACGTTCCCTCTACCCGCCCTATATATTCAGGCGGGAGTCACCAGGTACGCACGCGCCCTGGCGGGGTTTCCCCATTCGGACACCCTCGGATCAAAACTCGCTTATCAGTTCCCCGAGGCTTATCGCAGATTGCTACGTCCTTCTTCGGCTCCAGATGCCAAGGCATCCACCGTTTGCTCTTAAAGACTTGAAATCACATGAGTTGAATCGTCAAAAAATTGACTAATGATCTTTAAGATCATCTACACCACACAACCCCGAAGAGTTGCATGGAAGATGCTCGCGTCCACTGTGTAGTTCTCAAAGTACGGGCGGTACCCACCCCAGCCACCGGAACACCGGCACCGAGACAGGCCCTCAAGGAAACAGCCACCAACCACCACCAGCCACACGACTAGCGCGATCAGCGCCCGGCCCCTCAGGACCCAACAGCGTGCATGTATCAGACACTCCAACCCGAACCGTTCCAGTGGCAAGCCACGTACTAAACCCGGAACCTTCGTCCCTGACACCTCATCAAATGTTCCACCCATGAGCTAACCGGCAGACACATTCGGTCTGATCCGGCGCCTGGACACCAACAACCCGAAGGCCATCCGTGCCAGATGCTCCTTAGAAAGGAGGTGATCCAGCCGCACCTTCCGGTACGGCTACCTTGTTACGACTTAGTCCTAATTACCGATCCCACCTTCGACGGCTCCCTCCACAAGGGTTGGGCCACCGGCTTCAGGTGTTACCGACTTTCATGACTTGACGGGCGGTGTGTACAAGACCCGGGAACGTATTCACCGCAGCGTTGCTGATCTGCGATTACTAGCGACTCCGACTTCATGAGGTCGAGTTGCAGACCTCAATCCGAACTGGGACCGGCTTTTTGGGATTCGCTCCACCTTACGGTATTGCAGCCCTTTGTACCGGCCATTGTAGCATGCGTGAAGCCCAAGACATAAGGGGCATGATGATTTGACGTCATCCCCACCTTCCTCCGAGTTGACCCCGGCAGTATCCCATGAGTTCCCACCATTACGTGCTGGCAACATAGAACGAGGGTTGCGCTCGTTGCGGGACTTAACCCAACATCTCACGACACGAGCTGACGACAACCATGCACCACCTGTTTACGAGTGTCCAAAGAGTTGACCATTTCTGGCCCGTTCTCGTATATGTCAAGCCTTGGTAAGGTTCTTCGCGTTGCATCGAATTAATCCGCATGCTCCGCCGCTTGTGCGGGTCCCCGTCAATTCCTTTGAGTTTTAGCCTTGCGGCCGTACTCCCCAGGCGGGGAACTTAATGCGTTAGCTGCGTCACGGAAACCGTGGAATGGTCCCCACAACTAGTTCCCAACGTTTACGGGGTGGACTACCAGGGTATCTAAGCCTGTTTGCTCCCCACCCTTTCGCTCCTCAGCGTCAGTTACGGCCCAGAGATCTGCCTTCGCCATCGGTGTTCCTCCTGATATCTGCGCATTCCACCGCTACACCAGGAATTCCAATCTCCCCTACCGCACTCTAGTCTGCCCGTACCCACTGCAGGCCCGAGGTTGAGCCTCGGGATTTCACAGCAGACGCGACAAACCGCCTACGAGCTCTTTACGCCCAATAATTCCGGATAACGCTTGCGCCCTACGTATTACCGCGGCTGCTGGCACGTAGTTAGCCGGCGCTTTTTCTGCAGGTACCGTCACTTTCGCTTCTTCCCTGCTAAAAGAGGTTTACAACCCGAAGGCCGTCATCCCTCACGCGGCGTTGCTGCATCAGGCTTCCGCCCATTGTGCAATATTCCCCACTGCTGCCTCCCGTAGGAGTCTGGGCCGTGTCTCAGTCCCAGTGTGGCCGGTCACCCTCTCAGGCCGGCTACCCGTCGACGCCTTGGTGAGCCATTACCTCACCAACAAGCTGATAGGCCGCGAGCCCATCCCAGACCGAAAAATCTTTCCAAACACGACCATGCGATCACGTCTCATATCCAGTATTAGACGCCGTTTCCAGCGCTTATCCCAGAGTCCAGGGCAGGTTGCTCACGTGTTACTCACCCGTTCGCCACTGATCCACCAAGCAAGCTTGGCTTCACCGTTCGACTTGCATGTGTTAAGCACGCCGCCAGCGTTCATCCTGAGCCAGGATCAAACTCTCCGTAAAAGAAAAATGCCCACCCAACCGGAATAAGGTCGGGACAAGCGAGTTCAATCTGACCAAACAGGAAGTCAAAACTGACTATCCAGATGCCAACCCCAAAGGGTTGGACTTTGATCCAAAGGAATTTCTCGCAATCCGAAAAACGGACCGACGAGGAATAAATTGGCATTTGACAAGTGCACGCTGTTGAGTTCTCAAGGAACGGACGCACCCACAGAAACGATCTCTCGACCTACCCGTGAGGCAGTTCACTTCTATATTGGATCATTCGAACCTTATGGCTCTCACAGTGGGACCTATCTAAGAGATCAACGTCGTGAGACCCGGTCGAAGACCAGAACCAAAACCTTACACCATCAGGTTGGGGTTTTGGGTTGTTCTCCGCTTGAGAAGACGCGGGGCCTTTCGGCCGCTCCGCTCTCCCCTGTGGGGCGAACAAGTAATAAGTTACGCGGATCCCGCCCTCTCGTCCAATCCACACCACCGCCCGGGCGTGTCGCACCTCCGAAACCGCGGAAAACCGCGGATCTACGCCGATCGGACCCGAGTGGAGCTCCTGTGGCCTCCGGCGGTCAGATTCGCGAAGGGATCGGCACGATCGAGGCGATGGCATCCGAATGTCCGCCCGTGAACTCGATGCCACCGAAGAACATGGCCCCGAGGACCAGAGCGAAGACGAACGCGATGGACAGGAACAGCACGGCCACGCCGGCGAGGGTGATCAGGAGCGGAAGTCGATTTGCCATGCGACGATCCTCCCCCGACGGCCACGGGGATGACCAGGGGTTGCGCGGGAACGACCGAAGGCCGGCACCCCGAGGGGTACCGGCCTTCGATGAGGAACCGATCAGCGACCGGAGAGCTTCTCGCGAAGCGCCGCCAGCGACTCGTCGTCGGCGAGGGTGCCCTGAGCGGGAGACTCCGACGAGAACGAGCCACCGAACGAACCGGCGTCCGTCGGGTTGGCCGCCTCGGCCTCAAGGGCCTTGGCGACGGCAGCCTTGTGGGCCTCCCAGCGACCCTGGGCAGCGGCGTACTCCTGCTCCCACGCCTCGCGCTGGGTGTCGAAGCCCTCGAGCCACGCACCCGACTCGGGGTCGAAGCCCTCGGGGTACTTGTACTCGCCACGCTCGTCGTACTCGGTGGCCATGCCGTACAGCGCCGGGTCGAACTCGGTGCCGTTGGGGTCGACAGACTCGTTGGCCTGCTTCAGCGACAGCGAGATGCGACGACGCTCGAGGTCGATGTCGATGATCTTGACGAAGACCTCTTCGCCGACCGACACGACCTGCTCGGCGAGCTCGACGTGCTTGCCGGACAGCTCGGAGATGTGCACGAGGCCCTCGATGCCATCCGCCACGCGGACGAAGGCACCGAACGGAACGAGCTTGGTGACCTTGCCCGGAGCGATCTGACCGATCGCGTGGGTACGGGCGAACACCTGCCACGGGTCTTCCTGGGTGGCCTTGAGCGAGAGCGACACGCGCTCACGGTCGAGGTCGACCTCGAGGATCTCGACGGTGACCTCCTGGCCCACCTCGACGACCTCGGAGGCGTGCTCGATGTGCTTCCAGGAGAGCTCGGAGACGTGCACGAGACCGTCCACGCCGCCCAGGTCGACGAACGCACCGAAGTTGACGATCGACGAAACCGTGCCCTTGCGGACCTGGCCCTTGTGGAGGTTGTTGAGGAACGTGGTGCGCGACTCGGACTGCGTCTGCTCGAGCAGGGCGCGGCGCGACAGAACGACGTTGTTGCGGTTCTTGTCGAGCTCGAGGATCTTCGCCTCGATCTCCTGGCCGAGGTACGGCGTGAGGTCGCGAACACGGCGCAGCTCGATGAGCGAGGCCGGGAGGAAGCCGCGGAGGCCGATGTCGACGATGAGCCCGCCCTTGACGACCTCGATCACGGAGCCGGTGACGACACCGTCGTTCTCCTTGATCTTCTCGACGTCGCCCCACGCGCGCTCGTACTGCGCACGCTTCTTGGACAGGATGAGGCGACCTTCCTTGTCCTCCTTCTGGAGAACGAGGGCCTCGACGTGATCGCCGACGTTGACGACCTCGTTGGGGTCGACGTCGTGCTTGATCGAAAGCTCGCGGGAGGGGATGACACCCTCGGTCTTGTAACCGACGTCGAGGAGGACCTCGTCGCGGTCGATCTTCACCACGGTGCCCTCGATGAGGTCGCCGTCGTTGAAGAACTTGAGGGTCTTCTCGACCGCGGCCAAGAAGTCTTCGGCGGAGCCGATGTCGTTGATCGCGACCTGCTTGGTAGCCGGGGCGGTCGTTGCGGTAGTCATGTAGTGGGTTGTCCTAGGTGGGTTTGGTGTCGGGCTTCGGCTCCTGCGGGACAGCCCCGGATGAGGCCGGACCGGCCGGGCACCACTCGCTGGAGGGCGAACGAGAACCACGAGCCGAAGCGAAGCGGATTGTTTCGTGCGATGCCACCCGCTCACACCCGCGGTGCGGGATAGCCAGACGAGTGACACTCAAGCCTAACGCATCCGCGGCCCCGGATACCGACGAGACCGCGGCCCGCGGGCCGCGCGGTCGGATCGATATGGCCTCTCGAACGGGGCCCGTCGGGGTGTTCTCGCCCAGCTTGCGTCCAGACTGCCGTGCCAGGCTCCCCGTTCCGTGCCCGTCGATCACGGGCAGGACGTGCTGTTTTCCGCCGTCCTCGCGATACGAAACCGGTTTTATGAGTTCTGATTCGACGCCCACACACAACCGCCGTGCCCGCCGACTGGCGGCCCGCCGCTCCACTCGCCGCCCCGCGATCACCGCCGGTGTCGTGGCTCTGGGACTCGCGGCGACGGTGACCCTCACGGGGACCGCTCCCCTCGCTCAGGCCAACGCGGGATCCTCCCTCCTCTCGGCCTCGAGCATGCAGCTCGCCTCCTACAGCGCACCTGTCGCGCCCGGCACGACGTCCGACCCCGATCGCGCAGACGCTCGAGCCGCCGAGCAGACCGCCGCAGCCTCGCTGCAAGCGGCGACGACGGTCCAGAACGACATCGCGGCATCCGGACTGGACATCGGTCAGCCCGCCACCGTCGACACCTCCGCGCTCCAGGCGGCCGCGGATCACCTGACCGCGGCGCAGGTGCTGCCGTCGACCTTCCTCCCCGGCGTGACCGGTGATGTGAGGGCTGAGGCGACGGCCGTCGACCAGCGCGTCAGTGCGCTTCGCGGCAGCCTGGACGCGGCGATCGCGAAGAAGCAGGAGGAAGAGGCCGCGGAGAAGGCGCGCCAGGAGGCCGAGGCGGCAGCGGCCGCCCAGGCGAAGGCAGACGCCGAGGCGGCCGCGAACACCTCGTCGGGCAGCTCTTCCGGCGGCGGCGACTGGACGCCCGCACCGTCGTCGGGCGGCGGCTCGGGAGACAACAGCCCGGCGGGCGCGCAGGCCACCGCGCGCGGCATGCTGTCCGGCTTCGGCTGGGGCGACGACCAGTTCTCGTGCCTCGTCTCGCTCTGGAGCCGCGAGTCGGGCTGGAACTACCAGGCCTACAACGCCGGAAGCGGTGCCTATGGCATCCCGCAGGCTCTCCCCGGAAGCAAGATGAGCTCTGCCGGTGCCGACTGGCAGACCAACGCCGGCACCCAGATCGCCTGGGGTCTCGGGTATATCTCGGGTCGATACGGCAGCCCGTGCGGCGCCTGGGACCACTCGCAGTCGACCGGCTGGTACTGAGCCTCAGCTCCACCGCACCATCGAGCGCGCCGCTCCGGAGAACGCTCCGGCGCGGCGCGCTTCGCTGATCACGGGGTCTTCCGCCGAGAGCCCGACTTCGTGCAGGATCGCCGGGCCGATGCGGCGCTGCCATTCCTGCGCGAAGCGGTGAGCGGTCTCGCGACGGCGCCCGATGTCCGCGGGCACCGAGAGGAATCGACGCGGGCGAACCGCCCCGGTGAGTCGGAGAGCCGCGCGGACCGGCGCCGACCGTCCGCCGCGATCGATTTCGAGCACGAACCGCGGTGCGCGCACCGGCGCGCACAGCTCGAGGAGCGCCTGTCCGAACACCGCGCGGTCGGCGGAATCGGCGTGCGCAACCGTAACGTCGAGCCGCTGAACCGCGGTGAGAGGATCAGCCGGGTCGACCCGAGGCGTGCCGGACGCGGCGCGGACACGACCGGCGTCACCCAACGCCTCCCACAGCACCTCGGCCATCCGTTGCAGGGTCGCGCCGGCGTCGCGGACGCGACGTCGTCCCTGTCGCCACGCGACACCCAGAGGGAGCGCAGCGAGGGTGCCGGCCAGAAGCGCAGCGCCGACGAACGGGGGTGCCGCCTCGGGGACGAACGCGATCGCCCCGGACACCGCCGCGCCCGTCAGCCCGAGCGTGCCGAGCAGCGCCGTCGCAGTGGCACGCGTCGCCGACACCGAGGTCGGGAACAGCGGGGCGTCCGGACGGTGCTCGACGACGAACGTCTCTTCCTCGACGTCGTCGTAGGGCTCGCCGATTCGCCAGAGCTCACGGGTCTCGGCGCGCGACGGAATCGCGCGAAGGCTGCCGATCGCCCCCGGCGAGGCTCCCGGGATCTTCGCTTGGACGTCCGTGAGTGCTCGTCGTTGAGCGTGGCCGAGAGCGGCACTCAGACCGCGCACCACCCGCGAGGGTCGTCGACGTCGATCCCCCAGAGTCGGGCGTGCTTGCGGCGGAGACGGGTGGCATCCGGTTGCGCCTCAACGGCCAGATCGATCGGGATGAGCGCGGTCACCGTCCAGTTGTGCGCGGTCTTCTCGGCCCACGACGGGTCGAGGCGCAGGGTGCGGCCGCGCAGCTGCTGCATGGCGGCGTCGCCGGCTGCGGCGGTGAGGTCGACGAGGGTGTTCACGCGGGGGCAGTCCCAGCCCTCGCCGAACAGCCCGCGCGTTCCGACGACGACCTGGAGCCTTCCCGCGTCGAGGAGCCGGGCCGCGGCGCTGACGATGCCCGCCCCGGCGATGCCACGCACCTCCAGCACGGACGGATCGTCGTCCACGGGGACCGCCGTCACCTCGACGCCGAGCTCGGAGACGAGAGCGGGCAGGACAGCGGGCGCGTGGCGGCGCGAGAGGCGCACGGTGGACGAGGTCACGAGCATCGCCGGAAGCGCTGCGGTGGCGGCGTCGGTCACCAGCACCGAGAAGGTCCGGACGGCTCCCGCGGCGCCGAGCAGGCCACCGTGCACGTTGCCGTGTCGCGCGAAGTCCGTCACGACGAGAGCGCAGAGACGCTCGCCCATGACGTCACGCTCGGCGGCGATGATGTCGCACGCCCCCTGGTCCTTGGCGAGCGACGACGTCAGAACCGAGTCGATGGGATCGCGCGTGCGACGCACACCCTTGTCGGTGAGGGCGTACCCGAAGTCGGCGAGGAGCGCACGCAGACGCTGCCATTCCTGCGTGCGAGCGGGGTCGGGAAGCACCTGGTCGAGGGCGAAACGGCCGAGGAGACGCAGCGTCTCATCGGTGGTCGGCGGGCGACGCGCGAACTCCGGCAGGTGCGCCGTCACCGGGTCGTCCGGGGCGACGAGGAAGAGCATCGCGGCGGCCGCCTCGGCACCCGCGAAATCAGCGGCGAACGCCGCAGCGAGCCCGCCATCGATGTCATCGGCGCCCGCGCCGCCGACCGCCGGTTGCAGGATGCCGAGCAGACTCGCGCGTCCGGAACCGACGGCGAAGCTCGTGCGCAGGGCGACCTCGAGAGCCTCGGCGTGGGCGCTCAGGAACAGCCGCTCCTCCGCGGTGGGCTCGACGACGTGGATGAGCTCGCGATACGGGGCGAGGTCGCCCTCGCGAACCACCGCCGGCACGGGCACCTCGAGATCGACCTCGCCGAGCAGGGAGAGGTAATTGTCGTACTCGTCGGCGTCGTCGGGAGTCGGCAGAGTCGCGGTCAGACCGATGACCAACGGCTCGCGGCCCGCGGCCCGGAGCCGCGCGATCAGGGCTGCGACGACGAGCGCCCAATGGTCGAGGAGATGGTGGCACTCGTCGAGCACGATCGTCTCGACGCCTTCTGCCACGAGGCGATCGATGAGGTCGCGCGCGTTGGGGTGGAGCGCAGCGGCGAGGACGGTGGCATCCTGTCGCGACAGCGTCCGGCGGACGGCTCGGGCACGGGCGCGGATGCCTCGCCGGTACGCGACGGGATTGCTCTCGGCCAGCGCGTCGAGCCAGGCTGTCGCGGCATCGGGCGACCGGTCGTCAGCCTCGAGCTCCTCGAGCCACCTGCCCCGCGCAAGACCCGCGAACGGCGAAACGGAGTCGAGCACGCTGATCGACTGGTAGGTCAGCGCGGTGAGGTCGGCCGGAGCGGTCGGATCGCCCGAGACCGCCGCGTCGTCGTGCGCGAGCGCTCGCGCCGCCGTGACCCATTGGTCTCTGATCGCGAGCGTCGGCGCGAAGACCACCGTCTTCTTGCCCCGTCGGGCTGCCAGCAGCAGCCCCACGAGGGTCTTGCCGGACCCGGGCGGTGCGACGAGGTGCAGCGGCTCCCCCGCGTCGACATCGACCCGCCGCAACGCCGCCGCCTGGTAGGCACGAAGCGTTCCGTCGAAGGTCCACCCCGCGAGCGGGCGTGCAGGATCGGGTCGCACCGGGACAGTCTAAGAAGGACCGCTGCCCGTTCAGCCGCCGTTGCGGCGGGCGACGAACCCCGCGAGCAGAGCGTGCGACAGCGGCGCGACCGAGGCGACCACGAGGGTCGTGCCCCAGAAACCCTGCTCGGGTTGGAGCAGGATTCCGCCGATCAGGAGCCCGGTGAACAGGACCGCCGAGACGACGCGACGGATCATCCGCTCGAGATCGCGCAATCGGCGCTCGATGCGCGGCGTCTGTACCGAGACGGCTCCCTCTTCGAACCGCGAGATCAACGTGTCGAGACGGCGCGGGAGACGCGCCGTGACGGCGGCGACCGCTCCGACCTCGCGCACGAGCGCTTGGGCGGTGTTGCCGCTCTCTTCGCGGATGAGGCGTTGCGCGTAGGGCTCGACGGCATCCCAGATGTTGAAAGCAGGGTCGAGAGCGCTGCACATGCCGCTCGTGAGCGACATCGCACGGACGATCAAGAGGAAGTTCTCGGGCAGCTGGAACGGGAGCGTGCGCACCACGTCGCCGAACTCGACGGCGAAGGCGCGGAACTCCCGCGGGTCGACCTCTTGCAGCTCGGCGAAGCCCATGCCGCCGAAGCGGGAGAAAAGCTGGGTCATCGCCCGCTCGAGCTGCACGGTGTCGGCGGAGGGAAGGAGGACGCCGATGTCACGGATGCCGTCGACCAGGCCCTTGCCGTCGCGGGAGGCCGCGGCGATCAGGACGCGCCGAAGACCACGCCGGAGTCCGGGCGGGACCTCGCCCATCATGCCGAAGTCGATGAACGTGAAGCGCCAGTCCGAAGTGGCGGCATCCGGAGTCGACAGCGGGGTCACGAACACGTTGCCGGGATGCGGATCGGCGTGGAAGAACGCGTCCTCGAAGAGCTGGTCGAACATCACCGAGGCGAACCGTGCGGCCACCTCGGAGGGATCGATCCCGGCGGCGCGGAGCGCCTCGACGTCGTTGACCTTGATCGCCGACACGTCCTCGAGCGTCAGCACGCGTCGTGTCGTGCGTTCCCACGCCACGGCGGGAACGGCGACGCCCCCGTCACGGGCGAAATCGGCGGCGAAACGCTCGGAGTTCGCCGCCTCGTGGAGGTAGTCGATCTCTTCGAGGCTCGTGACGGCGAACTCCTCGACGAGGGCCGGCATGTCGACGCGATCCGACACGATCGAGACCTTACTGAGCCACCGCCCGACCTTGCGGAGGGCGCGGAGGTCGACGTCGACGATGCGGTCGATTCCGGGGCGCTGGACCTTGACGACGACGTCGCGGAGTCCGCTCTCTTCCGCCATCGCCTCGGTGAGCGTCGCCCGGTGCGCCTGCCCGAGCGACGCCGCCGCGAGCGGTCGCTCATCGACGAAGGCGAAGGCGCGGGTCAGCGGCATCCCGAGCTCTTCTTCGATGCGCTCGCGCATCTCGGCGAAAGGCACGGCGGGCACCTCGTCCTGCAGGCCCTCGAGTTCTTTCGTGATGATCGGCGGAAGCACGTCGAGGCGCGACGACATGAACTGCCCGACCTTGATCATGAGTCCGCCGAGATCGACCGCGAGGACGTGGAAGCGCTGGGCGATGCGCAGGAGCCGCCGGGTTCGGCCTCGGGCGGAGATCCACCCGAGACCGAACCGCGGAAGGAACAGCTCGTACCACCACGCCTGGACGAGATAGCGCGCGGCGAACCGCGTGATGCGCCGGTAGCGCGCACGCATGAGGGCGTCGTCGGTCAACGGGACTCCTGGATGCCGACGTGCCGAGGGCACGCGCCGGGGACGGGCAACCTCAGCCCTGGGCGAGGATGGAGTAGAGCTTGCGACGGGCGTCGTCGAGGATCTCGACGGCCTGCGCGACCTGCTCCTTGTCTCCCGTGCGTGCCACCTGGGCGGCAGCCTGAGCGAGCTCGACGCCGGCCTTGGGGAGCGCCGTCATGCGACCTCCCTCACGCGAGCCCGCGGACTCCCACGGGGCGGTGCGTTCCGTGGTCTCTTCTCCGGCGGCCTCGCGGCCTTCGGCGGTGAGCGAGTAGGTCTTGCGACCGTTCGACTCCTCGGACTGGACGAGACCTTCGTCTGTCAGCAGCTGGAGCGTCGGGTACACCGAACCCGGGCTCGGCTTCCACGAGCCGCCGCTGCGATCCTCGATCTCGCGGATGATCTGGTAGCCGTGCATCGGCTGCTCGAGCAGGAGCGAGAGCACGGCCGAGCGCACGTCACCCTTGTTCATGCGGGGTGCGGACGCGGTCTTCTGCTCGAACTGCGCCCGCAGCTGCTCCAGGCCCTCCTCGACGATGCTGGACACCGGCCAGCCGGGGGCGTTGCTTCCGCCGCGTCCGCCGAACGCGTCTCCCAGGAATGAACCACTCATGACGACCTCCTTCGCGCGGACCCGATCTGAGTCAGCGATACATAACGATATATCGTTATGGCGCGGTCGAGGTCGATCGCGGAGGTTTTTCTCAGTACCAGTTGGTCGCCTGCGAGTGACTCCACGCGGCGCACGGGGTGCCGTACCCCCGGGAGATGTAGTCCAGACCCCACTTGATCTGGGTCGCCGCGTTGGTCTGCCAGTCGTCGCCGAAGGTCGCCATCTTGTCACCGGGGAGCGACTGCGGGATACCCGTCGCGCCACTGGGGTTGTAGGCCTGGTAGTTCCAGCCCGACTCCTTGGTCCACAGGGAGGAGAGGCATGAGAACTGGTCGTCGCCCCACCCGTACTGCTGAGCGGCGAGCTGGGCGGCGTACTCCTTGGCACCGTCGGGCGTGTTGAGGCGCGCAAGGGCCGCGGCCTCATCCGCCTTCCGCCGGGCTTCGGCGGCAGCCGCGGCCTCCGCCTGGCGCTGCGCCTCAGCCGCGGCATCCGCCGCCGCCTTGGCCGCGACAGCGTCGTTCAGGCTGCCACGCAGAACGGCGATGCGATCGTTCACGCGCTGCGTCTCGACCTCGGCGTTCTGACTGAGCGCCGGCAGGAGCACCGTGGGAAGCAGATCCGAGGTCGACAGACGATCGACCGCATCGTTCAGCGCGGCGGTGTCGATGCCCGTGTCGCCGACCGACAGCGGCAGACCCGCCGCCGCGATGTCGGCCTGCACGGACGCGGCACCGGAGAGCGCCGACTGCGCGTCGGCAGCGGCGGTGTCGGCGGATGCCGAGACCGCCTGCAGCGTCGGCGTCGAGCCGAGCGTCGCCACCGGCATCGTCGCGGGTGAGGCCGTCGCCGCGGGGGCGCTGAACGCGGACGCCGAGGCGTCCGGCAGGGAGAGCGGTGCCGCGACGGCGAGACCGGTGGTGGCGATCATGCCGAGGGCGAGGCCCGCACAGGTCGCCGCGGTGGCGAGAGTACGACGGGCGCGATGGACGGGAACGAGCTTGAGGTCGGAACGCAGCAAAAGAGCACTTTCGTCGGGGGCGCGCTCTCGGGTGGAGCGCGGGTGTTGTGCCGTCGGGTCGACACAAGTCCCCGAGTGTGGGTGGCTGTTCTGAGCGTTATCTCTTCGTTACCTGGGAGGGTCGTGGGAGGGGGCAGGCGGGAGAGACCACGCCTCGTCGAAGATCGAGGCGTCGCGAGACTTCGCGGGTCACGCGCGCGGCGTCGAAAATTTCGCGCCCTTGACCTGGCATTTCTTCACAAACGTTCGAGTGCGGGTTGAACGGCTCGTCAGCGACGCGACTCGGGCCCCCGCGACGCGGGGAAAGCGGGCTGATCCGCGACGGAAAAAATCGCGGATCAGCCCGAATTCTCAGGCGCGGTGGTCGCGGTAGTACGCGAGGAGCGCGGCCGTCGAGGCATCCTGGGCAGCGAGAGCGTCGTCGTCGCCCTCGATCGCCGGGGCGATCTGCAGGGCGAGCTGCTTGCCGAGCTCCACGCCCCACTGGTCGAACGAGTTGATACCCCAGATCGTGCCCTGCGTGAAGGTGATGTGCTCGTACAGGGCGATCAATTGGCCGAGAACGGCAGGGGTGAGCGAGGGCGCGAAGATCGACGTGGTCGGCCGGTTGCCCGGGAAGGTCCGAGCGGCGACGAGGGCACCCGTCGTCCCCTCGGCCTCGACCTCTTCAGCCGTCTTCCCGAACGCCAACGCCTTGGTCTGGGCGAGGAAGTTCGCGAGGAACAGTCCGTGCACATCTCGGCCGTCGTCGGCCAGGGGGTAGGCCGGGTTGACGAAGGCGATGAAGTCGGCGGGGATGAGACGCGTGCCCTGGTGGATCAGCTGGTAGAACGCGTGCTGGCCGTTGGTGCCGGGCTCGCCCCAGAACACTTCGCCGGTGTCGGTGGTCACCGGGGTGCCGTCCCAGCGCACGGACTTACCGTTCGACTCCATCGTGAGCTGCTGGAGGTACGCGGCGAAACGGTGCAGTTGCTGCGCGTACGGCAGCACGGCGTGCGACTGCGCGCCGAGGAAGTTCGTGTACCAGACGTTGAGCAGTCCCATGAGGACGGGCACGTTCTGCTCGACCGGGGTGGATGCCACGTGCTCGTCGACCGTGTGGAAACCGGCGAGGAGATCCCGGAAGGCGTCGGGGCCGAGTGTGATCGCCAGCGACAGACCGATCGCGGAGTCGACCGAGTAGCGGCCGCCGACCCAGTCCCAGAAGCCGAAGGCGTTCGCGGGATCGATCCCGAAGGCCGCCACCTTGTCGAGCGCGGTCGAAACGGCGACGAAGTGGTGCGCCACAGCGTCGGTGCGTGCGGCGTCGGTGTCGTCGATCGCCCCCGCCGCGGCGAGCTTCTCCCACAACCAATCGCGAGCGAGCCGAGCGTTCGTCAGCGTCTCGAGGGTGGTGAAGGTCTTGGAGGCGACGATGAAGAGCGTCGTCTCGGGGTCGAGGTCGGCGGTCTTCTGAGCGATGTCGGTCGGATCGATGTTGGAGACGAAGCGGGCGTGCACACCGGCGTCGGCGTAGGGAAGGAGCGCCTCGTAGACCATGACGGGTCCGAGGTCGCTGCCGCCGATACCGATGTTGACGACGGTCGTGACCTTCTTGCCGGTCACGCCGCGCCACTCCCCCGAGCGCACGCGGTCGGCGAAGGCGCTGAGACGATCGAGCACCTCGTGCACGTCGTGGTCGACCTGCTGCCCGTCGACGACCAGTGCCGGTTCCGCTCCGGCGGGGCGACGCAGCGCCGTGTGCAGGACCGCGCGATCCTCGCTGGTGTTCAGGTGTGCACCGCGCAGCATCTCGGCGAAGCGTTCACGCACGCCGGTCTCACCGGCGAGGTCGATGAGGGCGTCGAGCACCTCGGGGGTCACGAGGTTCTTCGACAGGTCGACGTGCAGGTCGCCGACCGTGCGGGTGAGGTCCCGGACCCGGTCGGCGTCCGCGGCGAACCAGCCGCGGAGGTCGGGCTGGAACGAGTCGCGCAACGCGGAGAGGCGGGACCAGGCGGCGGTGGTGGTGGGGTCGATAGGCGCAGTCACGATGTCCACGCTAGCGATCCCCGCGCCCGTGCACATCGCGGATGACGAACCGCGGGGAAGACGCTAAAGATCCGCGGGGTGGGGAGGAGCCGTCGGCGCCTGCTCGGGCAGCGCGATCTCGCGAGCGGCATCCCACGGTTCGGTCCAGCCGAGCAGATCGAACAGTCCGTCCAGCACCATCGCGGTGAAGCCCCAGACTGTCTGCGGACCGCCGGCCGTCTCGAGCGCGAACGCCGGTCCCCGCCACACCCGTCCCTCGCGTCGGATGACCGTCGACCCGCGACGGTCCGGATCGAGAAGGTCCGCCACGGGGGCGCGGAACACCTCGGCCGACTCTGCCCTGTCGACCGCGCGAACCGATGTCGGGCGCGACCACCAGCCGATCACCGGGGTCACCTCGTGCCGCGAGAACGCGAGCGGTACGGCCGGGAGCGTCCCCAGCACATCGACCCCGTCGGGATCGAGCCCTGTCTCCTCGCGGGCTTCGCGCAACGCCGCGGCCACGGCATCCGCGTCTCCGGGGTCAACACGGCCGCCCGGGAACGCGACCTGGCCCGGGTGCGCTCGAAGGGTGCTGGCGCGGGCGAGGAGGAGGACGTCCAGGTCGCTCGGCACGTGAACCGCCTCGCGGAGGCTCGGGATGCCGTCGAGGACACCGAACAGGATGAGCACCGCGGCGGCTCGCGCCTCCCCCTCGACGGGCAGAGCGTGCAGGGCGGCGAAGTCGCCGGCGTGCGGGCGACGGACGAGGTTCTCCAGTTGCGCGCGGGGGGAGGACATGGGTCGAGGCTACCGAGCGCGTCGTCCGATCGATCCTCCTCTCCTGCCTCGCCGGCCACCTGCCCTCGATCGGGGCGTCGACACAGGCACCGTCGGGCGCGGTCGCGGAAGAGGCCCTCTCCGAGCCCAAAGCCTCCTTCTCCGCGGCATCGGAGGCTTTCCTGGCGGATTCGGGTCAGCGCCGCCCGGGTGCGGCACCCGCGGCCGGGGTCGTGGCCGTGTCGACGCGGACCCCCAGGGAGACGGTCCAGCCGGAGGAGTTGTCGCCCGTGGCGGTGGCGAGCTCGAGTGCTCCCCCGTCGTCGCCGAAGACGTTGTCGCTGTCGAGCGAGACTCGGGAGAGGTTGGATGCCGACGACGGGTACGCCGCGTCCGCGTACACCACGGCGCACGCGACCTGCGGCAGGGCGACCTGCGACGTCGCGATCGCGTTGGACGCATCGGTGATGGCATCCACGTTCGGATAGACCTCGAAGTGGATGTGGGGCCAGCGACCGTCGGAGCAGCCGGGGAAGATCGACGTGAAGGACACGATGCCGTCGGCCCCGACGACTCGGACCCCGCGCAGGTAGCTCTCGTCCTCGATCCCGGACGAGTACATCGAGGAGCGTCCCTCGGTGTCGCAATGCCAGACGTACACGGCGGCACCGGCGAAAGGATCGTCGCCGTTCGCGGTGTCGAAGATGGTCAGATTCAGGGTCATCGGCACGCCCGCTCCGGTCGCCCCTCCACCGGGGATCGTGCGCAGGTCGCTGCGCACGATCCCCGACTGCTCAAGACGACGTGTCGGCATCGTCATGCCGTCCCGGCGAACCCGACCCGGGAGGCGATCCCCGTGTGAGGATGAGGGGACGGGAGGTAACGCCATGTCCGACTCGCTGCACGCGGTCACGCTCGTCGTGGACATGCCCATCACCAAGCTCGACGCGCTCGACGTCATCGCCTTCGCCGCCGACGGGGGCATCGAGGACGCGGGCACCTCCCGCCCCCGTGTCTGGCTCGCCCCGCACGCCTGGGCCGAGGTCGAGATCCCGAAGTTCGCCGATCCGCCGCCTTTCGCGATCGACGTCTACTCCGACGTGTCGAGGGAGGTCGCGTGGGCGCAGGCACGACGCCTGCACGACGCGCTCGAACGCCTCGGGTGGGAGGTCGAACCCCCGCGGGGGCTCACGCGCTGACCCTTCGCCCCCATGCGGTCGGCGATGACGACGTCAGTCCGACAGGTCGGTCAGAACGGCACTGCGCTCCCAGAGCTGTCGCGCGATCACCGGGTCGTCGGCGATGCGGTTCGTCTTGGCGGGCTTGTTGTTCGCGTAGAAGCCGCCCGGCTCCCAGTCGACACCGGGCTTGCCGAGGGCGAGCCACGTCAACCGCGCTCCGCCGACCGAGGTCGAGGTCATCAACCGCTTCGCGAGCGGACCGGAATACAAGAACTTCCACGGCCCGTCGCTCGACGAGCCGAAGTTCGAGGCGATGACACCGGGGTGGAACGCCACGACCGAGACGCCGAACTCGCCGAAGCGCCGGTTCAGCTCCTTCGTGAACAGCACGTTCGCGAGCTTCGCGTTGCCGTACGCCGCCGTGGAGGAGTAGTGCCGCTCACCCTGCAAGTCGTCGATGTCGAAGCGCGGAAAGAGCTTCGCGGCGGCGCTCGAGGTCTGGATCACGGATGCCCGCGAGTCGACGAGCCGCTCCCGCAGCAGGTTGGTGAGCAAGAACGGAGCGAGGTGGTTCACCTGGAACGTCGTCTCGTACCCGTCGGTCGTGAGGGTACGCCGGCCGAACACTCCCCCGGCGTTGTTCGCCAGCACGTCGATGCGCGGGTATCGCTCGAGAAGGGATGCCGCGAGCTCACGCACCTGCGCCAGGTCGGTGAAGTCCGCGACGAAGGAATCGACACCGAGGGTCCGCGCGACGCGAGCGGTCTTCTCGGGATTGCGGCCGACCACCACCACCTCTTCACCGAGATCGTTCAGCTGCTTCGCCGACGCGGCACCGATGCCGTCGCTGGCGCCGGTGATGACGATGGTGCGGGTCATGCGTACCTCCTGGTCGATGAGCGCCACGCTAATGCGCGCGCCGATGAGAACCACGGGGCTTGCCCTCGGCATCCGGGACTCCTGAGAACTCACAGCCCGCTCCCAGCCCCGAGGGACCAAAAAGCGCGGGCGCCGCGTTCTCTTGTGTGACGCCCGCTCCCGGGCGTCGAGACGAGAGGATACGAACCGTGAGCACGGAGTACCGGAAGACGTCGGAGGCGCTGGGCCGCCTCACCGACCGCCAGTTCGCCGTCACGCAGGACGACGCCACCGAGCCGCCGTTCCGCAACGAGTACTGGGACAACCACGAGGACGGCATCTACGTCGATGTCGTGTCAGGACAGCCGCTGTTCTCCTCGACCGACAAGTTCGAGAGCGGCTCGGGCTGGCCGAGCTTCACCAAGCCGATCGATGACGACGCCGTCGTGACCAAGACGGATCGGAGTCTGTGGATGACGCGCACCGAGGTGCGCTCGGCGGGAGCCGACAGCCACCTGGGCCACCTCTTCGACGACGGCCCTCGCCAGGCCGGCGGGCTGAGATACTGCATGAACTCGGCCGCCCTCCGATTCGTGCCCGTCGCCGAGCTCGAGGCGCAGGGATACGGCGCCTACCGCGCGCTGTTCCCGGAGAGCCGCGTCTCATGAACCTCTTCTCTTTCCGCAACCGCAAAAGGAGCCACACCATGACCAGCGGACCCACCGACACCGGCGAGATCACCCGCCGCCCCGGCACCGAGACCGCCGTCCTCGCCGGCGGCTGCTTCTGGGGCGTCGAAGACCTCATCCGCCGGCAGCCCGGCGTGCTCGACACACGCGTCGGCTACACCGGCGGCCAGAACGACCACGCCACCTACCGCAACCACCCCGGTCACGCGGAGGCCGTCGAGATCGTCTTCGACCCGACCCGGACGTCGTACCGCGACATCCTGGCGTTCTTCTTCCAGATCCACGACCCCTCGACGCTGAACCGTCAGGGCAACGACATCGGCACGAGCTACCGTTCCGCGATCTTCCCGCTCTCCCCCGAGCAGGAGAAGGTCGCCCGCGACACGATCGCCGACGTCGACGCGTCCGGCATCTGGCCCGCCAAGGTCGTCACGACGATCGAGCCCGAGGCGCCCTTCTGGGAGGCCGAGCCCGAGCACCAGGACTACCTCGTGCGCATCCCGAACGGGTACACGTGCCACTTCGTGCGCCCCGGTTGGGTGCTGCCCAAGCGTGAGGAAGCCTCCGCGTAAGCGTTTCCGGGGCCCGGATGCCATGGCATCCGGGCCCTTGTCATACCCGGTGGCTGCGCCTCTCGATGAGCACGGTGTCGCGCCAGCGGCCGGCCACGTCTCGTCCGATCCGCTCGCGCGTTCCGACCGTGCGGAAGCCGTGGCGGGCGTAAAGAGCGAGCGACGCGGTGTCCTCAGGAAAGATCGACGCCTGGATCGTCCAGATACCGTCGGCCTCGGTCGAATCGATGACCGCGTCGAGCAGTGCATGCCCGATTCCCTGTCCTCGACCGTCGGCCTCGACATAGACGGAGTGCTCGACGACCCCGCGGTAGACCGGCCGTGACGACACGGCCGACACAGCCGCCCAGCCCGTGATTCGACCGTCGATGACCGCGACGAAGCGGTGCGCGTCGAGCTTCCCCGTCGCGAAGTCGACCCAGGTCGCCGGGGGTGCCGCTTCGAACGTGGCGTGACCGGTCGCGATGCCCTCCGCATAGATGCGATGCACCTCCGGCCAATCCGCCTCGGCCAACGGGCGCACCGTCGTGCTCACGCGCAGCAGGACCCCGCGTCGGTCGTGCACACGCCCGTCTCGGGCAGCACGAGATCGACCTGCCGCGCCGCCACCCGGTCACCTGCGAGCTCGGCGGCTATCGATCGCACCTGCTCGTACCCGGTGAGCAGCAGGAATGTGGGCGCTCGACCGTACGACTTCATGCCTGCGAGGTAGAAGTCGGGCTCGGGGTGGGTGAGCTCGGCGACGCCGTGCGGCGGCACCGACCCGCACGAGTGCACGTTCGGGTCGATGAGCGGGGCGAGGGCACGCGGCGCCTCCACAATCTCGTCGAGACCGAGGCGGATCTCGGCCAGCATCGACAGGTCGGGGCGAAATCCGGTGGCATTGACGATCACGTCCACCGCGACCGCGAACGCCTCGCCTGCGCGTCGACCGCTCACGCGAACTCCGGCGTCGGACAGCCGAACATCATCGATCTCGAACGAGGCGATCTGCTCGACACGCCCGTCGACGACCAGACGGTGCACCGCCGTGCCGAGGCGTCCGCGCGCGGCGAGGTCGTCGGCCGCGTCGGCGGCGAGCCGCGCCGTGGCTTCGGTGCGCACGGCCCACGACACGCGCGTCGCGGGGTCTTCGTCGGCGAGTGCGGCGAGCGCGATCAGGGTGTTCGCCGCCGAGTGGCCGGCGCCGACGACGAGCACACGGCGGCCGATGAAGCGGACACGGTCGCGTCCCCGTACGTCGGGAAGCGCCGTCGTCACCCGGTCGCCGAGGTCACCTTCGGGGGCGAGACCCGACGCCAACAGCGAATGCGGAGAGCTCGTCGTGCCCGAGGTGTCGATGACGGCCCGAGCCGTGGCATCCGTCACGCCGTCGTTCGTCCGCAGTCGCAGCGTGAACGGCGCAGCAGCGCGTCCGGCGGACCGCGTGCGGTCCATGCCCTGCCTCGACACGGCCTCCACGCGCGTTCGGTAGTGGACGACGGATGCCAGGGCGGCGGTGCGCGCGAGGGGTTCGAGGTAACGGTCGATCAGCTCGTCGCCGGTGGGCAGGCCCTCGGCATCCGGAGCGGTCCACCCCTCGGCCTCGAGCAGACGGCGAGCTGCGGCGTCGACGACATAGCGCCACGGCGAGAAGAGGCGCGTGTGGCCCCATTCGCGAACGGCCGCGCCGGCGGCGTCGCCCGCCTCGAAGACGACCACTGGCAGCCCGCGCTCGATCAGGTGAGCGGCGGCAGCCAAGCCGACCGGCCCTGCGCCGATGACCGCGACGGGAAGACCCGCGCGACGGTCGACCTCGGGCCGCGGCGGGACCGTGAGGGTGAGGCTCACGCCTCGACCCCCAGCTCACGCAGCAGCGTGGTGACACGCGCCTTGATGTCATCGCGGATCGGGCGGACTTCGTCGAGGCCCTTGCCCGCCGGATCGGTCAGTTCCCAGTCCTCGTAGCGCTTGCCGGGGAAGATCGGGCACGCGTCCCCGCAGCCCATCGTGATGACCGCGTCGGACGCGCGCACGTCGTCGGTGATCAGCAGCTGCGGCACCTCGGCACTGATGTCGATGCCCTCCTCGGCCATGGCCGCGACCGCCATCGGGTTGAGGGCGTCACCCGGTGCGCTCCCGCCCGACAGCACGCGGACGCGCTCGCCGCCTAGGGCGCGGGCGTAGCCGGCGGCCATCTGCGAACGGCCGGCGTTGTGCACGCAGACGAAGAGGATGGTGGCGGTGTCGGACATCACGCTTCCTTCGGGTCGGGGCGAACGGGAACAGCATGACGCAGAACATCGACGCACGTCAATATTGACGTTCCTCGATATTCTGAGAATGATGGATGCCATGACTCCCGGTACCGCCCTGCCTCTGCTCGACGCCCCGTGCTGCGTGTCGTCGGGCGATGCCGCGATGGCACCGGCAGAGGCGGAGACCCTCGCGAAGACGCTCAAGGCGCTGGCCGATCCCGCCCGCCTGCGGATCGTGTCGATCATCGCCGCTCAGGATGCCGGCGCCACGTGCGCGTGCGACCTGCAGGAGCCGCTGGGCCTGTCGCAACCGACGGTGTCACACCACACCAAGGTGCTGGTGGATGCCGGCATCCTCACCCGCGAGAAGCGCGCCACCTGGGCGTACTTCTCGCTCGTGCCGGGCGCCCTCGACCGCGTCGCCGCGGCCATCGCGCCCCGGCCCTGACGCGCGCAACCCCCGCTTCCGCCGGCAGGGCGATGCCTAGGCTCGCCCCATGAGCGCGTACGACGTCATCGTCATCGGCGCGGGGCTCGCGGGGCTGCGCTGCGCGACCCGCCTCGCCCACGCCGGCCGCGATGTCGTGGTCCTCGAGGCGGGCGAGACCGTCGGCGGACGTGAGCGGACCGACATCGTGGACGGCTTCCGCCTCGACCTCGGCTTCCACGTGCTCAATCCGGCGTACCCGTCCATCCGTCGGTGGGTCGATGTCGACGCGCTCGCGCTCCGGCGCTTCCCCGTCGCGGTCGGCGTGCGGCTCGAGGACCGGGTCGTCCGTCTGGCCCATCCCGTGCGACCCCCCTTCTCGCTCCCCGAGACGCTGGCCAGCGGGCTCGTGCGGCCCGCCGATCTCGCCGCGCTCGCCCGTTGGGCGGCGCCGACCGTGGTCTCGGCCCGCGCGGCGAAGGACGGCGCCGACCGCACGCTCGAAGAAGCGTGGGACCGCGCGGGGCTCCGAGGCCCCCTGCGCGAGAGCGTGCTCGAGCCCTTCCTCGCCGGGGTCCTCGCCGACGACCGGCAACAGACCTCCGACGCGTTCGTCCGGCTGCTCGTGCGCAGCTTCGCGCTCGGCCGTCCGGGGGTCCCCGCCGCGGGGATCGGCGCTCTTCCCGCGCAGCTCGCCGACACGGCGCGCCGCGCCGGGGCCGGCATCCGGGTCGGTCATCGGGTGGTTTCCACCCGGCCCCGGGGGTCCGGTTGGCACGTGGGCATCGAGGGACGGGATGCCGTCACCGCCCGCGCCGTGGTGATCGCGACCGGGCTCGACCCGGCGCTCGATGTCGCGCTGCCGCGCCCGCGTGGCCTGCAGACGTGGTGGTTCGCCACCGACGACGCACCGAGCAAGGACGCTGCGCTCCGCGTCGACGGGCGACGACGCGGCCCGATCGTGAACACCGCGATCATGACGAACACCGCCCCGACCTACGCTCCGCGGGGACAGCACCTCGTCCAGGCGACCTGCGTGATGCCCTCCGCGGCGACGGAGGATGGCATCCGGAGCCAGCTCGCCGAGATCTGGGAGACCGACACCCGACCGTGGCGACTCCTCCGGCGTGACGACGTCGCTCGCGCTCTGCCGGCGCAGGACCCGCCGCTGCGGCTGCGCCGCCCGGTGCGCCTCGGCGACGGGCGGTATGTGGCCGGCGATCACCGCGACACCGCGTCGATCCAGGGAGCGCTCGTGTCGGGCCAGCGAGCCGCCGAGGCCGTGCTCGCCGACCTCGCGGGCTGAGCGGACCGGCGCTGACTCCCGGCAGACTGGACGTATGCCCGGCCTCCACCACCTCGACATCTGGATCGCCCACCCCGACGGCCTGACCGACTGGATCTGGCTCTTCACCCGCCTCGGATGGACGACGGATGCCGAGTGGCCCGGTGGGGCGACCTTCACCGCCGCCGGCGCGTACATCTCGGTGACGACGACACCGAACACGGTCGACGCCCCGCACGATCGCCGACGGCCCGGCGTGAACCATCTCGCTTTCGAGGGCGGGACGCCCGCCGAGGTGGACGCCGTGATGGTCGACGCCCCCGCGCACGGGTGGAATCCCCTGTACGCCGACCGCTATCCGCACGCCGGCGGACCGCAGCACTACGCGGGGTGGATCGAGAACGCGGCAGGCTTCAAGGTCGAGATCGTCGCGGACTAGCGGCTCGCGCCGCGAGCGGCGAGCGCGGTCAGGGCGTCGCCGGTCACGCGCCTCGTCGTCCACTCGTCCATCGCCTCGGCGCCGAGCGCGCGATAGAAGCCGATCGCAGGCTCGTTCCAGTCGAGCACCGTCCACTCCAGGCGCGAGTAGTCCTTGTCGATGCATTCGGCGGCGAGCGCGGCCAACAGGGCCACGCCGTAGCCGGACGACCGGTACTGCTCGTGCACGTAGAGGTCTTCGAGCCAGATGCCGTGACGGCCGGTCCATGTCGAGTACGTGAGGAACCAGATGGCGATCGCGCGGATCTCCCCGTCCCGCTCCACGACGAATGCGAACGCGCGGGGATCGTCGCCGAACAGCGTCGCCCGGATCATCTCGGCCGTGTTGTCGACGGCATCCGGTTCTCTCTCGTAGCCGGCGAGCGCCTGGATGCACGCGAGGATGCCCTCTTCGTCGCCGGCACGGGCGGGGCGCAGAGCGGCCCCGTCTCGGAGATCGGTCATTCCAGGGGCTCCCAGCTCTCGGCCGCCACGCGGCGGAAGTTCCCGCCGAGCACGGCGGCGGTGTCGGCGTCGGTCCATCCTCTCGCGGCGAGCGCGGAGCCGAGGCCGACGAAGGTCTCGGGCGGCATCCACTCCATGGGTCCCCACCGCGTGTAGCTGTCGTCGTACAGCTCCGGCGACTCGGCGATCGTGTCGCGGAACGTCCGCCAGTCGAACGAGAAGTCGGTGCTGACGCCGACGTGGCGGATGCCGACGACCTCGACGGCGTACTCGAGGTGGCGGACCATGGCATCCAGGGTGGCGGTGTTCGGTCCGAGAAAGATACCGACACCGGTGATGCCGACGACTCCCCCGGTGTCGGCGACCGCTCGCGCCTGATCGTCGGTGATGTTGCGGGGGTGGTCCCAGACCGCGCGCATGTTGGAGTGACTGAACACCACGGGACGGGCCGACACGGCGCACATGTCGAGCGTCGTGCGCGCGCCGACGTGCGAGCCGTCCGGCACCATCCCGCGACGGTTCATCTCGGCCACGAGGTCGCGGCCCCACGCGGTGAGACCGTCGTCGACCGCGTCGAGGCAGCCGCCGCCCGCGCGATTGGCGTGGTTGTACGTCGGGCCGAGCGTGCGCACACCCTGCGCGACGAGGGGGCCGACGGCA